>JBAQRB010000228.1:0-15792 GCA_049295655.1 Rhodocyclaceae bacterium
CGGCGCGCGGCGTCTACAAGAAGCTGGTGATCCGCGACAACAAGCTGACCGGCGCGCTGCTCTACGGCGACACGACCAACGAGTCCTGGTACTACGACCTGATGCGCGACGGTTCCGACGTCTCCGAGCTGCGCCCCACCCTGCTGCACGGCCACGGCCACAGCGGCGACTCGGGACACAGCGGCGCCGTCGCCATCGCCAGCCTGCCCGACGATACCGAGGTCTGCGGCTGCAACGGCATCACCAAGGGCATGATCGTCCAGGCGATCACCAACAAGGGCTTGTTCACGCTCGACGAAGTGCGCGCCCACACCAAGGCCTCGGCGTCCTGCGGCTCGTGCACCGGCAAGGTCGAGCAGATCCTCGCCTTCACGCTCGGCGGCGACTACAACCCGGCGCCGCAGGAAAAATCGCTGTGCTCCTGCACCGACCATACGCACGCCGAGGTGCGTGGCGCGATCCGCAACAACCACCTGACGAGCATCCCCGAGACGATGCGTTTCCTCGAGTGGAAGACGCCCGACGGCTGCCCGAAGTGCCGCCCGGCGCTCAACTACTACCTGATCTCGACCTGGCCCGGCGAGGCGATGGATGACCCGCAGAGCCGCGCGCACAACGAGCGCGTGCACGCCAACATGCAGGCCGACGGCACCTATTCGGTCGTTCCGCGCACCTGGGGCGGGCTGACCAACGCCGCCGAGCTGCGCGTCATCGCCGACATCGCCGCGCAATACAACGTGCCGGTCAAGGTCACCGGCGGCCAGCGCCTGGCCATTCCCTTCATCAAGAAGGAAGACCTGCCCAAGGTCTGGGCCACGCTCAACGAACACGACATGCTCTCGGGCTTCGCCTACGGCAAGGCCGTGCGCTCGGTCAAATCCTGCGTCGGCAAGGGCCTGTGCCGCTTCGGCACGCAGGACTCGCTGGGCCTCGGCATCCGCATCGAGAAGGAATTCTGGGGCGCCTGGACGCCGCACAAGTTCAAGATGGGCGTCTCGGGCTGCCCGCGCAACTGCGCCGAAGCGACGATCAAGGACTTCGGCATCGTCGGCGTCGATTCGGGCTGGGAACTGCACGTCGGCGGCACCTGCGGTGTGCGCGTGCGCGCCACCGACCTGCTGTGCAAGGTGGCGACCGACGACGAGGCGATCGAGCACGCCGCCGGCTTCCTCCAGCTCTACCGCGAGGAGGGCTACTACATGGAGCGTTCATCGGCATGGATCGAGCGCGTCGGCATGCCCTACGTCAAGAAACGCATCCTCGACGACGCAGCGGCGCGCAAGACCCTCGCCGAACGTTTCTGGGTCGGGCAGAAATTCGCCCAGATCGACCCGTGGCAGGAACGCGCCAAATCCGACCGCCCCGACTACGAATACGCGCCGATCGAAGCGCTCGAACCCGTTGCCGCCTGACCCTGACTGGAGATCATCATGACCAATACTGCAAATGCCAACACCCCCTGGATCGACGCCGGCCCGGTCGACGCCATCCCAAGCCCCGGCGCGCGCCAGCTGCGCACCGCGCAGGGCAACATTGCCGTCGTTCGTACCGGCAGCGGCACCGTCTACGCCATCGCCGACACCTGTCCGCACAAGGGCGGCCCGCTCTCGCAAGGCATGGTTTTCGGCGAGCGCGTGCAGTGTCCGATGCACGGCCTCGTCATCGACCTGCTGACCGGCTCCGCCGTCGCGCCCGATACCGGCGCCGCCGCCACCTACCCGGTGCGCATCGAGAACGGGCGCATCTACGTCGGCGCACTGGCCGAGTCGGCCAACGTCGGCTGCGGCGGCCGCTGCGCCTGCGCCGAAGCGGCATAGGCATTTAGCCGCAGCGCAACGGGGAGCCGCGGCTCCCCGTTTTCATCCTAAAAACCTTAGTTCAAACCACGGCGGGCACGGCGAACACAGCGAAAAACAAGGGTTTTGAGTTTTTTCTGCACGTCACCCGGCGGGTGATTAGGCAATTTCATACAAGTCTTTGATTTTCCGTTGTGCCCGCCGTGTTCGCCGTGGTTAACTGCTTTTCCTAGGTTTATTGGTGACGCGCCAGCAGCCGCTGCCGATCAGCGTAACAGCGTCGCCGGATAGCTCGCCAGCGGCGGGTGCTGCCAGCGCCGTAGCAGGGCGAGGACCGATGCGGCGCGCCCGTGCGGCGCGATGCGCGGCGCGGCGGCCGGCGGGTGGGCGATGACGAGCAGCGCCGGGCGCAGCGCCGAGACAACGAGTTCGCCGTTGCCCTCAACGCGCCAGCTCTCGCCGGCGCCGAGAATCAGGTCGTCGGCGCTGCCGTCGCGCGTGATCCAGAGTTCGCCGGACTCGCAGGTCAGCAGGCAACCGCGCGCCCGGTCGAGGGCGAGCAGTTCGCGCCGCGCAAGTTCGCGGCGGGTTTCTTGCACATTTGCCACCATGATCCTATCCTCCATGCGTTCAATGCATCGACAAAACTGTCCTTGCATTGAACGTAAAGATAGGACGCCGCTCCCAATCGAACAAACGAGCAATCCGAATCCGTCGCATGAGGAAAACGCATGGATAGCAGTTCGCACCGCCTGCCCTCGCTCGACCCGCTCAAGGGCTTCGACGCCGCCGCGCGCCACCTGAGCTTTACCCGGGCCGCGCACGAGTTGTTCCTGACGCAGTCGGCGATCAGCCGGCAGATCCAGACGCTCGAGGATCAGCTCGGTGTGCGGCTGTTTCACCGCGAGACACGGCGTCTGCGCCTGACGCCCGAGGGCGAAATCCTGCAGCGCGCGGTCGCCGAGATGCTGGCGCGACTGGCCGACGTTTGCGCCGGGCTGCGCGCCGCGCAGCGGCGCCCGCGCGTCACCGTCTCGGCGGCGATCGGTATCGCCGCACTGTGGCTGGTGCCGCGCCTGGCCGCCTTCCAGGACGCGGAACCCGACGTCGACGTGCGCCTCTCGGCCGACAATCGCATGGTCGATCTGGCGCACGAGGACATCGACCTCGCCTTGCGCTATACCTCGCCCGACGAGGCGCCACCCGGCGCGGCGCTGCTGTTCGCCGAAGAGGTCTTTCCGGTGGCGGCGCCCGAACTCGCCGCCCGCCTGCCGGCCGTGCTGAGCGCCGACGATCTGGCCGGAGTGACGCTGCTCACCTTCGACAACGGCCAGAAGACGCCGTGGTTCTCGTGGGACCCGTGGCTGGCCGGCATGGGGCTGGCGAACGCGCGGCCGAAAGCGATCCTGCAGTTCAACCAGTACGACCAACTGATCCGTGCCGCCGAGGATGGACGCGGCATCGCGCTCGGGCGCGGCCCGCTGGTCGCCACCCAGATCGCCGAGGGCAGGCTCAAGCTGCTCGGCGACACGCGCCAGCGGATCGCCGCGCGCGCCTATTTCCTGGTTCGCGCGCCACGCGGCAGCCGACCCGAGGTCGAGCGCTTTGCCGACTGGCTGCTCGCCGAAGCGCGGCAGACCGAGCGCGACGCCGGCGCCCAGGGGGTATCGATCTAAGCTGCGTCACATGTTGTCGTAGAGCACCCAGCCCCGGCCGCGGGGGCGCAGGATCGGCACGATGCGCGGCGCGCGCGGGAAGGCCGCGCTGCCCTCGACCGTCTTCAGGCCCTGTGTGCGCCCGCTGCCGGCCGGCAGCAGGGTCGGCTGGCCGCGCGCCTTCTGCAGCAGGCGATAGACCGTCTGCAGCGTCGATGCGCGGCGGCTTTTCTTCGCCGTATCGAGCAGGATGCGCTCGCCGCGCGCGAGGACGTCGGCACCGCGCTCGCTCATGATGCGGACGATCTCGTCCTGCCCGTTCTCGATCGCCATGAAAATCAGCTCGCTGTCGTTCTGCGCCGGGTCGGCGCCCGACAGCATGGTCCCCAGCGCAAGCTGCACCTTGCCCTTGCGGATCGACCATTCGAGCCCCTTGGCCGGCGTGTTGGCGTGGGCGTTGACGGCGAAGATGTCGTACACCAGATCGCGCAGCCCGCGCTTGAACGCGGTGCGCAGCGCGTGTTCGTTACTGCGCAGGTCGACGCCGGCGTAATAGAGGCAGAACGCCGTCACCGTGTGGTTGTGGGTAAGCGCCAGGTAGTAGGGGAAGTCTTCGTCGCAATGCAGGTCGGCGCCGAAGGCGAGCAGGTCGATGACGCCATTGACCCGGCCGGCGGCCGACGCCGCCTCGAGCGAAACGCCGGTGTCGAGAAAGTCGAAGTCGCCGTTCTGCTTCTGGTTGAAGAAATACCTGAGCAGCGCGCGATGGCCGCAGAAAGCGGCCAGCGTCATCGACTGCTGCAGCGCGTGCTCGCCGAACAGCCCGCTTTCCGCGTGAATCCTGACCGCCGGCAGGTTGTTGTCGCGGATCGCCGCGATGAAGCTGCGGGTATCGATGCCCAGATTGCGCGAAATCATGACCCCGACCTCCCCATGGATTCTGGCCAACGGCAAGCGCTTGAAACCCCTTGCCGGCAAAGATACGCCTGTTTGATGCCGCGGCCGGAATTTGGTTCACCCCACCCGGCCCTGATCGTTTGCCGGCCAGCCTGGATTCAGCTAGCATGTACCGTGCCTTGCGGCGAGCGCCAAAAATAATTCTCAGCGGAATGGCATGAAAAAACCGAAGACGGGCAATTCCCTCGCATCTCCGAAACTGCGGATCATCGGCTTGGTCATGTCGATCAACATCGCCCTGGCCATGGCCGCCGCCGCCTGGCTCGACTACAGCAAGACGCGCTACCACGAGGTGGCCGCGCTCAATTCCCGGAATATCGGCCGGGTTCTCGAAATCTCGGTCACGGCGACCCTGCAGCGCATCGACCAGACGCTGCACACCCTGGCGTCCGAACCCGCGCGCTGCGCGGCGCAGGGCTTGCCACGCTGCGAAGCACTGGCACATCTGCTTGAAAACCGCCAGCTGACACGAATCGACGCGCTGGCTTTTTTCGTCGCCGACGCCAAAGGCCGTGTCCTGTCCAGCCAGCCGGATCTCCTGAGCGCAGGCCGAACAACCGGCGACATCAGCGATCGCGGCTACTTCCAGAAGTTCAAGGCCAACCCGGCGGCCGGCCTGCTGATCTCGGCGCCGCATATCGGCCGGATAACCGGACGCTGGGTGATCAGCCTCGCGCGACCGATCGTCGCCGCCGACGGACGGTTCCTCGGTGTCGTCCTCGCCTCGCTGGAGCTCGAAGCGCTGCAAAAGATGCTCTCGGCGATCGATCTGGGCGCGCATGGCGCCTTCTCGCTGCGCGATGCGAACATGGGCGTCATCCTGCGCTTCCCCGAACCGAAGGGGATCGGCACCAATATCGGCGCCACCAACGTCTCGCCACAACTTGCGCAAATGCTCGAGAAGAAAATGACGGCAGGCACTTACCGGGCAGTCACGCCGCTCGACGGGATCGAGCGCACGGTGTCGTTTACGCGCTCGTCGGTCTATCCCCTGCACATCAACGTCGGCCTCTCGGCCGAAGACTATCTCGGGCGCTGGCAGAACGAGCGCGGCATGATGCTATGGGTGCTGCTCACCCTGTTCGGCCTGACCAGCCTGGCCGGCTGGCTCTTCTGGCGGATGTATCGCCTGCAGATCATCGAGATCGCGCAGCGCAGGCGCGCCGAGGAAAGCCTGGGGCTGGCGGCGAGCGTTTTCGCGCACAGCCAGGAAGGGATCATCGTCGCCGACGCCGAGCGCAACATCATTGACGTCAATTGCGCCTTCACCCACCTGACCGGCTACGAACACGAAGAGGTGATCGGCAAGAACCCCAGACTCCTGAGTTCGGGCCTCCATCCGCCCGAGTTCTACACGGCGCTCTGGGACACCGTTCGGCGGGCCGGCAGCTGGCAGGGCGAGATCTGGGACCGCCGGAAAACCGGCGAAAAATTCGCCGCACTGCTCTCGATCGACCGCATTTGCGACAACAGCGGCGCCGTCCAGCACTATGTCGGCGTTTTCAGCGACATCAGCCAGATGAAGGCGCACGAGGCCGAGCTTAACCGCATTGCCCATTACGACCCGCTGACCGGCCTGCCCAACCGCCGGCTGCTGACCGACCGCCTGCAGCAGGCGGTCGGCCGGGCGCGGCGCAACAGCGAGCCGATGGCGGTCTGCTACATGGACATCGACGGCTTCAAGCCGGTCAACGACCAGTTCGGTCACGCCGTGGGGGATCGCATCCTGATCGAAATAGCCGCCCGCCTGCTGCCGATCCTGCGCGGCGTGGACACCGTCGCTCGCCTGGGTGGCGACGAGTTTGTCCTGCTCTTCAACGGCATGGCCGATCGCGACGAATGCGAAACCGTCCTCAACCGCATTCTGGCCGCCGTCGCGCAAGCGATCGACCTCGACGGCACCCCGATCGGCGTCTCGGCAAGCATCGGCGTGGCGATTTTCCCCGACGACGATACCGATCCCGATACCCTGCTGCGCCACGCCGACCAGGCCATGTACCTGGCCAAGGAAGGCGGACGCAACCGCTTCCATTTCTACGATCCGGAACACGACCGGCAGATCTGTGCACGTCGCAAATCGGTACTGGGCGTCGCCCAGGCGCTGGAACGCGGCGAATTCGTTCTCCACTACCAGCCCAAGGTCAACCTGTGCAGCGGCGCGATTGCCGGCATGGAAGCGCTCATCCGCTGGCAGCACCCCGAGCGCGGCCTGCTGCCGCCGGCTGAATTCCTGCCCTGGATCGAAGGGACCGAGCTTGACGTGCCGATCGGCAACTGGGTGCTCGACGCGGCACTGCGGCAGATCGCGGACTGGAAGAGCACCGGGGTCGATCTGGCGGTGAGCGTCAATGTCAGCGCCCAGCAACTGCAGAAGCCCGATTTCGCGATCCGGCTCGGACAGACGCTGGCACGCTACCCGAACGTGCCGCACGGTGCGCTCTCGCTCGAAATTCTCGAATCGGCCGCCATCGGCGATCTGAAACACGCCGCCCATACACTCAATGCGTGCCTTGCGCACGGCACGCCGATTGCACTGGACGATTTCGGGACCGGCTATTCGTCGCTGACCTATTTCCGCAAACTGCCGATTTCGCAACTCAAGATCGACCGCAGCTTCGTGCGCGACATGCTGATCGATAGCGACGACCTGCAGATCATCCAGAGCGTGGCGCGTCTGGCCGATGCCTTCCACTGCGAAGTGATCGCCGAGGGCGCCGAAAGCGACGCCCACTGCCAGGCGCTGCTCGATCTGGGCTGCTGTCTCGTGCAGGGCTTCGGCATCGCCCGGCCGATGCCGGCAGCAGCCGTTCCGGGCTGGGTCGGCCAGTGGCAGGCCGAATGGCCGACGCAGAAGCGCTGGCTGCCGGTGCCAGGCGACGCCTGAGCAGCGCCTGGCCGATGGGCCGTTGATCGCCCACCGCGTCTTCCGGACCGGTATTCGCCGAAAAACACCCGATAACCCGCAGCGCGAATACCCTTTTCCCGGTATTGGGCGTGCCGGAGCGCCGCGCGATACTCGACCGATCAGGAAGCGCCGGGATGGCAGCAAGCGTGTCACGTCACGTCGCGTCCCCGACTTTTCCAACGGAGGCAAGCATGTCAATCGGTGAATTCTGCAATCGCGAAGTTGTCGTCGCCGAACGCAACGACAGCGTTCTGGAGGCCGCGCGCCTGATGCGCCAACACCATGTCAGCGCGCTGGTCGTCGTCGCCTCGAGCGACGGGACGCGCGTTCCGGTCGGCATCGTCACCGACCGCGATCTGGTGATCGAAGTGCTGGCCGCCCGCCTCGACCCCGAAACCGTGCGGCTCGGCGACCTCATGATCGAGCCGCTGTGCACCGTCCGCGAGCGCGACGGCGTTTTCGAAACCATGCGCCGGATGCGCGAACACGGCGTGCGGCGCGTTCCGGTCGTCAACGAGCGCGGCGGACTGCAGGGCATCGTCGCCATCGACGATCTGATCGCCGTATGACCGAGTTCGCCAAACTGATCACGCACGAACAGGCGATCGAATTCAGGCAACGAAAATGAGCCGCGCACGGCTGCTACCTGTACGCGACCGGCCCGACACAGCCGTTCGGCGAACTCGTGCGCCGTCTCGACCTGACGGAACTGGCATGACGCCCCCGCCACTTGCCAAGCCCATCCCGTTCGTATAACCTGCGCAGCGTTTCGGGATTTCGCCGCCGCCTCCGCGGCGCGAATGAAAAGGGAAGCCGGTGACTCTGGAGCGATCCAGACATTCCGGCGCAGCCCCCGCTGCTGTAAGCCAGACGACTCTGCCACACGCCACTGTACCTTCGGGTATGGGAAGGTCGGCAGACAAGGATGAAGGCGAGCCAGAAGACCTGCCCGGAATGATTGGTGTGGTACTGCTCCGGGTGGGAGTTGGCTGACCGCAGATGGACTGTGGCGTCTTTTTCCGTGCGATTCTTTTACGCTTCTTCGTAGCGTCTTCGTGCACTCGCCGCCCGTCCGTCCCGGCTCGCTTCGCTGAACCTCCTCCTGTTGCCTGTGCCGCACCTGTTGCCAACGCTCCAGGGGAGTCACCATGCATATCGAACCAGGCCACATCCACGCTGCAAAAATCATCGCCGCCAATACGGTGGCCATCGCCCTGCTCGGCAGCCAGTCGCTGCAGCTCGTCAAACAGCCGCAACTGATCGTCCGCACGCTGCTCGCGGCGATTTTCTTCACCGCCTGCATGCAGGCCTTCCACCTGCCGGTCGGCCCGTCGGAACTGCATTTTCTCGGCGCCATGCCGATCTACCTGACGCTCGGCTTCGTTCCGGCGCTGCTCGGTTTCGGCCTCGGCCTGCTCGTGCAGGGGCTGCTGTTCACGCCGACCGACCTCGTCCACCTCGGGGTCAACACGCTGTCGCTGGCGCTGCCGCTGTGTCTGCTGCACGCCGCTTTCGGCAAACGACTGGCAACGCTCGACCTGAAAACCATCGTCAAGCTCGACGCCGTCTATTACGGCGGCGTCACACTGATGGTCGGCTTCTGGCTGGCGCTCAGCGAAGTCGCGACGCCGCTGGCCGCGTTTGCCGCTTTTGCCATTTCCTACGCCAGCATCGTGATCGCCGAGCCGCTGCTCACCTGGGCCATCGTCAAGGGTCTGGCGCGCGGCAAGGGCCACGCGACCGTGCGTTACTGCTTCGATCTGCACGCCGCGTAATGGCCGGCAAGGTCTGGTTTGTCGGCGCGGGTCCGGGCGACCCGGACCTGCTGACGGTCAAGGGCCGGCGCCTGCTCGAAGCAGCCGGCGCCATCCTCTACGCCGGCTCGCTGGTCGACCGGGCGGCGACGCTGTTCGCCCCGCCCGGCTGTGCCATCCGCGATTCGAAGGAGATGACGCTCGAAGCGATGAGCAACTGGCTGCTCGACCAGGCCGGCCGCAACGCCACCGTCGTGCGCCTGCAGACCGGCGACCCCGGCCTGTACGGCGCGCTGATCGAGATGACGCGGCCGCTGACCGCAGCCGGCGTCGAATGGGCGGTGGTGCCCGGCGTATCGTCGGCCTTCGCCGCCGCCGCCGCGGCCGGCGAGACGCTGACGCTGCCCGAAGTGACGCAGACGGTGATCCTCACCCGCGTTGCCGGGCGCACGACTATGCCGCCAGGCGAAGAGCTCGAGGCGCTGGCGGCGCATAAATGCACGCTCTGCATCTTCCTTTCGATCACGCTGCTGCACGAAGTCCAGCGCGCACTGCGCATCGCCGGCTGGGCCGAAGACGCGCCGATCGTCGTCGTGCACAAAGCCAGCTGGCCGGGCGAGGAAAAGATCATTCGCGGCACGCTGGCCGACATCAAGCAGCAATGCCAGGCCGAGAAGGTCGGCAGTCAGGCGATGATCATCGCCAGCCCGACGCTGGGCGCCGCCGACTGGGCGGACCTCGCCCGTTCCAAACTTTACGACCCGGCGTTTACGCATCGTTTTCGCCGGGCTGCGGAGAACTCCGATGCATGACCTCATGCACGACACCTCACTACTTCTCGTCGGCCACGGCTCGCGCAACCCTGACGGCAACAGGGAAATCCTGCACTTTGCCGCACAGTGGCGCGAGCGCCATCCGGCGTGGCGCGTCGAGGTCTGCTTCATCGAACACGCCGACGTCCTGCTCGACGACGGGCTCGACCGTGCGGCTCAAGGCAGCGCGCAAGTGCTGGTGCTGCCCTTCATCCTGAACGCCGCCGGCCACGTGAAAATGGAATTGCCGGCCGCGCTCGAAGCGGCACGCACGCGCCACCCGAAGGTCGGCTTTGCCGTGACCCGCCACCTCGGCATGGGACGCGAAATACTCGCCGTCCTGCAAGGCCAGCTCGACCGCCTGCTGCACGCGCTGGCCATGCCCGATCCACACAGCACCGGCGTCATCCTGCTCGGTCGCGGTTCGTCGGACGCCGGCGCAAACGGCGAACTGGCGCGCATGGCGCGCTGGGTTTTCGAGGACAACGAGCACGAACTGGTCGACCTGGCGTTTACCGGCGTCGCCTGGCCACGCCTGGAAACCGTCGTGCAGCGCCAGGTGAAGCTCGGCATGACGCAGGTCTGCATCATCCCGGTCTATCTGTTCACCGGCGTGCTGATCGAACGCATCCAGGCGCAGGTCGAGCGCCTGCAGCAACAGTACCCACAGATCGCCTTCGCGCTCGGCACGCACTTCGGTTTCGACCGGGGGATTTTCGATCTGCTCGACGCCCGGGTCGCCGGCAGCGAGTTGCCCGAAGGCGGCCTGCTCGAATGCGACGGCTGCAAATACCGCGCCGCCGCCGAGGCCGAACACCTGCACGATCACAGCCACACCGCCGTAGCTGGCGAAACTCGCGGCTGCGGCCACGACCACGCCGGACCCGAAAAGCCCCACTCCTGCCAGCACGCCCACGCCTGAAGGCCACGACCATGACAACGAACAGCGTTACCGAACAACTCACCGCCGCCGGCCGCGCCATCGAGCACGACTCGTTCGCCATCATCGACGCCGAAGTCGGCCCGCACGGCTACAGCGCCGAGCAATGGCCGCTGGTGCGCCGCATGATCCACGCCAACGCCGACTTCGAATTCAACGGCCTGACTGCCTTCCACCCGGAAGCGATGCAGGCCGGGCTAGCCGCCGTCCTGAAGGGCGGAACGGCGATCGTCGCCGACGTCGAGATGATCTGCGTCGGCCTCTCGGCGCCGCGCCTTGCGCATTTCGGCATGCGCACCCGGCACTACATTTCCGACCCCGACGTGATCGCCCAGGCGAAAGCCGAAGAGACGACGCGCGCCGTGCAGGCAATGCGCAAGGCGCACCGGCTCGGCCAGCTCGACGGCGCGATCGTCGGCATCGGCAACGCGCCGACCGCGCTGATCGAGGTCGTCCGCCTGATCCGCGAGGCAGGCGCCCGCCCGGCGCTGGTCGTCGGCATGCCGGTCGGCTTCGTCTCGGCCGCCGAGTCGAAGGCGCTGCTGATGACGCTCGGCGACATCCCGTGGATCGCCATTCACGGCCGCAAGGGCGGATCGACGCTGGTCGTCGCGGCCATCCACGCGCTGCTCGGCATCGCCGAAGCCGCACAGAAACGGGCGGCATGAGCGAAGCAGCCGTACCTGCTGAAAACGCCGTGCTGGCCAACACATTGACCAGCGCTCCGGCGAAAATCCGCAAGGGCGACGGCCGGCGCGAACGTGGCAACCGTACCGGCTTTACCACCGGCGCCTGCTCGGCGGCTGCGGCGCGCGCCGCCGCGCTCGGCGTATTGACCGGCACGGTGCCGGACAGCGTGCGCTGCCGCCTGCCGAACGGGCAGGAAGTCACTTTTGTCGTGACTGACGGCAAGGTCGCTGGCGACGGACTGAAACGCAGTGCGCACGCCGCCATCGTCAAGGATGCCGGCGACGACCCCGACGCGACACACGGCGCGCACCTGACCGCCGACGTCCGCCTGCTCGCGCACCGTGCCGGCGAGATCGTACTCAAGGGCGGCCCCGGCGTCGGCACCGTAAGCCGCGAAGGACTCGGGCTCGAAGTCGGCGGCCCGGCGATCAACCCGGTACCCCAGCGCAATATCCGCGACAACGTCAGCGCCGTGGCGGCCGAGCTGCTCGACCACGACGGACTGGAAGTGACCATTTCGGTGCCCGGCGGCGAAGGCATGGCGAAGAAGACGCTCAATGCGCGGCTCGGCATTCTCGGCGGCATCTCGATCCTCGGAACGACCGGCATCGTCCGCCCATATTCGACGGCGGCCTTCCGCGCCAGCGTCGTGCAGGCGATCGACGTCGCCGCGCGGCAGGGGCAAACGCACGTGGTGTTCACTACCGGCGGACGCACCGAGAAGTTCGCCATGCGCCAGTTGCCCGAGCTCGACGAGTCGTGCTTCGTGCAGATGGGCGACTTCGTCAAGGCCGCGTTCGCCACCGCCCACAAGCACCAAATGGCGCGGATCCACGTCGGCGCGATGGCCGGCAAGCTGACCAAGATGGGTCAGGGGCTGTCGGTGACGCACGCCTGGAAGGCCGAGATCGACCGCGACCTCTTGGCCGCATCGGCACGGGAAGTCGGCGCGCCGCCCGATCTCGTCGAGGAAATCCGCGCCGCCGAAACCGCGCGCTTCGCCGCCGAACGCCTCGCCGCGCTCGGGCTGACCGTCGATTTTCACCGCGCGCTGGCCAAGAAAGCGATCCGCAGCCTCAAATCCTGTTACCCCGGTTCCTACCACCTGACCTTCCTCGTCTGCGATTTCGAGGGGCGGTTCATCGTTCGCGTCGAAGAAAATGAAGCTTTTTAAAAACTGCAGCCTGATCGGCATCCTCGACGACGGCTGGGCCGGCCTTTCCGACGCCGCGCGCCAACGCCTGGCCGGCGCCGACCTGGTGATCGGCGCCGGACGCACGCTCGAACTCGTTCGCCCGCATTTGCCAGCTTGCACGCTAAAAGACATGGACGGCGCGCTCGGCCAGGTGCCGGACTGGATCGCCAGCGCGCGTCAGGCCGGGCAAAGCGTCGCCGCACTGGCCACCGGCGACCCGCTGTGCCACGGCATCGCGTCGTGGCTGACGGGCAAGCTCGGGCGCGACGGCTTCGACATCCTGCCGGCGCCGTCGACGCTGCAGCTCGCCTTCGCACGCTTCAAGCAGCCCTGGCACGACGTCAAGATCGCCACCTGCCACAGCAGCGACGCCGGCGAGTGGTTTGTCGGCGCGACGCCGGCGCACGGCCTCTACCCGCTGCTGCGCGCCGTCGCGCTGCATCCGCGCGTCGCCCTATTCACCGGCCCGCAGAACAACCCGGCGCGGCTGGCGCGCGCGCTGATCGCGGCAGGCTACGGCGCCGAGGTCAAGCTCTCGGTCGCCTGCCGCCTGCTGCTGCCCGATGAAGCGCTGTTCGCCGGCCTGACCGCCGCCGACGCAGCAAGGATGGATTTTCCCGAACCCAACGTCGTGCTGGTCGAACGCCCGCCCGATGCGCGCGAATTGGCCAACACTCCCGCCTTCGGCCGCGAAGACGGCGAATACCTGCAGCGCGCCCCGGAAAAAGGCCTGATCACCAAGCAGGAAGCGCGCGCCCTCTCGCTCGCCAAGCTGCGTCTGGCGCCCGATGCCGTCGTCTGGGACATCGGCGCCTGCTCCGGCTCGGTCGGCCTCGAAGCGGCGCGCCTCGCGCCACACGGCCACGTCTGGGCGATCGAGAAGAACGCAGCCGATGCGGCCAACGCACGCGCCAACGCCGCGCATTTCCGGATCGGCAACTACACCTTGGTCGAAGGCAAGGCGCCGGCACAGCTCGACGGCTGGCCCGACCCCGACGCCGTCTTCATCGGCGGCTCGGGCGGCGAACTCGGCGGGTTGATCGCCCTGATCCTCGCCCGCCTGAAGCCCGGCGGCCGCCTGGTGATGAACTTCGTCACCCTCGAAAACCTCGCCACCGCCACCAGCGCACTGAGCGCCGCTGGCACTGCCTGGGACGTCGTCCAGCTGCAGGCCAGCCGCAGCCAGCCGATTCTCGACATGCACCGGCTCGCCGCGCAGAACCCGGTGTGGGTCGTTAGCGCCTGGATCAAGAACGATTAACCACAACGGGCACAACGGGCACAACGGAAAGGCAAAGATACAAGCATGAGTGCTTCCCTCTGTGTCGATAGCGCACGAAGGTTTTTCGCTATTGAATTTCGTTGTGCCCGTTGTGCCCGTTGTGGTTAATCGCAGTTTTTAGTCTCACAGGAGCAGCAATGAGTACCCAAAAGCCTTACGGCAAACTGATCGGCGCCTCGCTCGGCCCCGGCGACCCCGAACTGATTACCCGGCGCAGCTGGGCCGTGCTGCAGTCCGGCGCGCGCTGGCTGTACCCGGTGAAGAAGGCCGAGGAAACCTCGTACGCGCTGGCCATCGTCGAACGCGGTGGCCTGCCGGTGCCGGCCGACGCCGAGGAACTCGTCTTCCCGATGACGCGCGACGCCGAAATCCTCGCCAAGGCCTGGGCGCGCGCCGCCGCGCGCACCGTCGAGCTGCTCGGCGAAGGGCGCGACCTCGTCTTCCTCGTCGAGGGCGATGCCTCGACCTTCGCGACCTTCGGCCACCTCGCCCGCGTCGTTCGCGAGCTGGTTCCCGGAATTGAAGTCGAAACCATCCCCGGCGTCAGCTCGTTCGCCGCCGCCGCCGCGAGCACCGGCACCGTGCTCGCCGAGGAGGACGAAACGCTGGCCGTGATCCCGGCCAACTACGGTGTCGGCGTCATCGACCACCTGCTCGACGAGTTCGACACGCTGGTCCTGCTCAAGGTCAAGCCGCAGGTCGATGAAGTCATCGACCTGCTGGCGCGGCGCGATCTGCTCGCCAGCAGCTGCTTCGTCGAAAAAGTCGGCGCGCCCGACGAGCGCATCGTTCGCGACGTCGCCAGCCTGCGCGGCGAGAAGGTCAATTACCTGTCGCTGATGCTGGTCCAGAATCCCAAGCGCCAACGCGGCGAGCTGCGCCGCGGCTGCCGCCAGCGCAAGGCGGCCGGCGAGGCCAGCGAAGTCGAAAGCGCATGAAAATCGCCGTCGTCGCCATCACCCGGCACGGCATCGCGCTGGCCGGCCGGGTCGTCGCCGCGCAGCCCGGCGCACGGCTATTCGCGCCGGAAAAGTTCCGTGCCGAAGCCGAGGCCGCGCTTTCCGACACGTCGCCCGATGCCCTGCACGGCTACGCCGGCAAGGTCGGCGAGCAGGTGCCGGCGCTGTTCGCCGCCTTCGACGCGATCGTCTGCGTCGTCTCGCTCGGCGCCGTCGTCCGCCTGATCGCACCGTACCTTGGCAACAAGGAAAGCGACCCGGCGGTCTTGGTGATCGACGAAGCCGGCCGCTTCGCGATCCCGGTGCTCTCCGGCCACCTCGGTGGGGCCAACGAACTGGCCTGCCATCTGGCCGCCGCGCTCGGCGCGACAGCGGTGCTGACTACCGCATCGGATGCCCGCCAGACGCTGGCCGTCGACCTGCTCGGCCGCGAGCTCGGCTGGACGCTCGATGCAAGCCACGACGAGATCGTCCGCGCCAGCGCCGCCGTGGTGAACGACGAGCCGATCGCGCTGGTGCAGGAAGCAGGTAGCGACGACTGGTGGATCGGCCACGCCAACGGCCGCAGCGGCGCGCTGCCGGCCAACCTGCGGCGTTTTTCCTGCATTGAAGAGATCGACCCGGACGCCTTCGCTGCCGTGCTCTGGATCAGCGAGCGCGAACTGCCGGCCGAACTCGTTGCCAGGCTCGCCGGCAAGCGCGTCATCTACCGTCCGGGCAGCGCGCCATGAAAGTCGCGCTCGGGCTGGGCTGCGACCGCGGCACGCCGGCCGCGACCATCGCGCAAGCCATCGACGAGGCGCTGGCTGCCTGCGGCGCGCAGCTTGCCGATGTCGTCGCCAGCGCC
>JBAQRB010000229.1:0-3272 GCA_049295655.1 Rhodocyclaceae bacterium
CGGCTATACCGCGACGCGTGTGATCCGCGACGAAATGGGGTTCGTCGACCTGCCGATCATCGCCGTCACCGCCTATGCCCTGCCCGAGGATCGCGAAAAATCCCGACGTGCCGGGATGGCCGGGCACGTCGTCAAGCCGATCGACGTCGACGATCTGCTCGACATCATCCTCAGTCGCTCCGGCGGGGGCGGCGGCAATCGGCCTGCGGCGCGCGTACCGCTGCCGCCCGCCGGCTTGCCGGTGCTTGACCTTGCCGCAGCGTTGCGGGATTTCGGCGGCAACAAGAGGAAGTACGGCGAACTTTTGCGCCAGCTTTTTGACCGTCACGTCGGTGACATCGAAACGGCACGTCGCCGCTTCGCGGAGGGCGACGCCATGGGGGTCGCCCGGATGATGCACGAATTGTGCGGCGGCGCGAGCTTCCTGCGCGCCAGCGGGCTTGCCCGTCTTGCCGCGGCGGCCGAAGCGGCCCTGCGCGCTGGTCGTCACGACGAACTGCCGGGCCTGTTCGACGAACTGCAGGTCGCCATGCACGACCTTGGCGAATCGCTCGAGCAGATCGAGGCGAGCGGCGATCAGTGACGGTGTTTCGTTGTGGCCGTGTGGTGCGTTTCGGCTGCGGCGCGATGCGCTGCCCGCCCGGCGAGTCCTTCGGTTCCTGATCCGGCGTGCGGCTCGGCGCCCGGCGCTGGCCGGCCGACCCATTGCGGCAGCAGCGAGCCGCCGACCATGCCGAGCAGGCTGACGCCGAGGCCGACCAGCTGCGCCGGCACCAGGCTGTCGACGACCAGCGCCTCGACCAGCAGCCACGCGAGCAGGCCGCCGAAGATCGCCGCGAGCGCGCCCTGCGTCGTCGCGCGCCGCCAGTAGGCGCCGAGGAAGAGCGGAACGAAGGCGCCGGCCAGCGTTACCTTGTAGGCGTTCTCGACCATCTTGAAGATCGACGCGTTGGTGTTCAGCGCGAAAACCAGCACGAGCAGGGTAAAGCAGACGATGGTGATGCGCATCAGGCGCAGGAAGGCGTGATCGCCGATCCCCGGAAAGAAGGCGCGCAGGATGTTTTCCGAGAAGGCGACCGACGGCGCGAGCAGGGTCGCCGACGAGCAGCTCATGATCGCCGAGAGCACGGCGCCGAAGAAGATCGCCTGCGCGAAGAGCGGCGTGTGCTGCAGCACCAGCGTCGGCAGGACGAGCTGCGAATCGCTCTGGATCAGGGCGTTGAACTGGCCGGGGTCGATCAGCGTCGCCGAGTAGGCGATGAACATCGGCACGAAGGTGAAGCAGAAATAGAGAACGCCGCCGAGGATCGACGCGGCGATCGCGATCTTCGCGCTTTTCGCCGAGGTGACGCGCTGGAAGACGTCCTGCTGCGGGATCGAGCCGAGCATCATGGTCAGCCAGGCGCCGAGGAAGGCCAGCCACTGCGCGGCGTTCGCCTCGGGGAAAAAGTCGAGCTTGCCGGCGGCCGATGCCTGGCCGATTACCGCGTCGACGCCGCCGGTCATGCCGGCGACGATGCTGCCGATGTAGAGCATGCCGCCCATCACGACGCCCATCTGCACGAAGTCGAGGATCGCCACCGAGAGCATGCCGCCGAAGGTCGTGTAGGTCAGCACGATCGCCGCGCCGAGGATCATGCCGGCCGGCTGCGCAATCGCACCGCCGGTGACGACGTTGAAGACGAGGCCGAGCGCCTTGATCTGCGCCGAGACCCAGCCGAGGTAGGAGGCGACGATGCACAGCGTGGTCAGTACCTCGACGCTGCGGTTGTAGCGCAGGCGGAAGAAGTCGCCGAGGGTCAGGACGTTGAGCTTGTAGAGCTTGGTGCCGTAGAAGATGCCGGCGATGATCAGGCACAGGCTGGCGCCGAACGGATCGGCGACGACGCCGCGCAGGCCGTCCTTGACGAAGGTCGCCGAGACGCCGAACACCGCCTCGGCGCCGAACCAGGTGGCGAAAACGGTGGCGGTGACCACCGGCAGCGGCAGGCTGCGGCCGGCCACGGCGAAGTCCTTGGCGTTGTGCACGCGCGTCGCGGCGTAGAGGCCGATACCGATCGAGATCAGCAGGTAGATGACGACGAACCAGACGAGCATGGCGAGTCTCTTGAAATCGCTACAGGTAGTGGCTGGCCAGCAGCCCGGCGAGGAGCAGCGCGATCAGTGCGAGCAGCTGGTTCTGCCGGCGCTGCGCGCCGGCGATCGCGGCGAGCAGCGGCGCCGCATCGGCAGCCACGGGTTGCGCCAGCACCTGATGCATCAGGCGCGGCAATTGCGGCAGCGTGCGCGCCCAGTACGGCGCCTCGCGCTCGATCCCCTTCTTGAAGGCGCGCCAGCCGAGCTGTTCGCCCATCCAGCGTTCGAGGAAGGGCTTGGCCGTTTTCCACAGGTCGAGGTTGGGGTCGAGCTGGCGGCCGAGGCCCTCGATGTTGAGCAGCGTTTTCTGCAGCATGACGAGCTGCGGCTGGATCTCGACGTTGAAGCGGCGCGATGTCTGGAAGAGGCGCAGCAGGACGCGGCCGAACGAGATTTCGTGCAGCGGGCGGTCGAAGATCGGCTCGCAGACGGCGCGGATCGCCGCCTCGAACTCATCGACGCGGGTGTCGGCCGGCGCCCAGCCGGCCTCGATGTGCGCCATCGCGACGCGCTTGTAGTCGCGCTGGAAGAAGGCCAGGAAGTTCTGCGCGAGGTAGTTCTTGTCGACGTCGGTCAGCGTGCCGACGATGCCGAAGTCGAGCGCGATGTAGCTGCCGTGGTGCGCTTCGTCGGTGGCGACGAAGATGTTGCCGGGGTGCATGTCGGCGTGGAAGAAGCCGTCGCGGAAGACCTGCGTGAAGAAGATCTCGACGCCGGCGCGCGACAGCGCCGGCAGGTCGATGCCGGCGGCGAGCAGTGCGTCCTTCTGGCTGATCGGGATGCCGCGCATGCGTTCCATGACCATCACCGTCGTCGTGCACTGGTCCCAATAGACTTCGGGCACCTGCAGCAGCTTCGATCCGCTGAAGTTGCGGCGCAGCTGCGAGCAGTTGGCCGCTTCGCGCATCAGGTCGAGCTCGTCGTAAAGGTACTTGGCGAACTCGCCGACCACCTCGCGCGGCTTCAGCCGCTTGCCGTCCGACCAGACCTTCTCGAGCAGGCCGGCCAGCGTGTCGAGCAGCGCAAGGTCGTGCGCGATGACGCCGCGCATGTCGGGGCGCAGGATCTTGACCGCGACCTCGTGGCCGCCGTCCCCGGCGTGCAGGCGGGCGAGGTGCACCTGCGCGATCGAAGCG
>JBAQRB010000230.1:0-3115 GCA_049295655.1 Rhodocyclaceae bacterium
TGCCGAAGCGCCGCATCCCGGGCTGATGCACCAGCCGCCGCGCGCGCGCCACGAGCGTCTGCTGTCGTGGGGACTGGCCGTGCGCGCCTATCTGTGGCTTGGTCTGCTCGAAGCGGCGATCGCCCTCGGCGCCTTCTTCTTCGTCCTCGACGGCAGCGGCTGGCGCTATGGCGACCTGCTGCCGTCGACCGATCCCGGCTACCTCGCGGCGACCAGCGCCTGCTTCGCCGGCATCGTCATCGCACAGATGATCAACGTCTTTCTTTGCCGTCACCCGCTGCAATCGGCGCTGCGCTTCCGCCCGTTCAGCAACCCGCTGCTGCTGGCCGGACTGGCGATCGAACTCGCCCTGTTGCTGCTGATCATCTACACGCCGTGGGGCAACGTCCTGTTCGGCACCGCACCGCTGGCCGGCGAAGTCTGGCTGCTCGTGCTGCCGCTGGCGCTGCTGATGGGTGGGCTGGAGGAGGCGCGCAAGGCCTTCGTACGCTGGCGCCTGGCGAAAGCTGACGGCTGATTTTGCGTCCGTCAGTTTCGGGCAGCTTGCCCGTAGAACGCCATTTGGTGCGCCTCGCAGGCCGCTGCCCTGACTGGTTCAAAACGACGAACCGGGCGTCCTGAGAAAGTCGAGCTCTTCGGGCGTTGATTGGCGGCCGAGAATCGCGTTGCGGTGCGGGTAACAGCCGAAACGGTCGATGATGGCCTTGTGCCGAAGCTCGAAGTCGAGATTTTCCTTCATCCCGTCCTGGCTGAATAAGGAAACCGCCAGCGCATGAATCATCGGCGACTCGCTGTGCATGTAGGGCATGTAGAGGAAGGCCCGCTGGGCGAAATCCAGTTCGAGGTCGGCTTTCAAGGAAATCGCCGTTTGCGCCAAGACTAGGGCGAGCGCATCGTTGGCGAAGGCTTGCGGGCGGTCGCGATGGATATTCCGCGAAAACTGGTCGAGGACGATGATCTCCGCGAGGCGGCCTGCGGGCGTCTCCCGCCAGCCGTAAAGCTCGCCGCGTTGGGCCATGTCGAGCAAACCCCCGAAGCGTGCCTCGATCAGTCGGTCGAAATCTTCCGATTTGCTCCACCACTGCCTGGGCGTTGTTTCCTTGAACCAGAAATCGAGCACGGCTGTGGGCGTATCGGGTATCGAATTCAAGGCATTCACGGCATTCGCTCCTGTCGCTAAGTGGCCGCTGGCCGGTGTTCCTGCTGGCCTGGTCGATGGCCAGCGCAGCGGTCGAGTTGCGCATTTAGCCGTTCGACCATTTCCGGGCCGATCCGTCACTATGCAGAGGGGGCGCTTACTGCGGCGGCTTGACTACCGGTACGAAGGAAAACGCATCGGGGGCGGTGCTCCACTTGATGCTCAGCCCGTCGACCTGGACATCCACCGGAACCTCGTGTAGGACTCCCTGGTGCTTGATGCTGGCGATTCCCCGGTATTGCCTTTCGCTCGCCAGCGTAAGCTGAACGCCGACCACTTCGATAGCGCTGCCTTCAAAGCGCGGGTCGACGCGCAGCACGTCCTGAATCGAGGTCTTGGCCATCTGGCCGACCGTCTCCGGCGTGGGGGAGCAGGCGACCAGTGCCGCTGCGATGAGCAGTACGCCGGCCAGGTTTTTCAGTTTTCCGGATTGCACAGAATGATCCTTTACGGTCGCGCCAAGCGGCTCGGGAAGCCGCACATGGGAAAGAGCGCCACAGGATACCAAATCCCGACGCTTTCTTCGCGATCGCTTCCTGTTCTCGGGCTGGCGGCAGTGGCTTGGTTACAATGACGGTCATCATCATCCGGGATACTCTGCCATGACCGAACTGCTGCCCACTGTCGAAATTGAGACCGGCAATCGCGCCGAAAGTGTCGTCATCTGGCTGCACGGCCTGGGCGCGGATGGGCACGATTTCGAGCCGATCGTCGACGAACTCGATGTGGACGACCTGCCGGCCATCCGTTTCGTCTTCCCGCACGCACCGCCGCGCCCGGTGACGATCAACGGCGGCTACGTGATGCGCGCCTGGTACGACATCGTCTCGCCGGATTTTTCGCAAAAGCGCGAAGACCCGCAGGGCGTGCGCGAATCGGCGCTGCAGATCGAGGCGCTGATTGCCCGCGAGAACGCACGGGGGATCCCCTGCGAGCGCATCGTCCTCGCCGGTTTCTCGCAGGGCGGCGCCATTGCGCTGCACACCGGCTTGCGCCATGCGCAGCGGCTGGCCGGCATCCTGGCCCTGTCGACCTACGTGCCGCTCGCCGATACGCTGGCCGCGGAGGCGCACGTCGCCAATCGCGACGTGCCGATTTTCATGGCGCACGGCCACGGCGATACGGTGATCCCCTACGAATTCGGGCAGCGTTCGGGTGAGCTGCTGCAGGCGCAGGGCTATCCGCTCGAGTGGCACCCCTATTTCGCCGATCACACGGTGTGCATGGAGGAATTGCGCGACATCGATCGCTGGCTGCACGAGGTGTTGGCCGCCAGAGCCTGAAATGCCGCTCCTGAAATATCTGGCCGGCTATCCGGAGGACGTCAAAGCCCAGGTGCGCCAACTCATCGCGCAGGACCGGCTCGGCGAAATGCTGCGCCGCAAGTATCCCGGCAGGTATGAGGTGCGCACCGACCGGGCGCTCTACGACTATGCCTTCGAGCTGAAAAACCGTTTCCTGCGCAAGGCCGAGCCGCTCGCCAAGGTAGTGTTCGACAACAACCTGCAGGTGCTCAGGAACGCGCTCGGCACGCACAGCACCGTGCCGCGCGTGCAGGGCGGCAAGATCAAGGCGAAGCGCGAGATCCGCGTCGCGAGCCTGTTCAAGGAGGCGCCGCCCGAGTTCCTGAAAATGATTGTCGTGCACGAACTGGCGCATCTGAAGGAGCGGGCGCACGACAAGGCCTTCTACCAGCTCTGTACGCACATGGCGCCGGATTACCACCAGCTGGAATTCGATCTACGCCTCTATCTGACGCAGCTCGAATTGGCCTCCGGTCCGCCGCTTAGCGCATAGGGTTACACACAACTCATTTTGCATTAACAAGTGCCTGCATGTGCTCGATTCCCTCGACGAAATCCCTGACGCGCTGGAAGCCGAGCCAAAGGGTTTTCACGCCAGGTTCGCCGTCGCTCT
>JBAQRB010000231.1:0-33978 GCA_049295655.1 Rhodocyclaceae bacterium
CCCCGGCGCCACGCAGAAGATTGAGCAAGACAGTCTCCGCCTGATCGTCGCGGTGATGCGCCAGGGCGATCCATTGCACGCCGTTCGCACCGCACTCGGCAAATTCCGCATGGCGCAGGCGGCGCGCGGCGGCCTCAAGCCCTTCGCCGCTGTCGCGCGGCACCAGCACATGGCGCAGCGTCAGCGGAATATCCCAGTCGCGACAGAGAGTGCTACAGAAATCGGCCCAAGCATCGGCGTTGGCGCTGAGGCCATGATGGACATGGAGTGCAGAAAGTTCGACCGGAACGGGAAGATGGCGCAGCGCGTGCAGCAGCACGACCGAATCGCGGCCGCCAGAGAGCGCGACGCACAGGCGCTCGCCCGGCTTCAACCGTGATTCGAGAAATGCCGCAAGGGTTTGGGTGAGATCGCCCGCCAGCGAGCGATCAGCGGACCGGCTGCTCTTTCGTGCGGCCATAGGCCATCAGACGCTCGAAACGGGCCTCAAGGAGATCAGGCGTCGGCAGGGCCGATACCTGCTTGAGGGCGTCCTGCAGCGCCTTCTTCAGGCTCTGCGCCATCGCCGGGTAATCGCGGTGTGCGCCGCCGCAGGGCTCGCTGACGATCTTGTCGATCAGACCCAGCGTTTTCAGGCGCGGCGCGGTGATACCCATGATTTCGGCCGCTTCGCTGGCTTTTTCGGCGCTTTTCCAGAGAATCGACGCGCAGCCTTCGGGCGAAATGACCGAATACGTCGAGTATTGCAGCATCTGCACGATGTCGCCGACGCCAATCGCCAGCGCGCCGCCTGAGCCGCCTTCGCCAATGATGGTGACGATGATCGGCACCTTCAGCTCGGCCATCACATAGAGGTTACGGCCGATCGCTTCGGACTGGCCACGCTCTTCGGCGTCGATGCCGGGATAGGCGCCCGGCGTGTCGATGAAGGTGAAGACCGGGATTTCGAACTTCTCGGCCAGACGCATCAGGCGCAGCGCCTTGCGATAGCCTTCCGGACGCGGCATGCCGAAATTGCGGAAAATCTTTTCCTTGGTATCGCGCCCCTTCTGGTGGCCGATCACCATCACCGGCTGGCCGTTGAAGCGCGCCAGACCGCCGACGATGGCGTGATCGTCGGCAAACGCGCGGTCGCCGTGCAGCTCTTCAAAGTCGGTGAAGATCAGGCCGAGGTAATCCAGCGTGTAGGGGCGCTGCGGGTGACGCGCGACCTGCGAAATCTGCCAGGAAGTCAGCTTGGCGTAGATTTCCTTGGTCAGCGTCTGGCCCTTTTTTTCAAGGCGGCCGATTTCATCGGAAATATCGACGGCCGAATCGTCCTGCGCGTAGCGCAGGGTTTCGATTTTGCCGTCGAGATCGGCGATCTGCTGTTCAAAGTCGAGGAAACTGGTTTTCATCAGGCTCAGAGGTGTTTGAAACGGCGTCCATTTTACCTGAAAGCCCGCCCCCCTGCCCGCCGCTCGCAGGCGGCCGGCGCGGCACGCTCAATACTCGACCGGCACCGGGTCGAGGCTGCGCCACAGGTACCAGGTCGCCACCGAACGCCACGGCCGCCAGCCCTCGCCGTAGCCGACCAGCACGCCGCGCGTCGGGCGTTCGCCGGCGCAGTAGTGCCGCGCAACGGCCTTCTGCAGCCCGATGTCGTCGAGCGGAAAAACGTCCGGGCGCAGCTGGTTGAAGATCAGGAACATCTCGGCCGTCCACACGCCGATGCCGCGCACGGCGGTCAGCTCGGCGATGATTTCGGCGTCGCTCATCGCCGCCCAGTGCGCGACGTGAATCTGCCCGGCAGCGAAATGCCGCGCCAGATCGCCGAGATACTCGACCTTGCGCGCCGACAGGCCGCAGGCGCGCAGCAGTTCGGGTGAGGCGGCGAGCACGGTCACGGGCGTCAGCACCGGCAGTGCGCTGGAAAATCGCCCCCAGACGCTGTCGGCGGCCTTCACCGAAATCTGCTGGCCGACGATCGAACGCGCCAGCGTGACGAAGGGGTCGCCGCGCGAGGCGAGCGACGTGCCGGCATAGCGCTCGACGAAGCCGGCCATCACCGGGTCGGCCAGCGCCAGTTCGGCGGAAGCCTGTTGCCAGAACGAAGGAGTCATGGCGCGATTGTACCGGGCGAACGGCCCGGACAAGCGGCAAGGATTCAGCGGACGGAACGATAGGTGCCCGAGCGCGCGCGCTTGCTCAGGACGAGCTGCCAGAGCTGCCCCTGGCGGGAACGGAAGAAGCCGGCGCAGCTCATCAGATAATATTTCCACATGCGGTAGAAGCGCCCGCCGTACCTGGCTTCGAGCGCCGGCCAGGCGCGCTCGAAATTCTCCCACCACGCCATCAGCGTGCGGTCGTAGTCGGCGCCGAAGTTGTGCCAGTCCTCAATCAGGAAGCGCGCCTCGACGGCACCGGCGATCTCGACCGCCGACGGCAGGCGGCCGTTCGGAAAAACGTATTTGTCGATCCACGGATCGAGTTTCCGCGAAGTCACGTAATTGCCGATCGTGTGCAGCAAGAACAGCCCCTGCTCCTTGAGCACGCGCTCGACGACGGTGAAGAAAGCCGCGTAGTTCTTCGGACCGACATGCTCGAACATGCCGACCGAAACCACCTTGTCGAACTGCCCGAGCAGATTGCGGTAGTCCATCAGTTCGATGCGCACCGGCAGCCCGGCACAGCGTTCACGGGCCAGCGCCTGCTGCGCCTTCGAAATGGTGATGCCGAGGACCTCGACGCCGTAGTTCTCGGCGGCGAACTGCGCGAGCCCGCCCCAGCCGCTGCCGATGTCGAGCAGCCGCTCGCCGGGCTGCAGTTCGAGCTTGCGGCAGATCATGTCGAGCTTGTTGCGCTGCGCCTCCGCCAGCGTCGCCGCGTGCTGCCAATAACCGCAGGAGTAGCTCATCGTCGGATCGAGCATGGCGGCGAAGACATCGTTGCCGATGTCGTAATGCTGCTCGCCGACCCGGAAGGCGCGCCGGTTCGACTGGAGGTTGAACAGCGCATGGCGCAGCAGGTCGCCGAAAAAACGCAGCCGCCCCCAGCGCTCGATGCGCTGGTCGGCGTCGACCGAAAGCAGGCGATGGAAAAGCTCGTCGAGGCGCTCGCACTCCCACCAGCCGTCCATGTACGCCTCGCCGAGGCCGAGCGATCCTTGCATGAGAACGCGTCGATAGAACCGCGAATCGGCCACCGTGATGTCCCACGGCGCGTCGCCGTTCAAGCGGAATCCGGCTTGCGCAGCGAGGACCCGCACCGCAGCGGGCGCGTCCGGTGCAAGCGAGGCGGCGCTGGCGTCTTCGCCGGCATTTCGTTCAAGCCGCACTGCGAGCGACACGAATGCCTCCTTCATCGGCAGGGGAAACAGGAACTTCCGCGCCGTCGGTGGATGGGCAAGAGCCGGTTCGCCCTCGGACAGCGCACGATTCAAGCGTACGCAGACTGCCCGGCGCTGGAAATACCCCCGGCCATTGAATCGACATCGGCAAAACCCGGTAGCCGATAATCGAACGAACCAACATCACGAAGGCCTCGCCGCACGAAAGCGGCGAACTGCCGTTGTAGTATTCGACCGGCCATGACCGGATCGCCCTGGACAAGGGAGTCGGCCTCGGGCGAACGGCTTCCTGACCGGCCATTCATCGCCTGCACAACCGGGCAAACAAAAAGCATCTATCATAAGAACGCATGGCGATTGTGCTGGGTGCTGGCGGAGGGGTTATGCATGTAAAGCAACGGCGAAGCGTTCTTCTTGTCGACGACGACCCGGAGATTGTCAGCCTGATTCAGGACGAACTGAACACGCCACCGCATGGACGTTACTCCTACGACGTCGAAAGCTTTACCGAGCCGCTGAAGGCGCTTGGCCGCGCCAAAGAAAAAAAATTCGATATTGTCATTACCGACTACCAGATGCCGGTCATGGACGGCATCCAGTTCCTCAAGGCCATGCTGCAGATCCAGCCCGATTGCGCACGGATCGTCCTGAGCGGCGAAACCGGAACACACGAGTTGATCCGCATGATCAACGAAGCCCATGTCTATCGCTTCATCCCGAAACCCTGGCACAGCTACTTCCTGAAGGGATCGGTGGCGCAGGCCATCGATTGCAACACGGCCTTGATCGAGCACAAGCAGCTGGCGGCACTCGTCCATAGCCTCGGCATTCCGACCGACGACATCATTGAAGAAGACGAACTTGATCGGCTGCTGATCGTCGATGACGATCCGCTGGTATTGAGCAGCCTGCCGCTGGCGCTGACCCACCACTCGAAAGCCGACGATGTATTCGCCGCGATTCGCGCGAAAATCAACCAGTCCGGCGGCCCGGTTCTCAATGAAAACAGGATCAAGGTCCACACCGCGGCCTCGGCGCGACAGGCGTTGAAGATGGCGCAGGAGACCGAGTACTCGTGCATCATCGCGGCCTACAAAATGCAGGAAATGGGCGGCATCGAACTGCTCGAATGCTTCTCCGACCAGCAGCCCGATTGCACGCGCATGCTGATCAGCGAAAGCATCAGCCAGAACGACCTGATCTATGCGGTCGATACCGCGCACATTGCGACGTTCATCTACAAACCGTGGTCCGATTTCGATCTGAAAGCCCAAATCGCCATGACGCTCGCCCGCCGCCGGGTGCTCAAGGAAAACCGCCTGCTGGCCGAGATGGTGAAAAAGAGCCGCGCGCTGGCCTGAGCGTGTACCGCTGCGAGGCAATGAATACGCGGGTCTTCGGGCGCCAGACCGCCGTTGGGCAAAGTGAAGTCGAAAACACCGTCAGCGCCTCTGTGACCCATGCTTTCAGGATCTGGCCGGGAAGGCTCACGACGCGGCGCTCCAGAGTGTCTCAGGAGCGCTTTCTGGGCGCAGCCTTCTTGCCTGCCGCAGGCCTTGCTGCAGAAGCCGGCAGGGCCACGGGGCGTGAGCCCTCGCCCAGCACGAAATCAATCCGACCCGTTTCAAGATCGGCCCTGACCAGCTTCACATGCAGCCGATCGCCCAGGCGGTAGCGCTTCCCGCTACGCTCGCCGAGCATCTGATGCTTGATGTTGTCGTACTGGAAATAATCCTCGCCAAGCTCGGAAACGTGCACCAGCCCCTCGACGTAAACGGAATCGAGTGCGACAAATACGCCAAAGGGCACGACAGCGGCGATCGTGCCGTCGAACTCCTCACCGATGCGATCGCGCATGTAGTAGCACTTCAGCCAGTTATTGACGTCACGCGTGGCTTCGTCGGCCCGCCGCTCGGTCATCGAGCAGTGCATGCCGATTTCATCCCAGTTGCCTGGCGTGTATTTCTCGCCGGCCAGTACCGCCTTGATCGAGCGATGGACCAGCAGATCGGGATAGCGCCGGATCGGTGAGGTGAAGTGCGTGTAGTGCTCGTAGGACAGACCGAAGTGGCCGACGTTGTCCGGGCTGTACATGGCTTGGCGTAGCGAGCGCAACATCACGGTCTGCAGAAGCTGCGCATCGGGCCGTGGCTTGATTTTCTCGAGCAATGCAGCGTAATCCTTGGCGGTCGGATCTTCGCCGCCGCCCAGACCGAGGCCGAACTCCTTGAGGAAGTTGCGCAACCCCTCAAGCTTCTCGGGTGTCGGCCCTTCATGCACCCGGAACAGGCACGGCTGCTTGTTGGCCTCAAGAAAGGCCGAGGCGCAAACGTTGGCCGCCAGCATGCACTCCTCGATCAAGCGGTGCGCATCGTTGCGCAGCACCGGGACGATGTTGTCGATCTTTCCCTGCTCGTTGAACAGCATGATCGTTTCGATGGTTTCAAAATCGATCGCACCGCGCTTGCCGCGTGCCTTGAGCAGGATCTGGAACAATGCGTAGAGCGCCTGCAGGCGCGGCTGCAGCGCGTGCTGGATGTCGGTCTCGGGCTCGGCGGCACCCGACAGCCAGTTCCAGACCTGGTTGTAGGTCAGACGCGCCTGTGAGCGGAAAACCGCCGGATAGAACTTGTAGCCCTTGATCTCGCCGCTCGCATTGATGTCCATGTCGCAAACCATTGCCAGCCGCTCGACATCCGGGTTCAGCGAACACAGACCGTTGGAAAGCTTTTCCGGCAGCATCGGGATCACACGGCGCGGGAAATACACCGAGTTGCCGTGCTGCTGCGCCTCGCGGTCGAGCGCCATGCCGGGACGCACATAGTGGCTGACGTCGGCAATCGCCACCACCAGCCGCCAGCCGCGCCCCTTCTTCTCGGCAAAAACGGCGTCGTCGAAGTCCCTCGCCGTCTCGCCGTCGATCGTCACCATCGGCAAGTCGCGCAGATCGGTACGGCCGGCCCACTCGGTCTTCTTGACCTTGTCGGGCAGCGCCTTGGTTTCTTCGAGCGCCTTGGCCGAGAATTCGAACGGCAGATCGTGCTTGCGCAGCGCGATCTCGATTTCCATGCCGGGGTCGGCGTAGTTGCCGAGCACCTCGCTGATCCGCCCGATCGGCTGCGCGTGCCGGCTCGGCTGTTCGATGATCTCGACCATCACCACCTGCCCGGCCTTGACCTTTGTCTTCTTGTCCGGGCTGACCAGGATATCCTGGTTGATGCGCCGGTTTTCAGGAACGACGACGGTGATGCCGTGTTCGATCAATACCCGGCCGACCACCATGCGGTTGGCCCGCTCGAGTACCTCGACAATCGCGCCTTCGCGCCGCCCCTTGCGGTCGAGTCCGGTCACGCGCGCCAATGCGCGGTCGCGATGCAGGACCTTGGACATCTGCTTCGAATCGAGAAACAGGTCGTCGCTGCCGTCGTCGGGAACGAGAAAGCCGTAGCCGTCGGCGTGCCCTTCGATCCGACCGGCAATCAGGCTGGCACGCTCGGGGACGATGTACGCCCCCTTGCGGTTGCGCATCAGTTGCGCCTCTCGTTCCATCGCGCCCAGACGGCGCTGGAACATCTCGAATTCATCCTGGTGAATGTCGAGCAAAACGCAGATCTGCTCGAAGCTTACCGGCTTGCCCTGCTCCTCGAGTATCTGCAGGATGTACTCACGCGACGGGAGCGGTTGCTCGTAGGTTTTGCACTCGCGTTCGAAGTGCGGATCATTTTTTCTGATTTTCGAGAGTTTTTTTATTGACATTTTCTGTGGTTCCTTTAAAATGCGTCCTTCTTCGGAAATGCCAAGTTGGCGGAATTGGTAGACGCGCCAGGTTCAGGTCCTGGTAATCGCAAGGTTGTGGAGGTTCGAGTCCTCTCCTGGGCACCAAGATTCAAGGAAAACCAGCTTTTTAGCTGGTTTTTTCCGTTTACCCGCCTGTTGCATATCTGTTGCGCCAATAACATTCTGGTTGGACAAAAAAGCAGGCCGGCGTTCTGCCGGCCTGCTGGAATACTTCATCACGCGAATGGGTGCCTGCGCAAAATGGTTTCGTCGCGCTCGGGACCGGTCGATACGATGTCGATCGGCACTTCGCACAAGGCCTCGATGCGCGCCAGATAGGCACGCGCCGCTGCCGGCAACGCTTCCAGGGTATTGGCGCCGACCGTCGATTCGGTCCAGCCCGGCATCGTTTCGAGAATCGGCTCGCAATCGGCCACTTCGTCGGCGCCCATCGGCAGAAGGTCGATCACCCGGCCGTCGAGCTTGTAGCCGGTGCAGATCTTCAGCTCGGGCAGGCCATCGAGCACATCGAGCTTGGTGATGCACAGACCGGTCACGCCGTTGATCTGAATCGAGCGCTTCAGCGCAGGCGCATCAAACCAGCCGCAGCGACGCTTGCGCCCGGTCACCGTACCGAATTCCTTGCCCTTCTGCGACATCTGATAACCCGGAACCCCCGGCGTCTCGATGTCGAGCTCGCTCGGAAACGGACCGCCGCCAACGCGCGTGCAATAGGCCTTGGTGATCCCGAGAACGTAATGCAGCATGCCCGGACCAACTCCCGCACCTGCTGCTGCCTGGCCGGCGACGCAGTTCGACGAGGTGACGAACGGGTAGGTGCCGTGGTCGATATCGAGCAGCGCACCCTGCGCGCCCTCAAACAGCAGGTTCTGCCCGGCCTTGTTGGCCGCATAGAGCGCAGCCGAGACGTCAGTGACCATCGGCCTGATCGCGTCGGCATCGGCCATCGCCTGCGCGAGGATGACTTCGTAATCGACCGCTTCGGCGCCCAGATACTGGGTCAGCACGAAGTTGTGGTAATCGAGGTTTTCCTTGAGCTTCTCGGCAAAACGCTCGGGGTAGAACAGATCGTAGACGCGCAGCGCACGGCGAGCCACCTTGTCTTCGTAGGTCGGGCCGATGCCCTTGCCGGTCGTTCCGATCTTGCTGTCAGCACATTTGGCGGCCTCGCGCGCACGATCGAGCGCCGAGTGGTAGCCGAGAATGAGCGGGCAACCCGGGCTGATTTTCAGACGCGAACGCACTTCGATGCCGCCGTCTTCAAGCTCCTTGATTTCCGAAAGCAGATGGTGAATATCGAGCACGACACCGTTGCCGATGTAACAAGCAACGCCATCGCGGACGATGCCCGACGGCACCAGGTTAAGCTTGTAGACCTTCTCGCCGACAACCAGCGTGTGGCCGGCATTATGGCCGCCCTGAAAACGCACGACACCCTGTGCATGATCGGTCAGCCAATCGACGATCTTGCCCTTCCCTTCGTCGCCCCATTGGGTACCGACGACTACGACGTTTTTAGCCATTTTTCTGATCAATCCCTGTGATTGCTTGAATAACCCATTGTCCATCGCATTGCGTCAGTTGCCGGTCGCAGCGCGGCCCCTCACAGCGCAACTCGCCGGGGAGGAGTTCAACGACAACCTCGCCCTGTTCGCGCAACGACGCGATCAGACGAGCCAGCGCCGCATCAGCCGCCGAATGCGGTGCCAGAATCGCCCCCTCCTCGGTATCATTTGCCGCGAGGCGCGCCACTTCGCGCAAATCCATCGAAAACCCGGTCGCCGGCCGGTCGCGACCAAAGGCCTTGCCAGCCCCGTCATAGCGTCCGCCGAGCGCGATGGCGCTGGGAAAGCCGGGATAGTAGGCGGCAAAAACGACGCCGTTGTGATAGTGATAGCCACGCAGGTCGGCCAGGTCGAAAGACAGCGGCAACTCGGGCATGGCCGCCTGCAAGCGATGCAGCGTCTGAAGCGCAGCGCTGACTTCCGGCAACGGCGGCAGTTCGCGTTCAGCGATCGCCAGTACGGCTGCATCGCCGTAAAGTTCCGGCAAACGAATCAGTGCGCTACGGTAAGGCTCGGCAAGAGCGGCGCAGCGCTCGCGCAGGCTGGGCACATCCTTCGCCTGCAGCAACTGCAGCACGCCGGCTTCCGCTTCGGGATCGAGCCCTGCAGCCCGTGCCAACGCACGGAAAACGCCGACGTGTCCGAGGTCGATGCGCGAAGCCGGCGTACCGGCACGCTTGAGGGCCGCAGCCATCAGGCGAATCGCTTCAAGATCGGCATCGGCGCCGGGATAACCGTAAAGTTCGGCACCGAGCTGGATCGGTTCACGACTGGCAGCCTGCGAGGCGGGCAGCGTATGCAGTACGCTGTCGCAGTAACAAAGCCGTGTCACGCCGGCCCGGTTGAGCAGGTGAGCGTCGATCCGTGCGACCTGCGGCGTGATGTCGGCATGCACGCCGAGCGTGCGCCCGGAAAGCTGATCGACCAGCTTGAAGGTACGCAGCTTCAGATCGGCACCGGACCCGGTGAGCAACGATTCGAGATATTCGAGCATCGGCGGCATGACCAGCTCGTAGCCATGCCCACGGAAGAGATCAAGCACCGCGCGGCGCAGCCGTTCGATTTGCGCGGCTTCCTGCGGCAGTGCGTCGGCGGTGTATTCGGGTAATAACCAGTTCATCTGAAGATAATCAACATGATCAGGCCGACCAGCATCGAGGTCAGGCCGATAAAACGAATCTGCCCGTCGGAAAGTTGAGTCAACCGACGGAATGTTTCGCGCCAGGCGTTCGGCGCGATAAAGGGAACAATACCTTCGAACACCAGCATCAGTGCGAAGCCAAGCAGCAGGTTATCGTTCATTTACCGCTTTTGTCGCCGCCCCTGCCGACGTTCTTCATGTACTTGAAGAAATCCGAATTGGGCTCGACGACGATAACGTCGCTCTTGCTCTTGAAGCTGTTGCGATAAGCCTCGAGGCTGCGGTAGAAAGCGTAAAACTCGGGGTTCTGGTTGAACGCCTGGGCGTAGGTTGCGGCAGCCTTGGCATCGCCCTCGCCCTTCATTTTCTGCGCATCGCGATAGGCTTCGGCAACGATCACCTCGCGCTGCTTGTCTGCATCGGCACGGATTTTCTCGGCCTCGGCAGAACCCTGCGAGCGCAGTTCGTTGGCCACGCGCTTGCGCTCGGCTTCCATGCGCCGGTAAACCGACTCGCTGACCTCCAGCGGCAGATCGACGCGCTTGACGCGGACGTCGACAATCTGCACGCCAATCTTGCGCGCATCGAGGTCGGCCTTCTCGCGCATATCCTCCATGATCTTGTCGCGTTCGCCGGAGACAACATCATGCACGGTCCGTTTGCCGAACTCTTCGCGCAGGCCGGCATTCACCGTTTGCGACAGCCGCGTCTTGGCACGTGCCTCATCGCCGGCCACCGAAACGTAGTAGAGCTTCGGATCGACAATCCGCCACTTGACGAAAGAGTCGACCAGCACGTTTTTCTTTTCGGAGGTGATGAAACGCTCCGGTTCGGCGCTGTCCATGGTCAGGATGCGCTTGTCGAAATAGCGTACGTTCTGGATCATCGGCCACTTGAAGTAGAGGCCGGGCTCGTCAATCACGTCGCGTACTTCGCCGAGCTGGAAAATGATTGCGTATTGACGCTGATCGACCGTAAAGATCGACGCACCCAGCAACACCAGAAGTGCCGCGATTGCGGCAGCCACAAAATTCAGACCGGTTCTCATCAGCGTGCCTCCCGATCGCGTGAACGCAAGGCTTCACGTGACCGTGCTTCGTTCTTGTCGACCACTTGCGGCGGTATATCGTTGCTTATCGTCGGTGTCGCATGGATCTGTGCGGGCATCTCGGCGCTGCTGCCGACACCGCTTTGCGAAGCTGCGCCAGTCAGCGCACCGGTCGCCTGCATCAGCTTGTCGAGCGGCAGATAGAGCAGGTTGCCCTGCCCCTTGGTATCGACCATCACCTTGCTGGTGCTCGCGTAAATCTGCTGCATGGTCTCGAGATACATGCGGCTGCGCGTTACTTCCGGCGCCTTGGCATACTCGGTGTTGATCTGCTTGAAGCGGCTGGCATCGCCCTCGGCCGTGGCGATCAGGCGCTGCTTGTAGCCATCGGCTTCCTGCAGCAGGCGCGCGGCCGTCCCCTTGGCTTTCGGCACCACGTCGTTGGCGTAGGCCTGACCTTCGTTTTTCTGCCGCTCGCGATCCTGCCCGGCTTTCACGGCATCGTCGAACGCTGCCTGCACCTGCTCCGGCGGCTGCGCATTCTGCATCGTCACCTTGGAAATCAGGATGCCGGTCTTGTAGCGGTCAAGGATGTCCTGCATCAGCTTGGAGGCGTTGACGGCGATCTGCTCGCGCCCTTCGTAAAGCACGAAATCCATCTTGCTCTTGCCGACAATTTCGCGAATCGCCGTCTCGGCGACCTGCATCACGGCATCGTCCGCATGGCGGTTGTTGAAGATGTACTCGACGGGGTCCTTCAGGATGTACTGGACGGCAAACTGGATGTTGATGATGTTCTCATCGTCGGTCAGCATCAGCGCTTCCTTGAGCACCTTGTTCTTTTCGGTGCCGCGATAGCCGACTTCAATCGTACGCACGCCGGAGATATTCACCAGTTCATGCGACTGGATCGGATACGGCAGACGCCAGCGCAGACCGGACTCGGTCGACTCCTTGAACTTACCGAACTGCAGCACGAGTCCGCGCTGCGAAGCATCGACAATATAAAAACCACTGGCCAGCCAGACGCCAACGGCGAGCACCAGCAAGAGGCCGATGCCGCCGCCAAGGAATTTCGGATTGAATTCGACCGGCGGCCGATTGCCGCCACCACCGTCGCCTTTTTTGCCGAACATGCCGGTCAAGCGACGGTTGAAGTCGCGCCACAACTCTTCAAGGTCGGGTGGCCCCTGATTCGGGCGCTTGCCCCCGCCGCTGTCGTTGCCGCGATTGCCCCATTGCGGGTCGTTGAGCGACATGAGTACTCCAATGCTTGCGATCATAGGGAGGAACCTGAATCCAAAACAGTGTCGGGAATGAGCGAAGGCTCATCGGCTTGTTGCCGGTTACGCATCGTGCGATTTTTTTCAAGAGCCGACTCGGCCAACGCCTCGCGCAACAGGGGCAAACCCGCAGCACTTCTGGCGCTTACGCGAACGCGCCGGATTCTACCATACTCGTCACGTTCAACGGCAGGCGGCAGGCCGGTCAGGTCGAGCTTGTTGAGCACCATGATCTGCGGCACCGCACTGGCGCCGATCTCGGCCAGGACCTTATCGACTTCGACCACCTGATCGTCACGCGCCGGACTCGCCGAATCGACGACATGCAGCAGCAAATCGGCCTGCGCCGTCGCCTCCAGTGTCGCATGAAAAGCAGCGACCAGAGCATGCGGCAGCTTGCGGATAAAACCGACCGTATCCGAAATCACCACATTGCCGGCGTCACCGAGCCAGAGTTTGCGCGAGGTGGTATCCAGGGTAGCGAACAGTTTGTCGGCAGCATAGACTCCGGCATGGGTCAGTGCGTTGAACAAGGTTGATTTTCCCGCATTGGTGTAACCGACCAGCGAGACATTCAGCACCTCGCCACGCGACCGTGCCTTGCGTTGCACACCCCGCTGGCGCTCAACCTTCGACAGACGGTCCTTGAGCAACTTGACGCGAATCCCGAGCAGGCGGCGGTCGGTTTCAAGCTGCGTTTCTCCGGGGCCACGCAGGCCGATGCCGCCCTTTTGCCGTTCCAGGTGAGTCCAGCCGCGCACCAGCCGGGTGGCCAGATGATCGAGCTGCGCCAGTTCGACCTGCAGCTTGCCTTCGGCGCTCTGCGCACGCTGCGCGAAAATATCGAGAATCAGGCTCGTTCGATCAATCACCCGGCATTGCAGCGTCCGCTCCAGGTTACGTTCCTGGCCCGGCGACAATTCATGATTGAAAATGACAAGATCGGCTTGGTGCGCGGCGATTTCGGCGGCGATTTCCTGCACCTTGCCCTTGCCGGCGTAGGTTGCCGCGTCGGGATTGTGCCGCGGCCCCTGAACCACCGAGCAAACCGCGGCACCCGCCGAGTCTGCCAGCAGGCGGACTTCTTCAAGCTGCTCGGCGATATCGTCGTGGCCAAAATCAAGCTGGACGATCACCGCACGCTCGCCGGCTGCGGGACGTTCAAGCATGGAGGTGCCTTACAGGAGGATGGAGCGAACAGAAAAATTCAAGACAGAAACTAGGACATGCGCTCAGGACTGCGCCCGAAAACGCGGCCTGACACGGCTCCACCGCGCAGCGGCAAGCCGGCACAACAACGTGGCGAAAAGGATCAGGCCTCGCTGCCGTCATCCTGCTGGATGTTAACCGGACGAGCCGGGACAACCGTCGAGATTGCATGCTTGTACACCATCTGGGTCACCGTATTCTTGAGCAGGACGACATACTGGTCAAACGATTCAACCTGACCTTGCAGCTTGATGCCATTGACCAGATAGATCGAAACCGGCACGTGCTCGCGGCGCAGCGTGTTGAGGAACGGGTCTTGTAACAGTTGCCCTTTATTGCTCATGGTTCAGACTCCATGTTTCATTATGTTTTGGATCGGTTAGCTTAATTGATTTTTCCATGCTTTGCCATAGAGCGCATGGAATCCTGCACAGGCAAAACCAATCACGTGCGCTCAGGCTTCGGGCGGCTTCTTTTCCCCGCCGCCGACGCGGGCCGGCTACCGGTTTTCGACTTCGGCCTTGCCGAAATCTCGGACTTGGCTTTCGGTTTGGCTTTCGGTTTCCGTGCAAGTTCCGACTTGGTTTCCGGTTTCGGCTTCGGCGAGCGCCGGTTCTGCTCGGGCGCCTTCCGATCCGCAAAAGGATTGTGCGAAACGTTGAACTGGATGCGCAGCGGCGTCCCCTGCAGCTTGAACACATCCCGGAAGGTGTGCTCAAGGTAGCGGCGATAGGAATCCGGCACTTTTTCCAGCGCATTGCCGTGAATCACGATCAGCGGCGGATTGCGCCCGCCCTGATGGGCGTAGCGCAGCTTCGGCCGGAAAATGCCGTTGCGTGGCGGCGTCTGTTTGGCAACCGCATCGATCAGCGCACGCGTCAGCTGTGGCGTCGACAGGTCGGCGGTAGCGGCCTTGTAGGCGGCATCGACCGAACGGAAAATCGGCTCCAGCCCCTGCCCCTTGAGCGCCGAGACATAGTGGAACTTGGCGAAATCAAGAAACTTCAGCTTGCGCTCGAGATCGGCCTTGAGCTGATCGCGCACGTAGGGATCGAGCCCGTCCCATTTATTGACCGCAACAACCAGCGCACGGCCCGATTCAACCACGAAGCCGGCGATATGCGCGTCCTGATCGGAAATATCCGAGCGCGCATCGAGTACGAGGACCACCACATTGGCGTCCTCGATCGACTGCAGCGTCTTGATCACCGAGAATTTTTCGATCGTCTCGAAGACATTGCCCTTGCGCCGCAAGCCGGCCGTATCGATCAGCGTGTAGTGTTTCCCGCCCCGCTCGAAGTCCACATAGATCGCATCGCGCGTCGTTCCCGGCTGGTCAAAGGCGATGACGCGCTCTTCGCCGATCAGCGCATTGATCATCGTGCTCTTGCCGACGTTGGGACGACCGACGATCGCCACCTTCAGTTCATCGGTTTCATCGTGCGCCGGCAGCGGGTCCGGATAGGGTTCGAGCACCAGTTCCATCAGGCTGCGCACGCCCTCGCCATGCGCCGCCGCGATGCAGTACGGCTCGCCAAGACCAAGCTCATGGAAGTCGGCGACCACGACGCCCTGATTCATCCCCTCGGATTTATTGACCGCGACAAAGACCGGACGACCAGCCTTGCGCAGCTTGTTGGCAATTTCCTTGTCGAGCGCGGTAATGCCCGTGCGGCCGTCAACGACGAAAATGATGGTATCCGCCTCGACCATCGCCTGCTCGGTCTGGCGCGCCATTTCGTGCATGATGCCGTCTTTGGCAAGCGGCTCGAAACCACCGGTATCGACCACCAGATAAGGCTTGTCGCCCAGCTTTCCGTGACCATAGTGACGGTCGCGCGTCAGGCCCGGAATATCGGCAACCAGCGCATCGCGCGTCCTGGTCAGACGGTTGAAGAGCGTTGATTTGCCGACGTTGGGACGGCCGACGAGTACGATAGTCGGTTTCATTGTGCCTCGATGGCATAAACACTGCCGTTACGTGTCTGCAAAACCAGACTGGAACCAAAGGACTGCAGGGCAGCCGTCACCGGGCTGCCGTCAGTATTCAGGCGAGCGGCGAACGAGCCGTCCTCGCGGTTGAGGAAATGCACCACGCCCTGCACGTCGGCAACGGCGATCAACTTGCCGCGCGGCAGCGGTGCCGTCAAGCGACGCAACGCAAGCTTGTCCTGTTTCCAGATGCTGGCACCGCTCGCCCGGTCAAGCGCATGGATCGAGCCCTTGTCGTCCGAAACATAGATATAGCGGCCATCGATCGCCATCCCGGCAGCACTCGACATGTCGCGTGCCCAGGCCAGGTTGCCGGTACTCAGGTCAAAGCAGGCGACGCGACCCTGAAAGGCGACGGCGCAGACATCGCGCCCATCGATCACCGGAGCGCTGGTGATATCGGCAACCCGGTCAAGCTCGGTGACGCCTTTCGGTAGCGCGACCGCGCCTTCCCAGACGGATGCGCCATTGCTGGTGCTCAACGCAATCAGCTTGCCGCCGGGGAAACCGGCGAAGACGTATTTGCCGGAAATCACCGGGCTGACCATCACCCGCAATGACAAGGCGGGAGTCGGCCGCTGGTAGATCCACTTGCGCTTGCCGTCGCTGACGTCATAGGCGGCCAGCCGATTGTCGCCGCTGCGCACGATGACCAGGCCTTCGCCGAGCACCGGCGGCGCGAGGATCTCGCTGGTCGCCCGGGCTTTCCAGAGCGGCTTGCCGTCGTTTGCCGAAAAGGCCAGCAAATCCCCCTTCGGGGAACCGACGACGACCATCTTGCCGTCCGCCCCGACACCGCCGGAGAGCATCTGTCCGACGTTGATCCGCCAGGCCGGCTGCCCGCCATCCAGACGCAGCAACGTACCATCCCGGCTCGCCGCATAGACCGACGTACCGACCACCGCGGGCGCCAAGACGTAGTCTTCGCTCTTGCCGACGCTCTCGCGCCAGACGACACGGGCCTCGGCGCTCGCCTTGACGGGTTGCAGTTCAGCCATCTTCGGCCCGCTGGAACTGCTCGAAAACGGATTCAGCGACTCGATGGTCGAACAGCCGACCAGCAGCAATGGCAGCAACGCTGCTGCGCAGCGGCGGTTCATTACTTGCGCTCCCCGAGCGAATCGAGCTTCTGCTGCAGCGTTTCACGATACGGCGCATTGGCCTGCTTGTCCTGCAGCGAGTTCTTGCCCTTGCCCGTTTGATCGACTTCGTCGAGCTTGGCCAGCGCCGCCTGATAGGCCTTGCGCGCCTCGGCCATTTTGCCCTGCGCGCCGAATACGTCACCGCGGCTCTCGGCGAAGCGCACGAAGAAGCCGGCAGCGATATTCCCGTCGAGTTGCTTGAGCGCTTCGTCGTAGGACTTCTCGTCGAGCAGCACGGCCGCCAGACGCAGGCGTGCCAGGTCGCGCAACTCGTCCTTGCCGTGCTCGACCACCCAGGTCAGCTGCACCTTGGCGGTTTTTGCATCGCCTGCGTCGAACATCGCCTTGGCGGCGATCAGCGCGCCGAGCGGCGCGTAGGTCGTTCCGCCGAATTTCTCGAGCAGCTCTCCGCTGGCGGCCTTCAGGCGCTGCGAATCCTTCTCGAGCGCCGATTTTTGCAGCACGCTGTAGATCATCGACGCCTGTGCCGTCTGGTTGCGCTGGTACCAGTTCCAGCCCTGCCAGGCGATCACGCCGATCGAAGCGGCGGTCAGCAGGCTGACCAGCAGATTACCGTATTGCTTCCACCACGCCTTCATTTCGGCGAGTTGTTCCTGTTCTTCGAGGTCGTAGGTAGCCATTACGCTTCTTCCCAATCCATAAATGAATTCATGATTTCGTTGCCGATCGTATCGACACTGACGCGTTTCTGAGGCGCTTCCTCGCGCAGGTGCTTGAGGGTCACCTCGCCGGCACTGACCTCATCGTCGCCGATGATCACGGCGAAGGTCGCACCCGATGCATCGGCCTTTTTCATCTGCGACTTGAAACTGCCGCCACCGCAGTGAAACAGCACGTCAATCCCCTGGTCGCGCAGCCCTTCGGCGACGCGCGGCGCGAGGCGCGAAGCGGCCTCGCCCTGATGCACAAGATAGACATCGACGCCCTGCAGCGCCGGTTCGCCGCCCGATTCTCGGACCAGCGCGATCAGGCGCTCGACACCCATCGCAAAACCGCAGGCCGGCGCCGGCTTGCCGCCGAGTTGTTGGATGAGGCCGTCAAAACGCCCGCCGGCGCAGACCGTGCCTTGCGCGCCCAGGCGATCGGTCACCCACTCGAAAACCGTCAGGTTGTAATAGTCGAGGCCGCGCACCAGGCGCGGATTGATCTCAAAAGGCTGACCGGCATCGCGCAATACCTGCTGCACGCCCTCGAAATGCGCCAGCGATTCGGCGCCGAGGTGGTCGATCAGCTTCGGCGCGCCGCCTATCATTTCCTGCATCGCCGGATTCTTGCTGTCGAGGATGCGCAGCGGATTGCTGTGCAGGCGCCGCTTGGCGTCCTCGTCGAGCAGGTCGGCATGGCCCTCGAAATAGGTGATCAGTTCGGCGCGGTGCCGCGCACGCTCGTCGGGCTGGCCCAGCGTATTGATCTGCAGCTTGATCCCGTCGAGGCCGAGGTCGTCCCACAGGCGGGCGCCCATCAGGATCTGCTCGGCATCGATGTCCGGACCGGAAAAGCCGAGCGCCTCGACGCCGACCTGATGGAACTGGCGGTAGCGTCCTTTTTGCGGCCGCTCGTGGCGGAACATCTGCCCCATGTAATAGAGCCTCTGCGGCTGTTGGGCGATCAGGTTGTGCTGGATCACGGCGCGCACGCAACCGGCGGTGCCTTCCGGGCGCAAGGTGAGCGGCTCGCCGTTCAGGCTATCGATGAAGGAATACATTTCCTTCTCGACGATGTCAGTCACTTCGCCGATCGCCCGCTTGAAGAGCGGCGTCGGCTCGACGATCGGCAGGCGGATCGGGCGATAGCCGTAGCTCTTCAGCAACGAGCGCACGGCTTCCTCGAACAACTCCCAGAATTCGGCCTCGCCCGGGAGGATGTCGTTCATCCCGCGGACGGACTGGATATTTTGACTCATGATGGACTGGCGAACTTTCTCTTGTAGGTACGCGCCACGTAGCGATCGACGATGGCGGTGAATTCTTCGGCGATACGATCGCCGCGCAGGGTAACGGTTTTCGCGCCGTCTTCAAAGACCGGCGCGGCGGGAACCTCGCCGGTCCCCGGCAGGCTGATGCCGATGTTGGCGTGCTTGCTCTCGCCGGGGCCGTTGACCACACAGCCCATGACCGCCAGCGTCATGTTCTCGACGCCGTCGTATTCGACGCGCCACTGCGGCATGTGGTCGCGAACGTGCTCCTGAATCGAATGCGCCAGCTCCTGGAAAAACGTGCTGGTCGTCCGGCCGCAGCCCGGACACGCCGCGACCATCGGCGTGAAGGCGCGCAGCCCCATGGTCTGCAGCATTTCCTGGGCGACGACGACTTCCTGCGTGCGCTTGCCGCCCGGCTCGGGAGTCAAGGAGACGCGGATGGTGTCGCCGATCCCTTCCTGCAGCAGCACCGACATCGCCGCCGTCGAGGCGACGATACCCTTCGACCCCATGCCGGCCTCGGTCAGGCCGAGGTGCAGCGGGTAGTCGGAACGCCGCGACAGCTCGCGGTAGATGGCGATCAGGTCCTGCACACCCGAGACCTTGCACGAGAGGATGATGCGGTCACCCGGCAGGCCCAGCTCCTCGGCCTTGGCGGCGGATTCGAGCGCCGAGGTGACCATCGCTTCGCGCATCACCTCGATCGCGTCTTTCGGCTCGGGGCGGCTCGAATTTTCGTCCATGATGCGCGCCAGCAGATCCTGGTCGAGACTGCCCCAGTTCACGCCGATGCGCACCGGCTTGTCGTATTGGCAGGCGATCTCGATCATCTGCGCGAATTGCTCATCGCGCTTTCTGCCGTGCCCGACGTTGCCCGGATTGATCCGGTACTTGGCCAGCACCTGCGCGCACTCGGGATGATCTTTGAGCAGGCGATGGCCGTTGTAATGGAAGTCGCCGATCAGCGGCACATCGACGCCCATGCTGTCGAGATGCGCGCGGATCTTCGGCACGGCGGCTGCGGCTTCCGGCGTATTGACCGTGATGCGCACCAGCTCCGAACCGGCGCGCGCCAGCTCGGCGCACTGGATCGCCGTTTTCAGGACATCGACGGTATCGGTGTTGGTCATCGACTGCACGACGACCGGCGATTCGCCGCCGACGGTAATCTGGCCAATTTGGACCACCCGCGTCTTGCGGCGTACTGCGGAATGCATCGGATTACTCAAGGCGTGCTCACAGAAGACAAAGGGTCAATCAAGATTCAGACGCGCGACGTCGTCCTTGCTGCGCTGCGAAAGCTCGATGACCTTGCCTTTGTACTGGACCGTGACATTGGTCGCATTGCCGATCACCAGGGCAAAAGGCGGCTGGCCCTCGATATCGCGCTGGCTGCCGGCCGGATTCAGTTGCGAGAAAATGATCTGCCCACTGCGGTCGCGGATCTCGACCCAGGAAGGCTGGGAAAAGCTCAGCTTCAGCCCGCTGCTTGGCGCACTCGCCGCCGCAGTGACCGCCTGGGCAGCCGGTTGTGGCGGAAGAGCGACTTCCGGCGCCGGCGTTGCCACTGGCGGTGCCGGCGATTGTTCCGGCGCAGCCGGCGGCGTTTCCGGCGCGGACGCTGTCGCCGGCGGCTTGGCCGCGGGTGTCAGCGCATTCAGCGTCGACTGCCAGAAATCCGGCGGGAGGAAAAAATACGCCAGTACGGCAAGAGCGACCAGCGCAATCCCGGAAAACACGGCCGCATAATCCCGCCGATCGACCCTGCCGCTTTCCGGCAAGGCCGCATTGCTGGCGGTCGGGAAATCGAGCCTGGCCGACTGCGGCATCTGCATTGCGGTCAAGGCCGCCATCAACGGCTCGGCGTCGATCATCAGCAGGCGCGCGTAATTGCGGACAAAGCCCCGGATAATCGTATTACCAGGCAAGCGCGCCCAGTCGCCTTCCTCGAGCGCCACCACCTGATGGGGGCTGAGTTTCAAGGCCCGCGCCACATCGGCAACATTCTTGCCTTTCGCCTCGCGCGCGGCCCTGAGTTGCTGGCCGACACTCAGGACGACAGGAGCCACCGGCGCAAGCGGTGCTTCGGAAAAACTGCCGCCATCTGTGCCGCCATGCACGGCATCCTGCACGGCAGCGGACTCGGCGACTTCCGCTGATTGCCCCGTTTGATCGGTCGGCACGGCCATTTTTTCACTCATTCGAAATTACCCTTCAGCAACTCTTGATATTCCGGCGAACCGGAAAATTTTCGTCGCAACTGGTTGCCATAGCTGGCCTCTGCAGAGCGATCCCCGAGACGGCGTTCGATGCGCAAGGCCAGCCACAGCGTCTCGGCGCTCGGCTCGACCTTCCGTACGACATCCGACAAATACTTCCTGGCCAGCTCGTAATTGCCACGCTGGTAATTGATCGCGGCAAGCTGCATCAGCGCCTGCGGATTGTCCGGCAGGAAACGCAGCGCCTTCTGGAGGAAGTCGTCGGCTGCATCCAGGTCGCCGGCCTTCTGCGAGCAGCGCCCGGCGTTCAGATAAGCACGGCCCGGCGTCTGGTAAAGCGGATTCTTGATGGCGCGCAGAAAGTAGGCGATTGAATCTTTTTCGCGATTCGTCTGGCAAAGAAACCAGCCGTAATTGTTATTGACCTCGGGGTCGTTTTCGGCGAGCCGAAGCGCCTGCTTGAAGTCGTCTTCGGCCAGTTCCATTTCACGAAGATAGAGGCGCACCAGGCCGCGCACATTGTAGGCGGGGGCATACGACGGAGCGATCGCGATGGCCGTCTTCAGCTCATCGAGCGCCACGGCCATGTTGCCGTCCTGGAAATAAAGCGCCCCCAGTTCGGTGTGCAACTTGGCACGTGTGTGCGGATCGCCGACGCCGCCCGAAGCCGGCACTTCCGACGCCGCCTGGGTCGCCGTCTGCGCGGACACCGGGGAGACGGACAGCGCAAGCAGCAAGGCCAGGCCGCAGGCAGAAAGCGTCATGGAGAATCCGCGCATCATGATCTGACCTCGTGAAGATCGATTACCCGCCGCTCTGTCCGCCGCGTCTTGTCGAGCACCTGACCGGCCAACTGTCCACAGGCCGCATCGATATCGTCGCCGCGTGTCTTGCGCGTCGTCGTGACAATCCCCGCCGCCATCAGTATCTCGGCAAAACGCCGGATGCGCGGCGTCGGCGAGCGGCGATACGGGGAACCGGGAAACGGATTGAAGGGAATCAGGTTGAACTTGCACGACACCTTATGCGTCAGGGCAAGCAATTCATGCGCGTGCGCCTCGGAATCGTTGATCCCGTCGAGCATGACATATTCAAAGGTGACGAAGTCGCGCGGCGCCTTCTCGAGATAGCGCCGACAGGCGGCCATCAACTCGTGCAGCGGATACTTCTGGTTGATCGGCACCAGTTCATCGCGCAGCTTGTCGTTCGGCGCGTGCAGCGAAACGGCCAAGGCCACCGGGCATTCGTCGCGCAGCCTGTCCAGCGCCGGAACCAAACCGGAGGTAGACACGGTCACGCGGCGCCGCGAGAGGCCGTAGGCGTTGTCGTCGAGCATCAGATGCAGCGCTTTTACCGTATTTTCAAGGTTGGCCAGCGGCTCGCCCATGCCCATCAGCACGACGTTGCTGATGATGCGCTCGCCCCTGGGGTCGGCGCCGAGCGCGCGGTTGGCCTGCCACAACTGGCCGATGATCTCGGCCACGGTCAGGTTGCGGTTGAAGCCCTGCTTGCCGGTCGAACAGAACGAACAGTCGAGCGCACAGCCCGCCTGCGTTGAAATGCACAGCGTTCCCCGATCGTCTTCGGGGATAAATACCGTCTCGACCGCATTGCCGCCGCCGACGTCGAACAGGAACTTGCGCGTACCGTCATCTGAAAGCCGGTCCGAGACGACGGCCGGGGGCAAGACAACGGCCATCGTCCTGAGCTTTTCACGCAGGCTTTTGGCGATGTCGGTCATCGCGTCGAAATCGCTCTGCCCGAATCGATGCATCCAGCGCAGCACTTGCTTCGCACGAAACGGCTTCTCGCCGTGTTCGGCGAAGAAGGCCGTCAGGCCGGCGGCATCGAAATCGAGCAGATTGGTGAGCATCGTAAGAAGTCCGAAGTCAAGAGCAAGGCGACAGGAAGCAAGTCAGGAGGATGAAAAACCGACCCCCTCGCCCCCTCGCTCTTACCTCCTTACTGTGCGCTTAGCGACCGGCGTAAACGTTCATCGCCGGGAAGAAGAAGGCGATTTCGCCCTTGGCGGTTTCTTCGCCATCGGAACCATGCACGGCGTTGGCGTCGATCGACTCGGCGAAATCGGCGCGGATGGTGCCCGGCTCGGCCTTTTTCGGGTCGGTCGCGCCCATCAGTTCGCGGTTCTTGGCGATCGCGTCTTCACCTTCGAGCACCTGGATCATCACCGGACCGGAGATCATGAAGGAAACCAGATCCTTGAAGAAAGGACGCTCCTTGTGCACGCCGTAGAATTCACCGGCTTCCTGCGGCGACAACCAGGCCATCTTGGAAGCGATGACCTTCAGACCGTTCGACTCGAAACGCGAATAGATCTTGCCGATCACGTTCTTGGCAACTGCATCAGGCTTGATGATGGAAAGGGTGCGTTGGATGGCCATGAATTTATTTCTCCGCTTGGAAAAAAGGTTTATAAAAACAGTAAGAATCAGCTGAATGCACGAACAACCTTGCATTCTACCAAGAGTCGGTAGCGAATGCTGAAATTGACACAAACGGCCACAAATGAAAACGCACGGGCGGCTTCCACCGCACGTGCGCAAAATTGCCGAAAACGAGCGCGAGGCCTTACATCATGCCCAGCGTCTTCGGCAGCCAGGTCGACAACACCGGCACATAGGTTACCGCCATCAGGAAGACCAGCATCGACAACAGCCACGGCCAGACGGCAACCGTCAGTTCGGTAATGCCCATCTTGGTAATCCCCGACGCGACATAGAGATTGAGCCCGACCGGCGGATGGCACATGCCGACCTCCATGTTCACCACCATGATGATCCCGAAGTGCACCGGATCGATCCCCAGCTTCATCGCCACCGGAAACAGGATGGGCGCGAAGATCAGGACGATCGACGACGGCTCCATGAAGTTTCCGGCCAGCAGCAGGATGACGTTCACCGCCAGCAGGAAGGCGATCATACCCAGACCGTGGCCCATCATCCAGTCGGCCAGGGCCTGCGGGATGTTCTCGTTGGTCATGATGAACGAGAAGAGGACGGCGTTGGTGATGATGTAGAGCAGCATCGCCGACATGTTGGCCGAATTGAGCAGCACTTTCGGCACGTCCTTCAGGCGCATGTCCTTATAGACGAAGACCGCAACGAAGAAGGCATAGACAGCGCTCATCGCGGCCGCTTCGGTCGGCGTAAACAGGCCGGTATAGATGCCGCCCATCACCACGACGATCAGCAGCAGACCCCATACCGACTCGCGGAAGCTCTTCCAGCGCTCGCCGGCTGTCGCTTTCGGCAGACGCGGATAGTCGAACTTCTTCGCACGATACCAGGTCACGCCGCCGAGCACGCCGGCCAGCGCAATGCCGGGAATGACACCGGCCATGAACAGCGCGCCGACCGAGGTATTGGTCGCCACCGAGTACATGACCATGACGATCGACGGCGGGATCAGGATGCCGAGCGCGCCCGAGGTGGTGATCACACCGGCCCCGAACTTGTTCGGGAAACCGGCCTTGACCATTGCCGGCAGCAGGATCGAGCCGATCGCCACCACCGTTGCCGGACTCGATCCGGAAACCGCGGCAAACAGCGCGCAAGCGAGCACGCCGGCCAGACCCAGGCCGCCGTACCAGTGGCCGACCATGGCGCTGGCGAAATTGATCATGCGCCTTGCCACGCCGCCGTGCGTCAGGAAGTTGCCGGCCAGGATGAAGAACGGGATGGCCATGATCTCGAACTTCTCGATGCCGGTAAACAGCTTGAGCGCGACCGATTCGAGCGGCACCTGGGTGAACATGAAGAGGAAGCTGAGTACCGTCAGGCCGAGCGAAATCGAGATCGGCATGCCGGTCAGCATGAGGGTCAGCAACAGGACGAAAATGATTGCGGCGTTCATTATTGGTCGCCTCCCTTGTCGTTTGCGCCACGGCGATCGGCATCGCCCCGCCGATCGGCCAGTTCGCGACGCTCTTCGCCCAGCGGCGTATGTTTCAGATCGTGCACATGAAGGTTGTCGTCCATGTTGTACGGATTGGCATCGACCTGCGCCAACTCCTCCTCGAGCCCCTCGACGTGGCCGTGATCGTGGTGCGGCAGTTCGCCGGTCTTGAGAAAGCCCCAGGTCACCTGCAGGAAACGGAAGCACATCAGCGACGAACCGAGCGGAATCGCGCTATAGACAATCCAGGTCGGCCATTCGAGGTCCGGCGTCGTCGGCCCTTCAGGCACATCGCCCGGATTGATGCCGAAGAAGGTGAATGAAGCGTAGTGGAAACCGTTTTCCCAGACGAAATGCGCGCCAAGCGTGCCAACCACGCCGGTAAACAGCGCGCCGGCGAGCAGGCCGAAAACGATGAACTTGGCACGCCAGCGGTCGGTCAGGCGGTTGATCAGCACATCGACACCGACGTGGATGCCGGTGCGCACGCCGTAGGCCGCGCCGAACTTGGCCATCCAGACGAACATGATGATGCACAGCTCCTGTGCCCAGCTGAAATTCAGCGCGAGCAACCAGTCCTGAAGACCGGGGATAGCCACCCCGGCCATATAGCGATGCGCGACGGACAGAAAAATCATCGTCGTCGCAGCGCCCATGAGGAAAGTGATGATCCACTCCTCAAGGTGATTCAAAAATCTATTCATGACAACTCCCCCGATCGTTGCTCAAAAAAACGCCCGTCAGGCAATTTCCGGACGGGCGCATTTCATTCAGGCATCGATTACAGCTTGGCCGGATCGAAACCGGTTTCCTTGTAGATCGCGTCGATCGTTTCCTTGCCGATGCGCGACGCCATGTCGGTGTGGGTCTTGACCAGCACCTTCTTGAGCTCGGTGCGCTCGGCAGCGGTCGGCGCATAAACCTGCGTCTTGCCAGAAGCCTTCACCTTCTCGAACGCGCTGTCGTTCTCCTCCTGAGCAATCTTGTTGGCGTAAACCGTGGCTTCCTTCATCGCGCTTTCGAGCTGACCGCGCACATCGGCCGGCAGGGCATCCCAGAACTTCTTGTTGGTGATCACGGCGTAGCCGAGATAACCGTGCTCGGTCAGCGTCATGTGCTTCTGCACTTCAAACATCTTCTGCGTGAACAGATTGGAGTGCGGATTCTCGGTGCCATCGACCACGCCGGTCTGCAGCGCCTGATAGACCTCGGAGAAAGCCATCACCTGCGGCAGGGCACCGAGCGCGCGCATCTGCGATTCGAGCACCTTCGACGACTGGATGCGCATCTTCTGGCCCCTGAAGTCAGCCGGTGTCTTCAACGGCTTGTTGGCCGAGAAGGACTTGAAGCCGTTGTCCCAGAAAGCCAGGCCGCGAATCCCCTTGGGTTCGAGCTTGCCGAGCAGCGTCGCGCCGAGCGGACCCTGCGTCACCTTGTGCAGTTCAGCGGTATTGTCGAAGATATACGGCAGATCGAAAGCCTCGAACTCCTTGACGCCGAGCGGACCGAACTTGGCCAGCGACGGTGCGAGCATCTGTACGGCGCCGAGCTGCAGCGCTTCCATTTCTTCCTTGTCCTTGTAGAGCGTCGAGTTGGCATAGACCTCGACCTTGACCTTGCCCTTGGTCAGCTCGTTCGCACGCTTGGCGAAAAACTCGGCAGCCTTGCCCTTCGGCGTATCGACCGCAACGACGTGGCTGAATTTGATCACCGTCGGCGCCTGTGCCGAAGCGAGCATTGGGGTAACGGACAGGGTGCAGGCAGCCAACCCGAGAAACAGTGCGGAAACCTTCATGACATCTCCTCCAGTGGAAATCAGAATTTACAAAACGGGGGGGTAACCCCTCTTGTTCGAGCAGTATCACCAAAGTACTAGCAGCGGCCCATTGTGGATATCCACAATCCGCACAAGACAAAAGCCCCCTGCATCCACCTGCCGGTTGACAGGAGAACGCAAGGGGCTCTTGCAATACGGCCTGCGGACAGGTTAATGGTGCACAGTCACCCTGGCCGGCGCATGCAGATCCATCTCGGCGGTACGCTCGTCGAGCACCAGTTCCGGCACATCGGCTTCGTCGGGCGTTTCATTGTTCAAAACCTCGGTCATGCGCTGGCTGTCGAGCGCATTGCACCATTTGCCGACGACGACGGTGGCCACGCCATTGCCGACGAAATTGGTCAGCGCGCGTGCTTCCGACATGAAGCGGTCGATGCCGAGGATCAGCGCCAGACCGGCGACAGGAACCGTCCCCACCGCCGACAGCGTCGCCGCGAGGACGATGAAGCCACTGCCCGTGACGCCGGCCGCCCCCTTCGAAGTGAGCAACAGAATGGCCAGCAGCGTGATCTGCTGCGTCAGGTCGAGCGGCGTATTGGTCGCCTGGGCGATGAATACCGCCGCCATCGTCAGATAGATCGACGTGCCGTCCAGGTTGAACGAATAGCCGGTCGGAACGACCAGTCCCACCACCGATTTCTGGACACCGAGGTTTTCCATCTTGGCCATCAGGCGCGGCAGCGCCGACTCGGACGACGAAGTGCCGAGCACCAGGAAAAGCTCCTCCTTGATGTATTTGATGAACTTCCAGATGTTGAAACCGTGGGCTGCCGCAATGCTGCCGAGCACGCCAAACACGAAGATCACACAGGTCAGGTAGAAGACGCCCATCAACTGCGCGAGCTGGGCCAGGCTGCCCAGACCATGCTTGCCGATGGTGAAAGCCATCGCACCAAACGCGCCGACCGGTGCCACCTTCATGATCACGCCGACGATGGCGAAGAGGATGTGCGACAGCCCCTCGACCAGCTTGAACACCGGCTTGCCGCGCTCGCCGAAGGAATGCAGGGCGTAACCGAAAAGGATCGAGAAAAACAGCACCTGCAGCATGTCGCCCTTGGCAAAGGCATCGACCACGCTGTTCGGGATGATGGCGAGCAGGAAATCGACCGTCGACTGCATCTTGCCCGGCTCGGCGTATTTCGCGATGGACTTGGTATCGAGCGTCGTCACGTCGATATTCATGCCGGCGCCCGGCTGCGCGACGTTGACGATGACCAGGCCGATCACCAGCGCAATCGAACTCACCACCTCGAAGTAGAGCAGCGCGTAGCCGCCGGTCTTGCCGACCGACTTCATGTCTTCCATGCCGGCGATGCCGCAGACCACGGTACAGAAGATGATCGGTGCGATGATCATCTTGATCAGCTTGATGAAGCCGTCGCCAAGCGGCTTCATCGCCGCACCGGTTTCGGGATAGAAATGCCCGAGCGCTACGCCGATCGCGATGGCGACCAGCACCTGTACATACAAACTCTTGAAAATTTTTCCACCGGCCATGACCCCTGCCCTCCTGAAATGAACCGGGTGAATTACGGTCTCCCCGGCAACGGGGCGCGAGTATCCGCAGATCCGGCGGGGGCTGCCATTGTGGAAACCCGCAGGGCGGCGCGCTCGCCACCCGAAAGCGCCTTGGGGTAACATCTGCGACGATGAAAAACACCTACGACAGCACCGCCCTTCAGCGCCTGGCGCCGAACTGGTCGAACTGGTATCTCACCATGCCGAAGCTCGCGGTGGGGCTGCTGCTGGTGCTCCTCATCGCCCTGCTCTGGCTGCTGCGCCAGAACGAGCTGGACGATCAGCGCTCGACGCTGATCGCCGACGTGCTCTGGCTGGAACAGAGCTTCCGCTTCCACCTCGACGGCAACGCCGACCAGTTGCAGCAACTGGCCCTCGACCTGCCATCGGAAAAAGACGGCAACAAGCTGTTTCAGACGCATGCCCGGCACTTGCTGAAGAACAATCCTGAACTGACGCAAATCATCTGGCTCGACCAGGAAACACGCATCGTCAACGCGCTGCCGAACGCAATCTCAGCGCGCCTGCCGCGCGAGACCATGGGCAACCAACCGGCCGAGCGCACCTTCGAGGTCGCCAGCAAGCTCGGCAAGCCGGTCTACACGGCACCGTTCATGAACGGCGAGACCGCACAGTTCGAACTCTACGTCCCGGTCTTCAGCGGTCCCCGGCTGCACGGCATGCTGGTCGGGGTTTACTCGCTGACCAGCCTCGCGCATCAATTGACGCCGTGGTGGTTCGCCGAAAAATACCGGGTCAGCGTGCTCGACGATAACCGCAAGGTCCTGGCCAACAGCTCGAAAGTTGACACGAAAGCCACGGCGATCAGCCACGAGGTTGCGCTCGAGCCGCCGGGACACGGACTGATTCTCCAGGCCACGGCCTACCGCGCCGCCGGCAACCTCGCCCAGACCGTCATCGCCGGCGTCATCGTCGCGCTGGCCGGTGCCGTGCTCTGGAGCCTGTGGGCGATTCGCGGGCTGATCCAGCGGCGTCTGCTGGTCGAGCAGGCGCTGCGCTCGGAACATGCCTTCCGCAAGGCGATGGAAGACTCGCTGACCGTCGGCATGCGCGCACGCGACCTCGAGGGGCGGGTCACCTACGCCAATCCGGCGTTCTGCCAGATGGTCGGCTTCCGCGTCGAAGAACTGCTCGGCGCATCACCGCCGATGCCCTACTGGGCGCCCGAGGAAATGGAAAAATCGCAGGCCTTGCACAACGCCGTGATGCGAGGCAATGCGCCGCGCGAGGGCTTCGAGATCCGCTTCATGCGCAAGGACGGCAGCCGCTTCGATGCGCTGGTCTATGAAGCCCCGCTGATCGACGCCGATGGCCAGCACACCGGCTGGATGGCCTCGATCGTCGACGTGACGGCGCGCAAGAATGCCGAAGAACTCGCCCGCCGGCAGCAGGAAAAACTTCAGCTCACCTCGCGCCTGGTGACCATGGGCGAAATGGCCTCGACGCTGGCCCACGAACTGAACCAGCCGCTCGCCGCGATCACCAGCTACAACACCGGCTGCCTGAACAAGCTCGAATCGGGCGACTTCACGCAGGAAGAGCTGTCCAGCGCACTGCACAAGCTGGGCGTGCAGGCGCAACGCGCCGGCCAGATCATCCGCCGCGTGCATCACTTCGTTCGCAAAAGCGAACCGAAGCGGGCGCTCTGCGACCTCGCCGAAATCATCGACGACAGCATCGGCTTCATCGAAGCCGCCGCCAAGCGCCAGCACATCCGCATCGTGCGCGAAATCCAGGGCATGCGCCCGGAACTGATGGCCGACCAGGTGATGCTCGAACAGGTGCTGCTCAACCTGATGCGCAACGCCATGGAGGCCATGCAGGATTCGCCGCCGGAACGCCGGCGGCTGGTCGTCAAGCTCTGCCAGGTCGACCGGCAGATGCAGATCCGGGTCCTCGACCACGGAGCGGGAATCTCCCCCGAAGTACAGGAAAAACTGTTCACCCCCTTCTTCTCGACCAAACCGGAAGGCATGGGCATGGGGCTCAACATCTGCCGCTCGATCATCGAGTTCCATCATGGCCGCCTCTGGCTCGAAACCAACCCCGAGGGCGGCAGTATCTTCACCATCACCTTGCCGATCGACCAGCCATGACCCCACACGCCTATCTTGTCGACGACGACGAAGCGATCCGCGACTCGCTCGGCTGGCTGCTCCAGTCACGCGGCGTTCCGTGCCAGGCCTACCCGTCGGCAGAGGCATTCCTCGCGGCCTGGCATCCCGAACTGGCCGGCTGCCTGCTGCTCGACATCCGGATGGATGGGATCAGCGGGCCCGAGCTTTTCAACTTGCTGCACGAGCGCGGCAGCACGCTGCCGGTGATCTTTCTCACCGGCCACGGCGACGTGCCGATGGCCGTCTCGGCGCTGAAGAAAGGGGCCTTCGACTTCGTCGAGAAACCCTGCAACGACAACGAACTCGTCAATCGCGTCGTCGAGGCGCTCAAGCTCGACGAAACCCGGCGCGCCGCAGCCTCGACGATCGACTCGGTCAACGCCCGGATCGCCAAGCTGACCAGCCGCGAACAGCAGGTCATGGCGCTGATCCTGGCCGGAAAGTTCAACAAGGTGATTGCCGACGAACTGCAGGTCAGCATGCGCACGGTGGAAGTCCATCGCTCGAAGGTCTTCGAAAAAATGGGCGTCAAGACCGCCGTCGACCTCGCGCAACTCCTCACCGGGAAACGTTGAGATCGGCCCGATTTCGTTTTACACGGATCTTTTCGCGCTCTAAGCTCCCCGCTCCGCCTCACCGCCAACCCAGGAAAATCGAAGTGCCCGCAGAAAAAAAGACGCACGAGGCGCGCCGGGAACAGCTGATCGGCTATCTCGCGGCTGGCGCAACCCTGGTCATCTGGACCAGCTTCGTCCTCGTTTCGCGACTGGGCGGCAAAAGCGTACTGACCTCGCACGACATCCTCGCCCTGCGCCTGATCACCGCGTCGCTGGTGCTCTTGCCCTTTGCCGGCAGCCTGCCGCAAGGTGCGCTGCGCGATGTCCGGCTGTGGGCCCTGGCGCTGATCGGCGGCGTGACCTACGGCGTATTCGCCTACGCCGGATTCAAGCTCGTTCCGGCAGCGCACGGCGGCATCCTGCTTTCCGGCCTGCAGCCCTTCCTGATCACCGCCGTGGCCTGGCTGCTCGTCGGCACGCGTCCGACGCGCCTGCGCAGCATCGGCCTGAGCGCGATCGCGATTGGCGTCGCCTGCGCCGCGATGCCCTATTTCACGCACTGGTCGAACGGCACCCTACTCGGCGACGCCCTGCTGCTGATCGCCTCGATCACCTGGGCCTTCTACAGCGTCCTCGCCAAGCGCTGGGGCTATTCCGCATGGACGCTGACGCGCGCCGTCGCCCTTGGATCGGCGCTTCTTTACCTGCCGATCTACGCGCTCTGGCTGCCCAAGCAACTCGCCGCCGCGCCGCTTTCGATGATCCTGATCCAGGGGCTGTTCCAGGGGATCGGCGCGACCATCCTGGCCATGCTTTTCTTCCTCAGGGCCGTTTCCAGCCTCGGCGCGGAACGCACCGCCGCATTGCTCGCGCTGGTGCCGGTGACTGCCGGCCTGCTGGCCGTTCCACTGCTCGACGAAGCGCTCACCGGCTGGCTGGTCAGCGGCCTGGTTTTCGTCTCGCTGGGCGCCTACATTGCCTCGCGCCCCGCGACCAGTGCACTGGGAAAATGAGCAGCGAAAGAATCAATCAGCCATCGTAGTGAAACCGGCAAGCAATGATCACCAGATCGGCATCGGTTGCGCGGTACACCAAACGATTCGCCTCATCGATGCGCCTTGACCAGTAGCCGGATAATTCGCCACGCAGCGGCTCTGGTTTGCCGATACCGGCGAACGGATCACGCGCAGTGGCGGCAATCAGCGAATTCAATCGCTTGAGCGTCTTCCTATCCTGATCTTGCCAGTAAAGGTAAGCCTCCCACGCGTCAGGAACGAAACGAATGGCACGCACGCTTAATCAGCGGGAAGCAGTTGGCGATCTTGCGCTTGCCCGGCTTTATCCTGCGCAATGGCCCGGGCCAACGCCGCAGCATTCGCCGGATTGCTGGTCAAGTGCAGGGTTTCCATGATGCTGTTGTAGCTGTCCAGCGACATCACCACCGCATCCCCCTCGGCATCGCGACGACTAATGATGGTCACATCGGCATTTTGGATTACATCATCCAGAACAGACTTGAGCGCATTGCGCGCATGCGAATAGGTAACGACTTTCACGGCAGCCTCACTTGATCAAAAACATGTACAAGTCTAGCCAAGGCAAACGTTAAACGCAAGGAGAGGATTACGCCATCGCTGGCTGCCAGCGATAAGGCCCATGGTTTGCAGTGGTTTGGCGCTTTGCTCACCTCCTCAATGCAGCGGCTCAATCTTGAAAACGGGCTGGCTATCAGTCACGCACGCTGAGAAATTGGTCAAGTACGTAACAACGATAATCACGACTGCCGCAACAACCCGCTCAGCAGCGGCGAATGTGGCTCAACGAACGGGTTGACCACGGTGACGCCTCGCCAGGTGAAGCCATTGTGAAAATCCTCCGAGAGCAGCAATCGGCAGTGGTTTTCTGCGGCGACGGCCAGAATCAAGGCGTCCCACATCGGCAGCTGGTGATCGACGGTCAAGTCGAGCGCAGACTGAAAAGCAAACCAGGTGGAGTCCGCCACTTCAAAGCTGTCAGCCCAACTCAGCACCGCTTCGCGCGTCTGCGAGGCGGTGCGTTTGGCTTTACTCGTCAGGACGCGGGAAAGCTCTCCCAAGGTCTGTGCCGGGAGTACCACCTCACGGCAGGACAGCTGCTTGACCAATTGCATGGCCGTGCTGCAGCGCAGTTCATCGCCCAGCCCTTCGGCGTAGGCCAGGATATTGGTGTCGAGGGCAACTCTCACCGGTCAGGCCTCGTACAGCTCGTCGCGAGTCCAGTTGCGAGCGCCATTGGGTTCTTGTCGATGCAGCCGTTCGAGCAAGTTGAGTTTGGCTGCCTCGCGTTCGCCGTTGCCCGAATGCGCGGGAGCAATGGTGGCCACGGGCTTGCCACGCGACAAAACCGTAATGACTTCGCCGCTGGCGACATCGCGCAGCAAGCTGGAAAAATGGCGATTAGCGTCGCCGGCAGAAATCGTTTTCATCTTGCCTCTCCAAAGTAGTGCCCAGCACTACTTTATCGTCTTGTCGTATACGCCGTCAAGGTTTGGGGTACAGCGACACGTCAGCATCACCCCTCGCCGACCTCGGCCAAGCGTTCGTCCGGAACGAACGCTTGGCACGTTGATCTGCGCAGGAATTGGCTGAAGGCTGGCTAATTTAGTCGCTCTTCGGCTGATTGACAGAATTCAGCCAGCCTGAAGCGTTCGTTACAGACGAACGCTATGAAAAGCCCTGGATCGTTTCAGTAATAGACCGACCGGTTCAGCCCACTTCGCCGATCCAATATCCACATCATAAAACTCGCGAACGTCATTAAAAATGAGGTATCGTGCTGCCTGGCAAAAAATGCTGAAAAGGCAATCGGCAGTGCTGGCACAGGCAGATTCGGTGCACATCGATAACACGCTGGAAAATCGAGCTTCGAACCTTTTATTGCTTTGCGGCCTGTGGTTTTTGAACTTTCGGGGCTCCGATCACATTTCGTGGCGGCCAGCCCCTCAATTTGAACGTTAGGGAGCCAAAGTGCCCGCACTCGTCACAAGCGCCGCAACTGAAAGCTGTTTGCGCGAACTGTTGTCCGCGGCGGGATATGAACTCAGTCCTCTGCGGAGGCATGGCGAAACAGGTGTTGATATCCGGGCTTCACGCGGAACCGAGGATTTATTCATTGAAGTCATCGCTTTCAAATCGAGTCCGCCCGCTCGCGCGAAAGACTTCTATGAAATCTTCTTTCGGGCGGTTTCTCGCCTCGACCACGGCGCAACAAAGTGTGTCATCGCATTACCCGTGCGTTTCGGAGCAGGGCTGCCAGCCCGAGCCAAACAATATGGCAGCGCATGGAAGCGCATTGGTCAAGCATTTCC
>JBAQRB010000232.1:0-8279 GCA_049295655.1 Rhodocyclaceae bacterium
CTCAATGGCCGGATAGCGAATCTGTTCGACGAAATCCTGAATGTCTTTGCCGGGCGGATCGGTCAGCAGGCTGACCATGACGATGGTCAGGAAGCCGACCGCCACCCCCCATACCCCTGCCGAGGTCGACTGGATACCCAGCCACGGCTCCATGCCGATTCCGTGGATTCCCAGCCATGGAATCGTATCGAACTGGACACGGACCATGTAGTAAAGCGTAATCAGCAGCCCGACCACCATGCCACTGATGGCACCGGCCTTGTTCGCCCGCTTCCAGAAGATGCCGAGCACCAAAGCGGGGAAAAAGGCCGCCGCGGCAATCGAAAAGGCCCAGGCGACCATGAACAGGATGGTTCCCGGCTTCTGCGAAGCGACCGTTGCGCCGATCACGGCGACCACGAGCAGCGCCGATTTCGAAACGACGAGCCGCCACTGCGTCGAGGCCCCCGGGCGATAGATCTTGTAATAAACGTCGTGCGAAAGCGAACCGGCAATCGTCAGCAACAAGCCATCGGCCGTCGACAAGGCGGCGGCCAGCGCGCCGGCTGCCACCAAGCCTGAAATCACATAGGGCAAGCCGGCAATTTCCGGCGTCGCCAGAACGATCACGTCGGGGTTGAGCGCCAGTTCGGCCAGTTGCAGGATGCCGTCGTGGTTGATGTCCTCGATCGAGACGAGGCCGACCTTGCTCCATGCGCTGACCCATCCGGGCAGATGGGAAATACTGGCGTCGATGAGTGTCGAATAGATCTCGTACTTGGCGAAGACGGCGTAGGCCGGCGCCGTCAGATAGAGCAGCAGGATGAAGAGCAAGGACCAGACGACCGAGTTGCGCGCCTCCCTGACCGTCGGCGTCGTGTAGTAGCGTGCCAGGACGTGCGGCAGCGCGGCGGTGCCGACCATCAGGCAGAAGACCAGCGTGATGAAATTCAGGCGTGCCGTATTCTGCGCCTGGCTGTCGCTGCCGGGGAAAGCGCTGGCATGATGGATCGGTGCGGCACCGCGTTCGGCGGCGGCATGCATCGCGAGCGCCCAGCGTTCCCGCGCGGCATCCGGCGTCTGCGGCAAATCGCGGCGCTGTTTCTCGAGCGCAACCACCTCGCGCATCTGCACGTCGCTGCCTTTGAGCTCGTTGATCTGCGTCGATAGCCGCTGCTTTTCCTCGTCCAGGGACGCAGGCAGGCGAAGAATCTTGTCGTCGTAGGCATCGGCGCGCTCGCGATAGAGGCGACGCGCCTTGACCTCGGCGGGATCGGCGAAAATCCGGGTTTCGAGGACCTCGACCTTTTGCAGCACCTCGCCATAAACCAGCTGCGGAATCGGCACGCCGGTCACCTTGAACGAGAGCATGGCCACCGGAACGACATAGGCCACGATCAGCACGACATACTGCGCGACCTGCGTCCAGGTCACCGCGCGCATGCCACCGAGGAACGAGCACACCAGGATGCCGGCCAGACCGACAAAGACGCCGATCTCGAACTGCAGACCGACGAAACGGCTGGTAATCACCCCGACCCCGTAAATCTGCGCCACGACATAAACGAAGGAAGCGAGTACCGCCGCGAAAACGCCGACCAGACGCGCCGCGTTGCCGCCGTAACGTGCGCCGAGAAAGTCGGGAATCGTGTATTGCCCGAAACGGCGCAAATACGGCGCCAGCAGCAAGGCCACGAGGACGTAGCCGCCGGTCCACCCCATCACGTAGGCCAGCCCCTGATAGCCCGAGAGATAGAGCGTTCCGGCCAGACCCATGAACGAGGCGGCGCTCATCCAGTCGGCGCCGGTGGCCATCCCGTTGAACAGCGCCGGCACGCGCCGGCCGGCCACGTAATACTCGGAAACGTCCGATGTGCGGGCCATCACGCCAATCGCGGCGTAAAGGAAAATGGTCAGAAAGAGGAAGGAATAGCCGATCCAGCGCGGCGGCATCCCGTGCTGCTCGAGCACCCCGAGGACGAGGATGAAGACAATGAAAGCCCCGGTATAAAGACCGAAATAGCGCCGCAACTGGCGCGTGACCTTATCCATCAGGAGGGCTCCGTCATCCGCAGGTCAGCCCGCACGCCGCATCCAGCGCCGCGCTTTTTCGACGCCGAAGAAGCTCTCCGGCGTCTCCGCATTGCGCTGCCCGCCACGTGCGATGGCGACCTGCAGCAGGTTGGCTGTCGCAAAGGCGTCGGCGACGGCGTTGTGCCGCATGATGTTCTCGATGCCGAACAAACGGAGCCAGACGTCAAGATCAACCTGTTCGTCGATCCGCTCGCGGAAAAGATCGGGCAGGACCCAGGCCAGATCGATCCAGCGCTGCTCGAACTTGATCCCGAGGTGCGCCTTCATCGCGCGCTCGATCATGGTCTGGTCGAAGAGCGCGTGGTAAGCGACCAGCGGCGATTTGCCGAGATAACCTAAGAAGGCGACCAGGGCATCGGCCGGATCGACCCCATCGCTCTGTTCCGAACCGCCGATGCCGTGGATCAGGATATTCGCATGGGTACTGACTTCATCCTGGCGCAGCACCACCTCGAAGGCATCGTCGAAATCGATCAGGCCATTGACCACGGCGACCGCGCCAATCGAAATCAGCCAGTCCTTTTCCATGTTCAGGCCGCTGGTTTCAACGTCGGCCACCACGTAGCGATTGAGAAAGTGCGAGCGACCCAGATCCGGTGTCGGCAGCTCCTTCCAGGCGGCAATCGCCTGCTGCTGCGCTGGCAGCAAAACGACTTCGGGCAGCACCTCGCCACGGAACAATCGGGAGAACCAGTTCATGGCATCAGACCTGATAATCGAGTTTCAGGCGCTGCTGCAACTTGCGCACCTGACGGAAGGACTCTTTCAGAATCCGGCGTTCCAGATCGTTGAGGTCGTCCGGCTTGATGAAATTGTCGCCGGCACGACCGTGCTCCTGCTCGAAGTGCTGATGGCGCAGGCGCATCAGCTGGATGAAGTTGAAGCCTTCGATGATCGAACCGACTTCACCGGCCGCAATGTTCATCTTGGCGCTCGCCAGCTTCAGGCGCTGTGCCGTATTGGTATTGGACACCCCTTGCGCCAACGACAAAATCCGGGCGGCATCGATGAACAGGCGGGCGCCGAATTTTTTCAGATCGATCGTCCCCGGATGCTCGGCGTCGGCGTCGGTGATGAAATCGCGGATCTTGCCAAGCGGCGGCAGCACCGCCAATGCATTCTGCGCCATCATGCGCAAGAACAGCGGGTTTCCGCGGACCTGGTGGAAGAGCGACAGGCGCAAGCGATGCGCGAGGCTCTCCATCCCGAACAGCGGGCGAAAATCGAAGAAAATCGTTGCGCTGAGCAGGGCATTCGGGTCCGGCGTGCGCACCCAGCCGGCGAACTTGTTCTCCCATTCCTCAAGCGTCAGGCACAGCGCGGGGTTGCTCGCCATGATGTTGCCCTTGCACAGCGGGAAACCGACCTTGTCGAGGTCATGATTCACATCGCGGGCGAACTCCAGGAAGCGCAGCTGGGTCAGCTCGCGATCCATGATGTCGGTGCAGACATAAACGATGCCGTTATCCTGATCGGTGCTGAAGGTCTGCTCGTCGCGCCCTTCCGAACCGAAGGAAAGCCAGGCCCAGTCGATGCCGAAAAGGTCATGCCGATCCAGATTGATCTGGATGATGCGGCGGGTCAGCGTGTCGTTGAGCGCCGAAATGAACTGGGTCAGCTGCTCGGCCCCGACCCCCTGCGCCAGCATGTTGAGCGCCAGTTGGCGGACATCGGCGGCGGCTTGGCGCAAGGTATCCATGTCGGACGAGGTATCGATCGACTGGCGGATCTGGCGCAGTCCGACCCGCTGCAGGGTAAACAGGTCGCGTTCGGAAATGACGCCTTTCAGCTTGCCGCCCTCGTCCACCGCCAGCACGTGACGAATCCCGTGCATGGCCATCGCCAGTGCCGCATCGTAGGCATTTGCGCCAATCGACAGGGCATGCGGCGCGGCCGACATCACCGCGGAAATCGGCTCGTCAAGAGAAACGCCCGGCAACACGATGCGCTTCAGAACATCCGACTGCGTGAAGATGCCGATCGGCTTGCTTTCCTCGTCGACGATGATCATCGAGCCGATGTGCCCTTTCGCCATCGTCTCGATCACTTTGCGGATCGGGGTCTCGGGAGATACCGAAATCGGCATTTTCTTGACAATCGAGGTCAGCGGCGAATTCATCGTCTGCTGCTCGGCCGCACGCTGCGCGAACTGCACCTGCAATTGCTGCCGCGACTGGCTGAGGAGGCTTGCGATGTACTGCGTGCAGAAGAGATTGAACACCGTGCTCTTCTGCATGACCTCGAAGAAATGCTGCACCGGGAGCTCGTAGCAGAAAACATCATCGAGCGCGATATAGGAACTGGTCGACGGGCGTTGCGCAGTCACCGAGCCAATCGGAAAGCCTTCACCCGGACCGATCGTCATCGATGAATACTCGACCACACTGACGTCCCCCGCCTGTCGCGCCAGAATCTTGCCGCGTTGCGGGATATAGAAGGTATCGAGAACGCCCATCTCGGGCGTGACGATCTGCGCATCCTTCGCGTAATAAGCGAGCTTCAGATGCTCGGCCAGAAAGCGTAGCGCGTCGGTCTCCATGCGGTCGAACGGCGCATGCCGGCGAAGGAATTCCATCGTCGACGAGACCAGCATCTGTGTTGCATTCGTGCTCATTTCCGCATCCCTTGCTTACCAAATGAACAGGCCGGCGCTTGATTGGCGCCGGCCTGAGTAGCGGTCTTGACTGCCGCTGTTTTTTTTCGCTCTCGAAGCGCAACGCAAAAAATCACGATTCGAAGAACATGTCTCCTGCTTCCCTGAGTCTTGCGAAAATGCTTTCAGAAGCACCGGCATACCCCGCGAGCGGAGCATGCCGGAAGCCATCCTAGAGCTGCGGCTGCTTGAGTTGCTCGAGGATCGCCGGATTCTCGAGCGTCGAGGTATCCTGCGTGACTTCTTCGCCCTTGGCCAGCGAGCGCAGCAGACGACGCATGATCTTGCCCGAACGCGTCTTCGGCAGATTTTCACCGAAGCGGATGTCCTTCGGCTTGGCGATCGGTCCGATCTCCTTGCCGACGTGATCCTGCAGTTCCTTGATGAACTTCTTGGCGGCGTCGCCGGTCGGGCGAATCCCCTTGAGCACGACGAAGGCGCAAATCGCTTCGCCGGTCAGGTCGTCAGGACGGCCGACCACGGCCGCTTCGGCAACCATCGGATGCGACACCAGCGCGGATTCGATTTCCATCGTCCCCATGCGGTGACCGGAAACGTTCAGCACATCGTCGATCCGGCCGGTGATCGTGAAGTAACCCGTCGAGGCATCGCGCACCGCGCCGTCGCCGGCCAGATAGAGCTTGCCGTTAAAATCGTCCGGGTAGTACGACTTCTTGAAGCGATCCGGATCGTTCCAGATATTGCGGATCATCGACGGCCACGGCTTCTTGCAGACCAGAATGCCGCCCTTGCCCCAATCGAGTTCCGTCCCCGTTTCATCGACGACGGAGAAGAGGATGCCCGGGAAGGGCAGCGTGCACGAACCGGCGACCATCGGCGTAGCGCCCGGCAACGGGGTGATCATGTGGCCACCGGTTTCGGTCTGCCAGAAGGTATCGACGATCGGACACTTGCTGCTGCCGACGTTCTCGTAGTACCACATCCATGCCGACGGATTGATCGGCTCACCCACCGAGCCGAGCAGGCGCAGCGAGGAGAGGTCGTACTTGGTCGGCGCGACAGCCGGGTTGGTATCGGCAGCCTTGATCAGCGAGCGGATGGCGGTCGGCGCGGTGTAGAAAATGCTGACCTTGTGATCCTGGATCATCTTCCAGAAACGGCCGGCGTCCGGATAGGTCGGGACACCTTCGAAAACGATCTCGGTGCCGCCGCAGGCCAGCGGGCCGTAGGTGATATAGGTGTGGCCGGTGACCCAGCCGATGTCGGCCGTACACCAGAACACGTCGTTCGGCTTCAGGTCGAAGGTCCACTTCATGGTCAGGATCGCGTGCAGCAGATAGCCGCCCGTCGAGTGCTGGACGCCCTTCGGCTTGCCGGTCGAACCCGAGGTGTAGAGCAGGAACAGCGGATGCTCGGCTTCGACCCATTCCGGTTCGCAGGTCTCGGACTGGCCAGCGATCACATCGTGCCACCAGATGTCGCGACCGGCGACCATATTGCAGGCGCCACCGGTGCGCTTGAAGACGATCACGTCCTTGATCGATTCACAGCCACCGAGTGCGATACCTTCATCGACCGCCGGCTTCAGCGGGATTTTCTTGCCGCCACGGCACTGCTCATCGGCGGTAATCACGGCAACGGCGCCGGCATCGTTGATCCGGTCGCGCACCGACTGGGCCGAGAAGCCGCCGAAAACGACCGAGTGAATCGCGCCGATCCGGGCGCAGGCCTGCATCGCGACGATGCCTTCGATACCCATCGACATATAAATGACGACGCGGTCGCCCTTCTTGATGCCACGGGCACGCAAGCCGTTGGCGAACTGGCTGACCTGGGCCAGCAGGGCCTTGTAGGTCAGCTTTTTGACTTCGCCATCGTCGGCTTCGAAAATGATCGCGACCTTGTCGCCGAGGCCGGCTTCGACGTTGCGATCAAGACAGTTGTACGAGACGTTGAGCTTGCCGTCGGCAAACCACTTGAAAAAGGGAGCCTCGGATTCGTCGAGCGTCTGGGTGAACGGAACCTTCCAGCTCACATGCTCACGCGCCAGGCGGGCCCAATAGCCCTCGTAATCCTTCTCGGCTTCCTCACACAGCGCCTTGTAGGCATCCATGCCGGAAATCGTTGCCTGCTTGACGAATTCGGCGGAAGGCTGAATAAATTGTACGGATTCGGATTCATTCTGGGACATAAACAATCTCCTGTGCGGTATTCGTGAATGATTAGTAGTTGCAGCAAAAGCGAGGGGCATAAAAGTCGCTGCCGGCCGCTCACAACCCGGCACAACCACAGACCGATACAAGCTTGGCAAGCTGGCCCCGTGGCATGCGAATCGATTCCGATTAAACGCGGCCAGCCTTACACGCCGCTTACACAGAGCTACTGCGCCGCAGCATAAATCGGCATCTGGATTGATGCTAGAATCGCGCATCCCCAGATCAGGAATAACCGCCCCATCATGAAATCCCCTGTGCAAAAACTCGAATCCCTGATCTTCTGGAGCCGCTGGCTGCAGGCACCGCTCTATCTCGGACTGATCGTCGCGCAGGGCGTCTATGTTTACCTGTTCATGGTCGAACTCGCGCACCTGATCCAGAATTCGTTTTTCAGCGGCTCGCACATCAACGAAACCGAGGTCATGCTGGTCGTCCTCGGCCTGATCGACGTCGTGATGATCGCCAACCTGCTGATCATGGTGATCATCGGCGGCTACGAAACCTTCGTCTCAAGACTCGACCTCGAAGGCCACCCGGACCAACCCGAATGGCTCTCGCACGTCAATGCCGGCGTGCTCAAGATCAAGCTATCGACAGCGATCATCGGCATCTCGTCGATCCACCTGTTGAAGACCTTCATTAACGCCGCCAACATGAGCGAGCACACGATCAAGTGGCAGGTCATCGTCCATGTCGTGTTCCTGCTCTCGGCGATGGCCATGGTCTGGGTCGACAAGACCATGAACCAGACGCTGGCCCAGAGCAAAGCCCACCACTGACCCTTCCTCCGGGCGCCAGCCGCCCGGAGCCAACGAGAGAGAGCCTGAAATGACCACCATCCGCCAGGAAGACTTCATCCAGTCGGTCGCCGACGCGTTCCAGTACATCAGCTACTACCACCCGCTCGACTACATCAAGGCGCTCGGCGCCGCCTACGAGCGCGAGCAGAGCGCCGCCGCCAAGGACGCGATCGCGCAGATCCTGACCAACAGCCGCATGTGCGCCGAAGGCCACCGCCCGATCTTCCAGGACACCGGCATCGCCGTGATCTTCCTCAAGGTCGGCATGGACGTACGCTGGGACGCCACCCTCTCGGTGCAGGAGATGTGCAACGAAGGCGTGCGCCGCGCCTACGGCAACCCGGACAACAAGCTGCGCGCCTCGGTGCTGCTCGACCCGGCCGGCAAGCGCACGAACTCGAAGGACAACACACCGGCCGTCGTGCATTACGAGATCGTTCCCGGTCACCACGTCGAAGTGATCTGCGCGGCAAAGGGCGGCGGCTCGGAGAACAAGTCGAAGTTCTACGCGCTCAACCCGTCCGATTCCATCGTCGACTGGGTGCTGAAGACAGTGCCGACCATGGGCGCCGGCTG
>JBAQRB010000233.1:0-22661 GCA_049295655.1 Rhodocyclaceae bacterium
CCGGCGGCGCTCGGCCTCGCGCTTGAGCCTGGACACTTGCTGTTCGCTGGCCGCGAGTTGCGCGGCAATCGAAAACGATTGCGCCAGCAGCAGGCTGCCGAGCAGCAGACCGACGGCCAGCAACACGAATCCGGGCCAATGGCGCCCCGGCGGCGGGCGCTGGTAATCAAGCCATAATGGCCGGGTGACACTCACGGGATACCCCACTCGGCAAGGTTGGCGCTGCCGTTTCCTACGCCATGGCGGGGCTTCAGGCGTTGAAGATGCCAGGGCGAGCTGGGCGGCAGCCGGACTTCTCCGGTCAAATCGCAAAGCCATAACGTTCCCCCCGGGCGGCGTCCATGCAGTTCGCTCTCGTCATCCAGGAGCTGGGCCAGGCCGCTGCTTCGGCCGGCCCGACTGGCGACCGATTGCCACAGGCCATTCTCGAAGGCGGCGAGGCTCGTCCTGCCGGGCTCGACCAGCGCCAGGGTGCCCGTATTTTTTTCTATCAGGGGCCGCACGCCGTTGAAGACAGCCATCAAGCCTGGCTGGATCGAACGCAAGCGCCCGCGCCCATCGCAGGCTTCGTGCAACGCCTTCAGGGTCGATTGCGGAACGGCGCTGGCCAGCGTCGGCATGCCGCCCGACGGGCTGACGCGAAATTCCCATTCGTCGCTCAGCTCGCCATAGATATTGCGGAAAACAAGATGCGCCAGTTCGCTCTGCTCCACCGCCGCCAGCCCCTGACTCCCGGGAATCACGGCGCAGAACACGTAGTGGCTGGAAAGAATGAGCGTCAGATCGCACGCTGCCCAGGCTGGCTGGTCAAGCAGGTCTTCAAGCGCGGTCATCAGCGCATCCCACTGCGCGCCATTGGCGGCCAGCACCGGCAGCTCATGGCGCTCTTCGATGCGCGGACGGAAGCGGCCCGCCACACGCAGGGCCGCCAGGCGTTCGGGCGCCAGTGCAATGAATACGCGGTCACGCGACAAAAGTGACACGGTTTATTTCCTCCAGAGTGGATTCTCCACGCCGTACCAAGTCGAGCGCCGCCTCGCGCAACTCGCGCATCCCCCCGCGGGCGGCCTCTTCCCGCAAGCGGCGCAGCGGTGCCTCGGCAACGATCAATTCACGCAACTCATCGTTCAGGCAGAGCAATTCGACAATCGCCTTCCGGCCCTTGTAGCCAGTACCCCGGCATTGACTGCAGCCCGCCCCCTTGTGAAAGCGAAAGCCCGATACAGCGGCCAAACTGATCCCGGAATCGACGAGCAGGCTTTCTTCCGGCTGGTCTTCGACGATGCAATGCGGGCAGTTCGTTCTGACCAGTCGTTGCGCGAGGATGCCGTTGATCGCCGAGACGAAGCTGTGGGGTGCCACGCCCATATGGAGAAAGCGGCTGATCACGTCGAAGGCGCTGTTGGCATGGACCGTGGTAAACACCAGATGGCCGGTCAGCGCGGACTGGATCGCGATCTGCGCGGTCTCGGCATCGCGGATCTCGCCGACCATGATCTTGTCGGGGTCGTGACGCAGGATGGAGCGCAGGCCGAGGGCGAAGGTCAGCCCTTTCTTTTCGTTGACCGGAATCTGCAATACGTCGCGCAGTTGGTACTCCACCGGGTCTTCGATGGTGATGATCTTGTCCTTGCCGGTGTTGACTTCGCTGAGCACGGCGTAAAGCGTTGTCGTCTTGCCGCTGCCGGTCGGGCCGGTGACCAGCAACATGCCGTAGGGTTCGCGGGCGAGACGACGCACCAGTTGCATCATCTTCTCGTCGAAACCCAGCGCATCGAGCGTCAGGCTGGTGACCTGATCGGTCAGCGCCCGCTTGTCGAGGATGCGCAGCACCGCATCCTCGCCGTGAATGCTGGGCATGATCGAGACCCTGAAATCGACTTCCCGGCCGTTGATCAGCACCTTGAAACGGCCATCCTGAGGAACGCGCCGCTCCGAAATATCGAGTTCGGCCATCACCTTGATGCGTGAAATCACCTGTTCTGCCGTCTGGCTGCCGCTCGATTCGGCAATCAGCGAAAGCACGCCGTCCAGCCGGTATTTCACCCGCAGGCCCTCCCCCGAGGACTCAAGATGGATATCGCTCGCGCCGGCCTTGTAGGCGTCGTAAATGGTCGAATTGGTCAGCCGGACAATCGGGCTGGCGCTGCTGTGTATCGTTTCCAGCTGCAGCGATTCGATCCCGTCGCTGGAAACGAACTCCGCCGGCCGTTGCGCCGGCAGCGCATCCATGGCCAGCATGGTTTCGCCGTGATGGGCGAGAACCGCCGCAATGTCGCCGGCGGCGGCGTAGCACAGCGTGAACGGGCGGCGCAGCAAGGCATCCGCCCACGGCAGAAGGTGAGCCGCGGAGGGCTTGTCCACGACGAGCAGCAAGCGGCCTGTTTCATCGATCAACGCAATGCATTGCCGCGCGGAGGCTTCGGCATAGGGCAGCAAGTCAAAGGCCGGCACGAGCGCATTGAGCCGGCTGATGCCCAGCAAGGGGCGCCCGGCATGCGCTGCCGCTGACGCCGCCGCCGGTACCTTGTCTGGCGCCAGGACAGGCGCCTTCGGCTTTTTAAACGGATTGCGAAACAGCTTGCGAAACGCGCCGGGATTCATCAGATGCTCCCGGCGAGTTCGAAAATCGGCAGGTACAGCAGCACCACGATGAAGGCGATGAAGAGTCCGATGGTCAGCATCAGCAAGGGCTCGAACAGTTTCAGGAACCACTCGGTCCAGCGCGATATCTCCGCATCGTAAAAATCGGCGATGCGGATCATTTTTTCGCCGACATCGCCGGTTTTTTCGCCGACCTTCAGCAACTCGTTCGCGACCGGCGGCGCCAGTTCGTGCTGTTTCATGGCTTCGGACAGCGCCACCCCGGCGCGCACATCAAGAGCCACCCGGTCCAGCGAAAGCCGCCCGTCTTCGGGCAACAAATCCCTGGCCAGGCCGAGTGCGCCGATGATCGGGATACCTTCCTGCTGCAGCAGACCGAGGGTCCGGAAAAAGCGCGACAATGCGTAGATTTGAAAGCGCTCGCGCAGCGCCCGCAGCACCTTCAGCGCCAGCAGGCGATGCAGCAAACCCGGCCGGCCCAGCGTTCGCCTGAACAGCGGAAACGCGATGGCAACACAGGCGGCCACGCCGAGCAGTACCTGCCAGCCATAGGCATCGACCAGCCCGCCCCATTGCATCAGGAGTTTCGACATGAAGGGCAGATCGCTGCCAAAATCTTCGTAAATCCGGCTGAAGCGGGGCACCACATAGCTCATCAGGAAGACGACGACCAGGCCGCCGACGCCCAGCAGCAGGGCCGGATAGATGGCGGCCGAAACAACCCGCTTGCGCGCCAGATCCATCTGGTTGCGGTAATCGATGAAGCGCCCCAGGCTGCTGCCCAGATCGCCGGTCTGTTCGCTGGCCGCAGCCAGTGCGACGTAAAGCGGCGGAAAGATGGCGGGAAACTCGCGCAATGCGGCGGAGAACGGCTTGCCTTCGCGCAGATGGCGAATGATCACCTCGATCAGGCTGCGCCTGCCTGAGGTCGCTTCCTTGCGCGACAGGACATTCAGGGACTCGATCAGCGAAAGCCCGGCCACGATCAGGGAGCGCAGTTCCTGGCTGAAAAGCAGCAGATCGAAGGGCGGGTCCTTGCGCCGGCGCTGGGCAACCCAGTGCCACTGCTGGCGTATGGAGACGATGTTTACGCCTTTTTCCCGTGCCAGGCGCCGGGCCTCGTCAAAACTGGCCGCCTCCAGGGAAATCGGGAAAACGCCTTCATGATTTCGATAAGCCATGATCTCGAAGCGCATCGCCGGACCTCACCAGTTGGTGACGTCGGCATCTTCACCGCTACCGCCCTGCGCACCATCCCGGCCGTAGGAGAAGAGATCGAACTCGCCATGATCGCCCGGCGACTTGTAGAGATAGGGTTTCCCCCAAGGGTCCGGGGGAAGCCCCTTTTTCAGGTAGGGTCCGGTCCAGCGGGTGGTGGCGCCGGGCTGCACCACCAGGGCATTAAGGCCCTGCTCGGTCGTCGGATAGCGGCCGACATCGAGACGATATTGATCCAGCGCCTTCTCCAGCGCATCGATTTGTGCACGCGCCGCCTTGACCTCGGCCTTGCCGAGCTGACCGAAATATTTCGGCCCGACATAACCAGCCAGCAAGCCGATGATGGCGACGACGACCAGCAACTCCAGCAAGGTAAAGGCAAACATCCTCTCGGCACGCGATTTTCCCGGTGCTGCAACGAGAAAGTTCATGTCCGTTTTTTTTTGTGGAGCAGCATCGGGCATCACCTGGACTCCTTCAAATGAACCTAAAAACCTTAGTTCTGACCGCAACGACACAACGGGCACAACGAAGATCCTTGGTTTTGCCGATCTTCGTTACTCATCCCTGAGCAATTCATCAAAACAATATAAGCCATTGTTTTTCGTTGTGTTCGCCGTGCTCGTTGTGGTTAACTGCTTTTTCCAGGATTAACCATCGGCAGCATTTCCGGACTGCCCAGGCAAACATCCCGGGCAGTCCGGCGGGGCTACGGCGCGGTCGTCACACGCACCGAGTTCAGGTTGAAATACTGCTTGTCGGCGACGATCTTCAATACGTGGCGTCCGGCACTGAGAGACAGGGCGGGCGTCGTGACCCACTGGAACGTATCCCAGCTGCCGGTATTCGGAACGAGGGTCGAGGCAATGACCGGCACGCCGTCGATTTCGACGCGGAAGGCGACGCCGGCAATGTTGAAGTTGTTGCTGGCACGCAGTCCGATGGTGTATCGGCCGCCGGCAACGACGTTGATCGTGTAGGCCAGCCACTCACCGGTCGAAAAGTTGTTGACCACCTGGCCGCCACCCAGCGAATCGGTGGAAGCGATGATGTCGACATCCTCGGTGAGCCGATACATCCCACCCTGATTGCCCTTCACCGTGTCGTGATAGGCAAGGCCCTCACCGCCGCGGTCGAAATTCTCGGCCTCGAAGGTGCCCGGTACGGCAATCGGCGTACCGGTATAGGGCGTCGATGAAGGAGGCGGAGCCAATTGATCGGCCAGCACCCGGACCGAGTTCAGGTTGAAATACGGTTGGTCGGCAACGACTTTCAGAACGTGCGTCCCTGCACTGAGCGGTAGCGATGGGGCCTCCACCCATTGGAAAGTGCTCCATCCTCCGCTCGTCGGAACAAGGAGCGATCCGGTGACCGGAACGCCATCGATCTCGAGGTGGAAGGCAACGGGGCTCGTCCCGAAACTCTGGCTGCTGCGCAGCCCGACGATGTACGTGCCGGTACTGGCTACGTTGATCGTGTAGGCCAGCCACTCGCCCTTCTCGAAGTTATTGACGACGTAGCCACCGCCCAGCGTGTCATCCGAGGCGATGAGATCGACGTCTTCGCCGATCCGATACACGCCGCCCGCATTGCCTTTCACGTTGTCATGGTAGGCAATGCCCTCGCCGCCTTTGTCGAAGTTCTCGGCCTCGAAGCTGCCTGGCACGGGAATCGGCGTACCGGTATAGGGTAGCGGTGCGCTTGCTGGCGGCGGCGTGGGTACCGGCGTAGGTGCCGGTGCGGGGGCAACCCCGGCCAAGCTGACCGCTCCGGTCGCACCGATGGTTACCGTCTTGTCGCCGACCGGTATCGTCCAGATACCGTTGGCCTTGCTGGCACTCGCCGTCGTGGCCGTACAACCGACATTCAGCAGTGCGATGAACTCCGTGGCCGGCAGTCTCGTCGTGCTGTAGAAATTGCCGTGCCACTGCAAGGGATACGACGAACCGGGGCTTACCGAGAACTGATTGGTCTGCGTAAAACGCATGGTCGGGCCGGCAAGCATGGTAACGCACAGCTTCTGCGTACCACTCTGGATCGAAATCTGCCGATCCGAGATCACGCTCATCTGATTCAGCGCATGAATATTCCACTCCCATTGCCGGCCGGTGGCCGATGCGAGGTTGTCGTATACCAGGATCAGGTTTGGCCGCAGATAGACCATCGAACGCTGCGCCTTGCTCAGGGCGCCGCCGTAGGCGGCTGTGGCATCACCAGTGACGATGTCGTGGGTGGCCGAACTGGAAAAGCTCGTGACCCGGCCGTAGCCCATTTTCCCGTCTTTTTCGTAGAACAGCTGGCCCAGCCCACCGTCGTAGGTGATGGCGTTCTTGGCCTTCGTCGTGTGATACCAGTTATACCAGTAGTCACTCTCGTAGCCGGCGTAGTAGCCCGACTCGATGGCGAGCCGCTGCCCACCGGCATTGACGACAAAGCTGTTCTGGTCTGCGTGACTGTGGTTGTAAGCGCCATAGGGCGGCGGACTCGACTTGAAATAAACGGAGGTCCGCGCCAGGTTCGACAGGTCGCTGTGCATCGCCACCTGGCCGATACTGTACAGATTAAGCGCGTTGGGCATCCCGGCCGGGAAGGGCTGCGTACCGGAAAAATCCGCTGGCGGCGCCAGCAGGTACTCCATGCGCGTCATGTTTTGCACCCTGAGCAGCGAGGCATGCCAGCGGCCAAGGGGCGACGGGGAAAAATAGGTGTAGGCCGTGCCATAGAGTGCCTGGTCGTAGGTCTGGTTGTCTTCGAAACCGTCTCCGAACTCGGTCGCCCCGCCCGCCATACCGGGGGGCGTGAAATAGGTGAAATAGCGCCCCCAGTTGCGCACCCAGGGTTTCTGCGCGACATCGATCCCGGTCGCGTAACGCAGCTGATTCCAGACCCTCGAGTTTTCGCCGAGGTCCCAGTTCCCTTGCGTCGCGGCATTGGCAAAACCGCCCTCTTCCCCGCCCCATGGGCTGATTGCATTGAGCGCCAACGGCAACGAGTTGGTCAGCCAGCCATTCGCTTCACTCAGGTCGCCGGCCAGCAGCGTCGAGATCACTGCCACCACGCTCAATGTCTGATTCGCGTGCGAATCGCGCGGCTCTCGTGCGATGCGCGAACGCGCCCCGATCAGGTCCTTGTACATGTCGCCATTACGAATCAGCAGCATGCCCAACACCTGCGACCTCTGGGCCGAACTGAGGCGCGGGTAGAGCCAGTCGTATCCGGTTGCGACGGTCCATGTGAGCAGGCGGGCAGTCATGTCGTTGGCGTAGTTCACGCGGCCCGTCGAAGTCAGGTACCAGGTCGCTCCCCTGGGGTCCCAAGAGGCAAGATTCATCACGCGACGTACGGCCTCGTTGCAGTACGAGTCCTGATTGCTGAAAACGCAGGCGAGCAGTGCCTGCAACGCGAGATCGCTGTATTTGCGCGCATCGGACGATCCACTTCCCTGGCTCGGCACCGCCTGGTTGAACTGTCCGCTGGCAGCATTGAGCAGCGTGCTGATCCCCGCCGCACGCTGACTCTTGATCAGCGCGAAGGTCGTTGCGTCCGGCAGGCTGCGCGGATGCGGTTTTGCCGTCACACGACTGAGCACCGTGCTCATGCTCGGCACCAGGAACGGTTTTGAATTGGCGTTGACGATGAAACGACGCGGCATGCTGGTCGTGCCACCGGCATAGCTGACGGTCCACGAGTAGGTTCCGGCAGGAAGAACCTCGTCCCAGTTGCGCCAGTTTTGCGTTGCGGGCAGGACCTTGGTGAAACCATCGGGATAGGTCAGGTTCACGGCGTACCCACCGCTGGTGATCACGTCGGGCCAGCGGAAATCGGGAGGCGTTTGTTCGACGACGGCACAATCGCGCGGACGGATATCCTGCGCCAGTTGGTTGCTCGACACCATCCAGTCGGTGTTTGTGTTTGGCACACAGGTTTGGGCCTGCACGGCAAAAGACAGCAATGACCCCAGGCCGAGCAAACACGCAACAACGACCTTGCGGATGCCGAGGGCAACAGCGCTGGATCCGGTCAGAAGAGAAAAAACGATCCGGCTTCGCCGCGAGGGGGAAAACCCCTCTGCGTTTGTTGGCGAAGCGGCATAAGAAAACTTTTTCATGATGGTCACCCCAGAAAGTCACGGTATCCGCACAGTTGCTACGCGCATCGGCGACAGCAGTCGAACGATGCCGAATTCAGAGTTTTTGCCGATCAAGTCAGCGACTGATCTAACGAAGGTTTTATCGATGCCACGCGAAATGGAAAACGAAAGATATTTCGCCGACACAAAAACTCGTGAATTGGATTCGCTGTCGCGTCGCCACACTCAGTTCGTAGAATCGGGCAGCAACTCGCAGGCAATTGCATGGCCGCTGTAGTCCGTTTGCTTCCTGACGGGTGAAACGGCATGGCGCTGCCATCCCTCGCCCAAAGGACTGCCCGGAGAATCTGATCGACCTATTTCCGGGAGGTCAGCGGTTCATCATCAACACCACAGGCATACCTTAGTTTTCCATCCGTACAAGAACGAACGAATGGAGAAAAAAATGCCGGGCACAAAGACCGTCGGGAAAGAAAGAATCCAAATGCGTCTGGCGCATTCGGTAAAGCTGGCCGTTGCAGCAAGATGCTGGCTGGTGCGGGTATCGGCTGGAAACGCTTCCAGACAGTTGACGGATACGCAACCAGGGACCCATCGTGCTTGCCGCGCATGATGCCCGGCAATACCTGCAGGGCCAGCCGCTAACCAGCATGGCCTTGCTGCAGGCGAGCATCGCGCCGGCAGTGGCAATTGCCACCCTAGCGCTGAGTACGCTCGCCTTCGATCAATTTCTCAGCGGGCCTTACCTGCTTCTGGCGATCGTCGTCTTTTTGTTCACCTTTCCCGGGCGCCTGCCGAAAAGCAGGGGGATCGGGAGGCTGGCCATCAACACCCTGGCCTACTGGCTTGCCATGATTTCCTTGCTGCTACTTCTGGGCTGGGCAACCGGCACGCTCGACGCCTTTGATCGACGAATCATCGTGGCCTGGATACTCGCGACCCCGATCGTCCTTTTTGCCGCGCATTTTTTTCTGCCGCTCGCTCTGCCCCGTCTGATGGCAGCAGAAGGCGTGCAGCGCGTTGCGGTGATCGCCGGGGGCGGGCAATTGGGGCGGCGGCTGGCTGAAAACATCGAGACATCGCCTTCCCTGGGGATCCGTATCGCCGGCTATTTTGAAGACCGCAGCCTGCCACGGAACAACGCCAGCAGGGCAGAGGGAATTCTTGGCACGATCGACGAACTGCCCGCGTATGTCAAAAGCCACAAGGCCGACATCCTTTACATCACCCTGCCCATGGCCTCGCAGCCGCGCATCCTGAAACTGCTCGACGAACTGCGCGACACCACGCTATCGATCTATTTCACCCCCGACATTTTTTTATCCGACCTGATTCAGGCACGTGTCGATACCGTCGGCGGCATGCCCGTCGTTGCGGTCTGTGAAACCCCCTTCTACGGAATCAACGGCGTATTCAAGCGGGCCAGCGATCTCGTCCTGGCCAGCCTGATCCTGCTCCTCATCGCACCGCTGATGCTGCTCATTGCCATCGCCATCAAGCTTCAGTCACCCGGTCCGGCAATTTTCAAACAGCGGCGCCACGGTCTGGATGGTCGAGAAATCATCGTCTACAAGTTCCGCAGCATGTCCGTGGCTGAAGATGGCAGCGAAATCCGGCAAGCCACTCGCCACGACAGCCGGGTAACGCCGCTCGGCGCATTCCTGCGCCGCAGCTCGCTCGACGAACTGCCGCAATTCATCAACGTGCTGCAGGGGCGAATGAGCATCGTCGGACCACGCCCGCATGCGGTGGCCCATAACGAGCTGTACCGCAAGCTGATCAGCGGCTACATGATCCGGCACAAGGTAAGGCCCGGCATCACGGGATGGGCCCAGGTCAACGGTCAGCGCGGGGAAACCGATACGCTGGAGAAAATGGAGAAGCGCATCGAATACGACCTCGCCTACCTGCGCAACTGGTCATTGCCGTGGGATCTTGAAATCATCTTCAGGACGCTGTTCGTTGTCTTCAAAAAACAGAATGCCTACTGAGCGACTTCCGACCGTCGTGAAGGATGGATGCATCGCTTGCCCGCATCCACCCTTCACGCCAGACATCAAGCCATCAGGGATAACGATGAAGTAGCGGTGTTTCCGTCATTGCCCGGACCATAGGCTTGCATCAGCTTCATGATCTGCCGCATGACATTGCCCTCGAGGTCTGCACCTGCGGAGGTAGAGGACGTCGAACTCGAGGACGCGCTCGACGAACTCGCTGAGCTCGTTGCACCCGTTAAACTTGACGCATTGCTCTTGGACTGCTCGTAGGCGATGGTCTCCTGCAAACTGACCTTTCCATCGCTGTTGGTGTCGGCCGCATCGAAGTTCTCGGCGACATTGCTCAGCATGCTGGCGAGGCCGCTGTCGGTACTGCCGATTTCCGCCGCTGCGCTCGAAAGCTGTTCCTTGCTCATGCCCTGATCGCCGCCACCGGGCGGTGGCGGGGGCGGCATGCCGCCGGCCTGCATCGCCCCCTGCATGCGGCTGCTCTGAAACTGCTGCTCCAGTTGCTCCGAGAGCTTTTGCAGGGTGTCTGAAAATTCCTGCTTGGTGACCTTGCCGTCGCTGTCGGTGTCGAGTTGCGAGAAAAGCTCATCGACATTCGAGGAGGTATCCGACGCTTGAGATGACGAGGAAATTTGCGCAAAGGCACTCTGCAAGTCGGACTTCTGGATAAAGCCCTGCCCGGAGGTGTCGAGCTTTGAAAACAGATTGTCGGCCATTTCCGCAGGGTCGGGTTTCTTCATCCCGCGCATGCCTTGCATGCCCTGCATCATGGAAGAACTACTAGCAATACCGCTGATGCTGCTCATGATTCACTCCTTTTTGATTTACTGATCGGCTGTCGGGTACGACGCTTTGCCCCCATCTGCCGCACCCACCGGCCCTTATGCAAATCATCGGCCAGAAATGGCGGAAAAGCAGGGCCCGTGGGGTAAAAGGATGTTAAGAATCGGGGCCATTGACTTCAGATTCAGCGGCTCGAGGCGGGAATTTCCGATCGGGCAGCCCAATCCGGCAAGACTTGCCGGATTTCGCACGGTGTTAAGGCGCGTTAAACACTTTTTCATTCAGCCGGCTGGCGACGCATCCAGGCAAACCGTCCTCTTTCCGGATCGCGGCAACGGCAATTTTTGCTCACCAGGGCTTATTCAGCGTCATCGCATGGGTAAATTCCTGTTAAAAGCGGCGGAATTGGTGCCGGCATGACCTAACATCTCGTCCCATGAATCCTGCCGAACCAACGCCCTCTTGCCCGACGGTGCTTCTGGTCGATGACGACCATGAACTACTCGATATGCTGCGCGACTACCTGGAACGTGACGGCTTCGCCGTGGCCTGCGCACATGATGGAAGGAGCGGTGCCGAAGCGGCCCTCAGCGGCCGTTTCGATATCGCCGTGCTTGATGTGATGATGCCCGGCCTCGACGGTTTTCAGGCGCTGGCCAGAATCCGCACGGCCAGCACGATCCCGGTCATCATGTTGACAGCACGGGGTGACGATGCCGACCGCATTTCCGGGCTTGAGCACGGCGCTGACGACTATGTATCCAAACCCTGCACACCGCGAGAACTCGCCGCCCGCCTGCGGGCCATCCTGAAACGAGTGCACAGCAAGCCGGCCAATGATGCAGGCACGCAGCCGCTGGTCGCCGGTACGATTACGCTCTGGCCGGCGCTGCGCCGCGCCGAAGATGCCGGGTCTGCGCTGGAATTGACCAGTACCGAGTTCAACCTGCTCGAAATGCTGGCCCGCCATGCCGGTCGGCCGGTCAGCAAGGCCGAGCTGTCCGAAGAGGCGCTCGGGCGCCCGCTGACCCGCTTCGACCGCAGCATCGATGTGCATATCCACGCCATTCGCAACAAGCTGAAGCCGGCCCCAGCCGGCCGTTCCCGCATCCAGACCGTAATCCGCAAGGGTTACCTGCTGACGGCCGAATAGGAAAGCGCAATGAGACCGGGACGACTGTTCAGGAAATTCTTCATTTTCTTCTGGCTGGCCCAATTCATGACGGCCTCAGGCGTCGGCATCACGATCTGGGCGCTGCGCCCTCTCCATCCGGAAGACCGCCCGCCGCCAGCGCATCACCACGACATGCCGCCAGGACCGGAAAGGGGCGGGAGGAAACCACCGTTTCCCCCGCCGCACAAATCGCCGCTGCCGCCGTTGTTGCCACTGCTGGCGGGCAGCATCGTCAGCCTGATCTTTGCATGGTGGCTGGCCTGGTATTTTTCGCGTCCGATCGCCACCTTGCGCGAGGCCTTCGAGGCCGAGGCCAGCGGCAAGCTCGATACGCGAATCGGCAAAGCGATGGGAAATCGCAAGGATGAGCTGGCCGATCTCGGCAAGGATTTCGACCGCATGGCGGAACGCCTGCAAAACCTGGTCGATGGTCAACACCGTCTTTTGCACGACGTCTCGCACGAGCTGCGTTCCCCTCTGGCGCGGCTGCAGGCGGCCACCGACCTGATGCAGCAACAGCCCGAGCGGATGCAGGAGTTCATCGAACGCATCCAGCGCGACACGCGCCGTATCGATCATCTGGTTGGCGAACTGCTGACCCTTGCCCGCCTCGACGCGGGCGCGGAAAACCTGCCACATGAGCGCCTTGAACTATGCGATCTGATCGAGGAGATTGTCGATGACACCCGGTTCGAAGCAGAAGCGCGCGCTTGCCGTTTTGAATTCGACCTGGCGGCAAGCCTCGCCGTCGATGGCAATGCTGAACTCTTGCACCGGGCGATCGAGAACGTGCTGCGCAATGCCGTGCGTCATGCGCCGGACGCAAGCATCGTCAAGGTCAAGGCACAAGCCGATAGCGGATACGCCCGGGTCAGCGTGATCGATAGCGGCGGCGGCGTTGAAGAGCAAGACCTCGAAACCATCTTCGAGCCATTCTACCGGGCCAGCAATGCGAAATCCTTTGAGGGCTATGGGCTCGGGCTGACGATCACCCGGCAAGTGCTCAAGCTGCACGGCGGTACGATCAAGGCGGAGAACCTTCCGGACGGGAGCTTCAGCGTGACCCTGACCCTGCCGCTTGCTTCATGACAAAGCCGGCTAGCACTGGGTTGCCCCGTCGAAGATGCGGAGCGCCAGTGCCTTGCCGACAGCCTGCGCCCGATTCAGGACATTGAGCCGGCGGAGAATCTTCTGGACATGGTTCTTGACGGTAAACGGGCTGAGTCCGAGGATGATCCCGATCTCGATATTGCTCTTGCCGCGATAGATCCAGCCCAGAATTTCTTGCTCGCGTGAGGTCAAAAGGTCGCGCCCGCCCGATTGGGTGCGCACACTTTCTGTCGTGGCCGGCCGGACCAGCTGGGTATGCAGCCACGCTGCATGCAAGGACGGCACCAGCAGCCTGGCCAGATGAATCTGCTTGAGGGAATTGCTCCCGGAGCGGCAGGCGAAGAGAAAAAAACTCATCGGCTTGCCGAATGCGTCGTGGGTTCCGTGCGCCAGAATCTCGTTGGCGTTGATGCGGTTCAGTTCCCGAACCAGACCGCTGTCGCTGCTGCTCGTTTCCACCCGGACATCCCGGATCACCGGCTGGAAATGATTTTCCTCCCAGGCCTTCATGAGATCCGGCACCAGCACCGTGTCCTGTCCAAACACGACGTTGATCAGTGCGGGTTGGGAGGTCGTCGTCGAGAAGCTATCGACGTGAACGGCGGAGGACTCCCCCTTGCGCAGGGCACAGATCAGCAATTCATGCCGGATCAGATTCTGCAAAAGCCCTTGGGTCCAGCAATAGAACTGATGGGTGGTATGCACCTTCAGCGAATACTCGAGAATCAGTCCCAGTGCTTCAAGATCAACGGGGTCGATAAACGAGCCACCGCCTTCAAGAGTATCGTCGCCGGCATCCGGCAAATCGCTATCGACAGGCTTGAGGTAGTCGGTAACGCTTGTTTGCTGCTCATCTGGTCGCATGGCGGGCCCCGCTCAAAAGATGTGCCCAGTGTTTCAATAAAATGTGAAGTGATCATGAAGTTGTGGAAATTATTTTTGCGCAACCATCACAAGCCATGGGCATCGGTGGGCGGAATGATCTGATCGACCTATTGCCGGGAGTTCGACGGTTCATCATCGGCATCATGGCCATGCCTTAATTTTTGATCCACGAAAACAAGTGGAGAACGAAATGTCCGGAACAACGACAGCCAGGGAGGCCATGATCGAAGCTCTGGTCGAGCACTCGGCGAATGCAGCCGTTGCGGAATCGCAAAAAGACTGGCTGAGGAAGGTATTTGAAAAGGGATTCATCGGCTACAGCAAGCTTTCCGACAGTCAGCTCGAACTGGAAATGCATCTGCACGGACTAGTCCCTGAAGAAATATTGGACGACGAAACTGAAGACGATTTCATGTCCGACGAAATCTTCGGTTAGGGCTCAGGAGATGATTCTTGTCACTGGCGGCGCTGGCTATATCGGGTCCCACACCGTGGTGGAACTGCTCAGGGCCGGGCATGAGGTTGTGGTTGTCGATAATCTTTGCAACAGCAAGGCGTCGGTCATCGACCGCATCGGGCAGATCGCGAGGCGCAAGCCGATCCTTGTCGAAGCCGATGTGCGTGACCGAAAAGCGCTCAGCCGGCTTTTCGCCGATCGGCAATTTTCGGCCGTAATCCATTTTGCCGGGCTTAAAGCGGTCGGCGAGTCGGTTGCCGAACCGCTCAGGTACTACGACAACAACGTTGCGGGCAGCCTTGTGCTGGTCGAGGCGATGGCCATAGCGGGCGTCAAGCAACTGGTTTTTTCATCGTCAGCCACGGTATATGGCGATCCCGAAACCTTGCCGATCCGTGAGGATGCGCCGCTCAGGACGAGCAATCCCTATGGGCAAAGCAAACTGATCGTGGAAAACGTTCTGCGTGATGTTGCAACGGCCGATACCGCCTGGAAAATTGCCTTGCTGCGCTATTTCAACCCGGTTGGCGCCCATCCATCGGGAATGATCGGTGAAGACCCGCGCGGCATTCCCAACAATTTGCTCCCTTATATCGCCCAGGTTGCGAGCGGCAAACGCACGCATCTGTCAGTTTTTGGCGACGATTATCCGACGCCGGATGGAACCGGCGTGCGCGACTACATCCATGTCGTCGATCTGGCGCGCGGGCATTTACGGGCGCTCAGCGCACTGCCAGGAATTCAGGGCGCGCTCGCCATCAACCTGGGCACCGGCCGTGGCTTCAGCGTCCTGGAAATGGCCAAAGCGTTCGAAGCAGCCAGCCGGCGCCCGGTTCCTTTTCGCACCACCGGCCGCCGGCCGGGCGACATCGCCGAATGCTATGCCGATCCTTCGTTTGCGGCGCAGATACTGGGATGGCAAGCCGAACTGAGTGTCGAGGAAATGTGCCGGGACGCCTGGCACTGGCAGCAATGTGCCGAAAACCGTGCGTGACCCATTCGAGGAATGTCCATGACGACGATTCAACCGGTAATACTGAGCGGCGGATCCGGCACCCGCCTGTGGCCGCTGTCGCGCGAGCAATACCCCAAACAGCTGCAATCGATCAACGGCGTCGAATCGCTGATTCAGGAAACGGTCCTGCGCCTGGACGCCTATGCGGATCCCCGGCAGATTGCCGACCCGATCATCGTCAGCAACGAGGCGTATCGCTTCATCACCGCCGAACAGTTTCGCCAGATAGACCGCCGCTTTCAGTCGATCATTCTCGAACCGGCAGGCCGCAATACGGCACCGGCACTGACGGTCGCCGCCCGGTTCGCACAAATGCTTGAGGCAGACGATGACCCGATTCTTCTGGTGATGCCGGCCGATCACCGAATACGCGATCCCATGGCCTTCTGCAAAGCAATCGAGACGGGCGCCGATCTGGCTGCGACGGGCAGCATCGTCACGTTCGGCATCGAGCCCGACCGGGCAGAAACGGAATACGGTTATTTGCAACTGGGCAAATCCTTGTCGAACGGCGCAGCCTATCAGCTGCAGTGTTTCATTGAAAAACCGGATCAGGAAACGGCACGGCGCTATGTCGGCGACGGCATGTATTTATGGAATGCCGGCATTTTCATGATGCGCAGCAAGGTCTGGCTCGATGCCCTGGCACGCTATGCCCCAAGGATCCTGTCGGCTTGCAATATGGCGTATGAAAATGGCGAAAGGGATGGAAAGTTTTTTCACCTGCAGGCCGAAGCCTTTCTGGTATCGCCAGACAACTCGATTGGCTACGCAGTCATGGAACCGATGGTCGCCGACGGTGATGCCAAGAACGCCGCCATTGTCGTACCGCTCGATGCCGGCTGGTCCGATGCCGGTGCCTGGGATGCCCTCTGGCGAGCAAGCGACAAGGATGAGGCCGGAAACGCAACACGCGGCGACGTGCTGCTCGAAGGCGTCGATGGATCGCTGGTGCTTGCCCAAAGCCGTCTGGTTGCCTGCCTTGGCGTACAGGATCTGGTCATCATAGAAACCCCGGATGCAGTTTTTGTCGCAACCAAGGATAGAGCCGACGAAGTCAAGACGATCGTCGCCCGACTGAAGAAGGAAAAGCGCCCGGAGGCTTGCACGCACCGCAAGAAGCACCGGCCATGGGGATACTCCGATGCCATCGACGGCGGCGATCGCTTCCAGGTCAAACGGATCGTCGTCAGCCCCAAGGCCTCGTTGTCACTGCAAATGCATCACCATCGGGCCGAACACTGGATCGTTGTGCGCGGGACGGCACAGGTCACGCGCGGGGATGACTGCTTTCTGGTCAGTGAAAACGAATCGACCTTCATCCCCCTCGGCGTCACTCACCGCCTGGAAAATCCGGGCATGCTTCCCCTCGAAATGATCGAGGTGCAATCCGGCACCTATCTCGGTGAAGACGACATCGTCCGCCTGAGCGACGCCTATGGTCATGCATGACTCTGGATTTGCTGCTGAACGGTATCGCGCGGCAAGTCGCGCCGGAAGCAATAACCCGTCCCGCGGACGGTTTCGAGCAAGCGCTCATGCCCGGACGGCGTGAGCGCGCGACGCAAGCCGCGAATGTGAACATCCACCGTGCGCTCCTCGATGAACACATGATCGCCCCATATTTCGTTGAGCAGCTGCGTGCGACTATAGACCCGGTTCGGATGCGTCACGAAGAAATGGAGCATGCGAAACTCGATCGAGCCAAGCTCGATTTCATGGCCGTCTGCAGTAATCCGGTTGCTGCTCGGGTCGATCTTGACTCCCCCGAACTCGACAACATCATCCGTGAGTTGGGGCACTCGCCGCCGCATGACCGCCTTGACGCGGGAAATCAGTTCAAGCGGAGAAAAAGGCTTCGTCAGGTAATCGTCGGCCCCCACTTCAAGCCCGGTCACTTTGTCGCATTCGCGCTCGCGCGAAGTCAGCATGATGATCGGAATGTCCCGCGTCCGCGGATCGGCGCGCAAGCGGCGCAGCAAGGTCAACCCGGTGACGTCGGGAAGCATCCAGTCGAGCAGGATCAGGGCCGGCAACAGCGTGCGGATTTCACTTTCGGCAAGCTGGACCGTCGATGCACAGCGCACCTGGTGCCCCGCCCGTTCCAGGTTGGTCTGGATCAGGCGTTGGGTGATCAATTCGTCTTCGACAACAAGGATCCCGTTATTCATGACTTGAAACTCCTGAAATATTGCATCTGCCTGCTGCCGCCCGGCAATTTCGAACACCATCGCGTAATGCCGGGAGGAGTCAGGCTGGCAATGGATGAATGGATGTCGACGATGGATGCCATCTGTGCCCTGCAACAGGAGATAGCCGTTCCGAATGGCTCATTGTGCGGAACAGGTCAGGCAGTGTCTGTAAGTAGCACACGCAAGCCACGTAAGATGATTCGCGGATCACCATCAGGATTTTCTGACGCGAACCGGCCGATCCCCGATCCAGACAGGCTTTCATGTCGGTACGCAAGAAACCGGCGCACAGGGGTGTCTTGTAAGAATTCACGCCATAGCGTGTCAGTTTTCAGGCAAGCGTTGGCAGAAGACAACAGTCCGAGCATTTTTTTCAATGCACTTTGTTCTCATTTTTGTAAATGCCATGCATGAAAGACCCATAATGGCAGCATCTTTGGAACGTCCCCAGGCCGGAAAACCGGCTTGAAATTTTTTCAGCTTTTTGACGCTATTCTCAGACCAATATGCAAAAACGGACTTTTGACCACCTTGCCGGGCGCGCTGGATTCGGCGCTGCCGTGATCATTGTGCTCGCCGGCATGGCGCCCAGCCAGGGCAATGCTGATGAGCAGGACAGTCTCAATCTTGCGGCAGGTACGTCGGCGCGCTACGACGACAACCTGTTTCGTTTGCCATCAGGTACGGCCCCCGCTACCGGCCGTAACTCGTCGAGATCGGACATGCTTTACACCGCCCATGCCGGCCTGCGGCTGGACAAACCCTACGGGCAACAACGCATCCAGGCGGACATCACGGCAACGCAATACAGCTATCGCAGCAACGACTACCTGAACTTTACCGCGGTGGATTACCGGGGCGCCTGGCTATGGTCACTGACGCCGCGCCTGACCGGCGTTCTATCGGTCGATCAGACGTCGGAACTGGCCAGCTATGCCACCCTTCAAGACGCGACGAACCGGAACAAGCGCGTCAACGAGAACCAGCGATTCATGGCGGATTGGTCGGTCGACGGCGGCTGGCACCTGACGGGCGGGGTGTACCGATTGCGCTCGATCGCCGATGCCGGAGAGTTTACGGCCACCGGCAATTATGTACAGAACACGGTCGAGGGTGGCATAAAGTATGTTTCCGCCGCCAACAACTCGATCGCCGCGGTTCAACGCAGATCACGCGGCAACTACATCGGACGCGGGCTGGACACGGCAAGCGCTCTGGACACGCGCTATGATCAGAACGAGACCGAGTTGCGCGCCATTTACCAGATCACCGGCCATTCGCTGCTCGACGCACGGCTCGGCCTCAAGGATCGTACGCACGAACACTTTTCGCAGCGTAATTTTTCCGGCACCGTCGGCAACCTGACTTACCTGTGGACACCGACCGGCAAGCTGCGCTTTGCACTCACGGCAGGCCGCGACCTGCTTGCCTATCAGGAATTGACCAACAGTTATTACGCATCGAACTACGTCAGCCTGACCCCGACATGGCTGCTCACGGAAAAAACGAGTGTTCACCTCAAGCTGGACTTGAACAGGAATGAATATCACGGTGCGATCGTCACGTCCGGAGCGGCACGCGAGGATACGATACGTTCCTCGCAATTGGGCATGGCTTGGCGGCCGACGCGCACGATCATCGTTGACGGCTATCTGACGCACGAGCAGCGCTCGAGCAATTTCTCCGGACTGCCCTATCAAGCCAATATTGCCGGCGTTTCGGCTTCAGCGACCTTCTAGGGTGTGTTGACCTACATTTCGTGGGCACGACGGGCCAGACAAACAAGCAAGCGACGGTAAACTACCCGAAGGGATTGCGCCATCAGTGTGGAAGCGCACTCGCATCCGCCAAAAGGCCGCACTCTCGGGTAAGCTAACGCCTTTTGGCGCCCCTGCCCTTAGCGGCCCGTTCCTTCCACTTCTGACTCGCAAACAACCGCCATGGCTCAATACGTATTCACGATGAACCGCGTGGGCAAGATCGTTCCGCCCAAACGCCAGATCATCAAGGACATTTCGCTCTCCTTCTTCCCCGGTGCCAAGATCGGCCTGCTTGGCCTGAACGGCTCGGGCAAGTCGACGGTGCTGCGCATCATGGCCGGCGTCGACAAGGACATCATCGGCGAAGCGACGCCGATGCCCAACCTGCACATCGGCTACCTGCCGCAGGAGCCGCAGCTCGACCCGGAAAAGACCGTTCGCCAGGAAGTCGAATCGGGAATGGGCGAAGTCATGCAGGCGCAGGAGAAGCTCGAAGCGGTCTACGCCGCCTACGCCGAGGAAGGTGCCGATTTCGACCAACTCGCCGAAGAACAGGCGCGCCTCGAAGCGATCATCGCCACCTCGGGTTCCGACCTCGAAAGCCAGCTCGAACTCGCCGCCGACGCCTTGCGCCTGCCGGACTGGGACGCGATCGTCAAGAATCTCTCGGGCGGCGAAAAACGCCGCGTCGCGCTGTGCAAGCTGCTGCTCTCGAAACCCGACATGCTGCTGCTCGACGAACCGACCAACCACCTCGACGCCGAATCGGTCGAGTGGCTCGAGCAGTTCCTCGTGCGCTTCCCCGGCACCGTGGTCGCCGTCACGCACGACCGCTACTTCCTCGACAACGCCGCCGAGTGGATTCTCGAACTCGACCGCGGCCAGGGCATCCCGTGGAAGGGCAACTATTCGAGCTGGTTGGAGCAGAAGGAAGCCCGCCTCGAAGCCGAATCCAAATCCGAAGCCGGCCGCATCAAGACGATGAAGCAGGAACTTGAATGGGTGCGGCAGAACCCCAAGGCGCGCCAGGCCAAGAGCAAGGCGCGTCTGGCGCGCTTCGAGGAGCTCTCGAGCGTCGAATACCAGAAGCGCAACGAAACGCAGGAAATCTTCATCCCGGTCGGCGAACGCCTGGGCAGCAAGGTGATCGAGTTCAAGAACGTCTCCAAGGCCTTCGGCGACCGCCTGCTGATCGATAACCTTTCGTTCAACGTGCCGCCCGGCGCGATCGTCGGCATCATCGGTCCGAACGGCGCGGGCAAATCGACGCTCTTCCGCATGCTGATGGGTAAGGAGCAGCCGGATTCCGGCGAAGTCGACATCGGCACGACGGTCAAGCTCGCCTACGTCGACCAGAGCCGCGACTGCCTCGACGGCAACAAGACCGTCTTCGAGGAAATCTCGGGCGGCGCCGACATCCTGACCGTCGGCAAGTACGAAACGCCGTCGCGTGCCTACATCGGCCGCTTCAATTTCAAGGGTTCAGACCAGCAAAAATTTGTCGGCCAACTCTCGGGCGGCGAACGCGGCCGGCTGCACATGGCCAAGACGCTGATCGCCGGCGGCAACGTCCTGCTGCTCGACGAACCGTCGAACGACCTCGACGTCGAAACCCTGCGCGCGCTCGAGGACGCCCTGCTCGAATTCGGCGGCAGCGTGATGGTCATCTCGCACGATCGCTGGTTCCTCGACCGCATCTGCACGCACATCCTCGCCTGCGAAGGCGATTCGCAATGGACCTTCTTCAACGGCAACTATCACGAATACGAGGAAGACAAGAAGCGTCGCCTCGGCGAGGAAGGCGCGAAGCCGAAACGGATTCGCTACAAGCCGATTACACGGTAAGCCGGCAGTTTCCCCCGGCACAATGCAGAAGGCCCGCGATCAAGCGGGCCTTTCGTTTCAGGGCAATCCGGCGTTCACCGGAAGCCGCTGAATGGGCAACAACCGCGCACGCGGCGCAGTTGCCGGTTTTTAGTGTTCGGCCTTCAGGCTGGCGGAAAACGCCGTTTCCAGACTTTCCGGAAACTGGAACTGGGTGAAAGCACGGTGGATCTCGGCTTCATTCACACCGGCGCTGCAGTCCTGAAAACGGATGCCCAGCGGACGACCGTTGGAGGCCAAGGTGGCGAAGGCGAAACGCCAGCGCTGGGCTTCGGCAAGACGTTCGCGCAACTCACGTTCGTTGCTGATCGCGACACCGGCTTGTTTCAGAGAATCCAGGAATTCGTCGAAGGATTCAGTGCTCAGGCTACCCATTTGTATCTCCGTTTTAAGTATGGTGGTTGCCCACCTATGAGTCGAATAACGCGGTTGCCTGAAAGCGGTTGACAGGAAATTTCAGGAAATTGTGCGCGCACGTTCAGACGGTCGATGGCGGCCTCGCTGCGCGTTACGGAATACGACGCACCAAGCGTTTACAATCACCTCTTTGAACTGCGCCCTGCCCAGATGCCCAACAACCAGAAACGACTCGAACTCCTCGCCCCGGCCAAGAACGCCGAATTCGGCATGGAGGCGATCAGCCATGGCGCCGACGCCGTATATATCGGCGGCCCGGCCTTTGGCGCGCGCGCCAATGCCGGCAATACGGTCGCCGAGGTCGGCGCGCTGGCCGACTTTGCCCACCGCTACAATGCCCGCGTGCTGGTCGCGCTCAATACCATCCTGCACGACAACGAACTCGAAGCCGCGCGCCGCACCGCCTGGGAAGTCTATGATGTGGGCGCCGACGCGCTGATCGTTCAGGACATGGGCCTGCTCGAGCTCGATCTGCCGCCGATCGAACTGCACGCCTCGACCCAGTGCGACATCCGCACTGCCGAAAAAGCCCGCTTTCTCGGCGAAGTGGGCTTCTCGCAGATGGTGCTTGCGCGCGAACTGACCTTGATGCAGATTCGCGAAATCCACGCGGCGACCGACGCGACGCTTGAATTTTTCATCCACGGCGCCCTCTGCGTCGCCTTCTCCGGGCAGTGCTACATCAGCCACGCACACACCGAGCGCAGCGCCAACCGGGGCGACTGTTCGCAAGACTGCCGCCTGCCCTACACGCTGCAGGACGATCAGGGGCGGGTCGTCGCCTTCGAGAAACACCTGCTGTCGATGAAGGACAACAACCAGAGCGGCAATCTGCACGCGCTGATCGACGCCGGTATCCGCTCGTTCAAGATCGAGGGGCGCTACAAGGACGTCGGCTACGTCAAGAACATCACCGCGCATTACCGGACGGTGATCGACCGCATCCTCGAGGAGCGGACCGACCTGCGCCGGGCCTCGAGCGGGAAGACGACGCTGCTGTTCACGCCCGACCCGGACAAGACCTTCCACCGCGGCACCACCGACTACTTCGTCAACGGGCGTGGCG
>JBAQRB010000234.1:0-11300 GCA_049295655.1 Rhodocyclaceae bacterium
ACTGGCAAGCCCCAACAAAAGCAACAGCAGCAACCAGAGTACCAACGCCCGCCAGACAAGGCCAACCGCACTCTGCATGAAATCGACATCCGCTTCGTCACCCGTCCCGATTTCGGCGCGGTCGGCAACCTCGCCGGCCTCGACGACCGGCATCCCGAGCCGCACGCCCAGCGCACCGGCGCCGCTGGCCAGCACGACCCCCAGGCCATCGTCCGGCCATTTGCCGGCCTGCGCCCGCCAGCAATAGATGGCATCCTCGAAATTGCCGACAATGGCGAAACCGGCCGCGGTCACGCGCAACGGAAGCCAGTCGATGATAGCGAAGGATTGTTGCGCAAAGATTCCAAAATCGGCGAATTCACCGTCCTGCCGTTTCCCCCAGTATTCGGAAAGAAAGGCCGCCGCCCGATAAAGCACGGCGCCGCAGGGCCCCGGTAACAGGACGAACCAGACCAGCACGCCGAATACGTGGCGGTGCGATGCGGCCAGCGCTTCCTCGATCGACAGCCGGGCAATGTCGGACGACGACAGACCGTCCGCCGGGCGCCCGCGCCACTGCCCAAGCAAGTGGCGGGCATGCGGCAGATCGCCCATGCGCAAAGCCATCTGGATATCGGTGTAATAGTGGCTGAACTGGCGAAAGCCCATCGTCAGGTACAGGACAAAAACGTTCCAGGCCCAGGCGAGCAGCGGATTGAGTCGGTAAAGCGCGAAGAAAACAAGGCCGGAAACCACCGTCAGGCCGACCACCGCGAGCAGCCAGGCGAGCGTGCCGTGCCTGCGCTCGCCGGTATTGAGCCGGCCCTCGAGCGCATCGGCCAGCCGGGCGAGCGGCCCGCGCACGAACTGTTGATAGGGCAGCGGCCGAACCTGCTCGAGGAGCAGGGCGACGATAAGGGAAAACAGGCTCATCCCGGAAAAAGACCCTTGCGGCGCCGGTGATTGCGCGCCGCTATCGCGTTAAGAAAAATTGAAGATACCACAGCCGGCAGCATCGCGGTACAGGACTCCGGCATCAGGCAATGCGCGCTATTCAACGCTGATGCGCGAGGGCGTGGTAGAGCGAGACGATCATGCCGGCCGTCGCCCCCCAGATGAAATAGTCGCCATAGGGCAAGGCGTAATAGTGGCGCAGCCGGCCGCGGTGGTGCAGAGAATGCTGCTGATGATTGGCCGGGTCGAGCAGGAAGGCCAGCGGGACTTCAAAGACCTCGGCGACCTCGAAGGAGTCCGGCTGCAGATCGAAGGGCGGCATCACGAAGGCGACCACCGGCGTGATGCGAAAACCCGTACTGGTGCGGTATTCGGGCAGGTAACCGGCAATGTCGACATGCAAGGGCAACAGCCCGACTTCCTCCTCGGCTTCGCGCAGCGCCGTATGCGCCGGCGAAGGGTCGTCCGGCTCGGCGCGGCCGCCGGGAAAACATATCTGCCCTGGGTGATCGCGCAGATGCGCGGTGCGCTGGGTGAGCAGGACGGTCGGACCGTCCGGGCGCAACACAATCGGAAAGAGCACCGATGCCGGGGTCAGTTTTTCCTCGCCGACGCCGTCTTCGAGAATAAAGGAGACCGGCGACGGCTCGGGATGCAGAGCCGCCCGCAGGCGCGGAAGATCAATCGCGCCGACCGGCACGGCGCCGATCGCTTTATCTGCCGGCACCAGCGTCTTCTTCCTCCTCCTCGATCTCGGCACGCACCGCATTGAGCGCATCCTGAAGCGTTTCTTCGGACAAGGCATTGACCGTGGTGGCCAGCATATCGGCCGACTCGACGGCGCCAAGCGGCAGGCGCTTGCTGTCCAGACTGGCAATCAGCGCGGCGCTGGCGCCGGCAACCTGCAGCAGCGTCTGGCGCTCGCCCATCAGCATTTCAAGTTCGCGGCGCAACATCGTAATTTCTTCGTCGCGGTGGGGCATGGGGGATCTCCTGATAACGTTTCTTCAGCATCACGGTTTCCCGTCATGCTGCATTTCCATAGGGTTCAAAATCATGCCGGGCAACGCCAGCGGCACGTCCGGTCGAGGCACCGAGGCAGCGCACAGGAGACAGATAGGCAGAACAACAGGGTACACGTAAAATCGGACTTCCCCACAAACCATCGGCCCATCATGAAACCTGTCGCCATTTTTCGCCACGTAGACATCGAGGGACCGGCTTATTTTGCCACATTCCTCGAAGCGCACTCGATTCCCTACCGCGTGATCGCAATCGATCGCGCCGATCCGGTTCCGGCGAGTGCCGACGGATTTTCAGGCCTCTGCTTCATGGGCGGACCGATGAGCGTCAACGATCCGCTACCGTGGATTGCCCAGGAATGCGCGCTGATCCGCGATGCCGTGGCCCGCAACCGCCCGGTGATCGGCCATTGCCTCGGCGGGCAACTGCTCAGCAAGGCGCTCGGCGGCGACATTACGCGCAACCCGGTGAAGGAAATCGGCTGGGGCCGGGCCCGTGCCGAAGAGAACCCGGTCGGAAGGCACTGGCTCGGTGCGGAAGACGAGGTCAGCGTCTTCCAGTGGCATGGCGAGACCTTCAGCATCCCGCCCGGTGCGACACGTATCCTGAGCAACGCTTTCTGCAGCAACCAGATGTTTGCGCTTGGCCCGCACCTGGGCATGCAGTGTCACGTCGAGATGACGGAAGAAATGATCGCCGCGTGGTGTGCCAGCTGGCCCGACGAGGTTGCCGGACTGAGCCCCCCGCCCGACTCGGTGCAGACGCCGGCGCAGATGATGGCCGACGTAGCGGCTCATCTTCCCGCTATGCGCCGGCTTGCCGACCGGCTCTATACGCGGTGGATTGAAGGGCTTTAAGCCGGCAACGGTGCGAACAGCGCGGCGATGTCGTCGCTGCCGAACTTGACGTCGATCCCCCGATCCTCCGAGAGAATGCCGGCCGCCAGTTCGGCCTTACGCTCCTGCAGCGCGAGAATCTTCTCCTCGATGCTGCCGGCGACGATCAGCTTGTAGACGAATACCGGCTTGTCCTGCCCAAGACGGTGCGCCCGGTCGGTGGCCTGGTTTTCGACCGCCGGGTTCCACCACGGATCGTAATGGATCACCGTGTCGGCCGCCGTCAGGTTCAAGCCGACGCCGCCGGCCTTCAGGCTGATCAGGAAAATCGGCACTTCGCCGGCCTGGAAGCGGCGAACGGGCGTTTCACGATCGACCGTATCGCCGGTCAGGATCACGTAGTCTAGACCCACCGCCTTCAATTCCTTCTCGATCAGCGCAAGCATGCTGGTGAACTGCGAAAAGAGCAGGATGCGCCGCCCCTCGTCCACCTGCTCGGGCAGCATGGTCATCAGCAGATCGAGCTTGGCGCGCTCCTTGACCTTCTGCGCCGATACCGCCTTGACCAGACGCGGGTCGCAGCAGACCTGACGCAGCTTCAACAAGGCGTCGAGGATGACGATCTGGCTGCGCGAGAAGCCCTTGCTGGCGATTTCCTCGCGCACCTTTTCGTCCATCACGGCGCGCACGGTTTCGTACAGGTCGCGCTGTCCGCCTTCGAGCTCAACCGTGCGCACGATCACGGTCTTCGGCGGCAACTCGCGCGCCACTTCCTCCTTCTTGCGGCGCAGGATGAACGGACGGATGCGCCGGGCGAGCAGGTCGCGGCGCAAGGAGTCGCCCTGCTTCTCGATCGGCGATCGCCAATATTTGGTGAACGTGTTGCTGTCGCCGAGAAAGCCGGGCAGCAGGAAGTCGAACTGGCTCCACAGTTCGCCCAGATGATTCTCGAGCGGCGTACCGGTCAGGCACAGGCGATGCCGCGCATCGATCTTGCGCACCGCCTCGGCGCCCTGGCTGCGGGCGTTCTTGACGGTCTGCGCCTCGTCGAGAATGAGCAGGTGGTAGCTGTGCTTGTTCAGTTCTTCGGCGTCGCGCCAGAGCAAGGGATAGGTGGTCAGCACGACGTCGTGCCGCATGATTTCGGAAAAGCGGCTCTTGCGCTCGGGGCCGTGCAGCGAGAGCACGGAAAGACTGGGCGCGAAACGTGCCGCCTCGTTTTTCCAGTTGAAGATCAGCGAGGTCGGCAGGACGATCAACGCCGGCCGGTCGAGGCGTCCGCCTTCCTTTTCGAGCAGCAGGTGGGCCAGCGCCTGCGCTGTCTTGCCGAGCCCCATGTCGTCGGCGAGGATGCCGGAGAGCTTCTGTTCGCGCAGGAATTGCAGCCAGGCCAGGCCTTCCTTCTGGTAGGGGCGCAGCCCCAGTTGCAGCCCGGCGGGCGGCTCGATGTGGCTGATCCCCTGCGCCGCCTTCAACTGATCGGCCAGCGCCAGCACGTCGCCCTGGCCGTTGAACTGCCAGCGGCTGGTGTCGGTCAGCTCGGCCAGACGCGGTGCATCGAAACGCGAAAGGCGCAGCGTGTCGCCGCCACTGAAACCATCGAACAGATCGATCAGCGTCGCCGCCAGCGGCTTCAGGCGCACGGCGGGAACCCGGATACGCTGGTTGGCCGGCGTGCGCAGCTCGATCAGTTCGTCGTCGGCGATCCGTTCGAGGACGACGGCATCGAGCCAGCGCGCATCGCGCCGGAAGAGGCCGGCGAGAAGGGGCGCCAGCGGCAGACGCGCGCCTTCGACGATGATCCCCATGTCGAGATCGAACCAGCCGTTGTCCGCTTCGATGAGGTCGGCTTCCCAGGCCTCGACCTCGAGTGCGTGATGACGAAAATCGTCCGAAAACTCGACCTGCCAGCCCGCAGCGGAGAGCAGCGGAACCGCATCGCGCATGAAACTGCCCCAGGCCGCTTCGCTGGCCAGGCCATAGGCGCAATCCGGCGGCGGGCCGAAGGTGTGCAGCGCGTAGGCGGGGATCTTCTGCAGCGCACAGAGCGCCAGCTGATCGAGCAGCGCCTTCTCGCGCTCGCTCTGGCGGACGACGCGAACGGTTTCGCCATCGGGCAGCGTGGAAAACTCGCGCGCATCGCCGGCCTTGATCTCGGCGTCGGCGTAACGAAAAACCGGCAGGGCCAGGTCGAACGGGCCACCGGCGTAGTTCGCACCGTAATCCCGCCAGTTGCGATTGCCGTGGGTCTGCAGGGTCTGCAGGCGCAGTACCGGGACCACATGGGTTTCAATGCAACGCAGACGGGTGCTGGCGTCTTCAGCCGGCTTCGGCAAATCGGGCGCCAGTTCGGTCAGCGCTTCGGCGACCAGTGCCGCCTCCTTGGTCGAGAGCGGCGGCAGCGAGAACAGCCGGGCGATTACCGCCGGATTGCCAACCACTTCCAGCGGGCCGATCAGTCCCTCGTCGAGATCGACGTACCAGGGCTGCTGCAGGGGAATCACCAGGTTGACCGCAGGTTCCGGGCGCAGCAGGGGAACCTGCCGCCCGTTGCTATCGACCTGCCAGACGACGCTGGCCGGACGCGCCTCGGCCAGGTGCAGCGGCGACGGATCGTCGGCCGGGCACAGGCGACCGCTTTGCGCCATGCGCTGGAGGACTTCGTTGCCATGCCGGGGAGCCAGGCCGAAGGCACGCAGTCCGGTTTCATAGGTACGGTCGGCCCACAGCAAGCGCAGAATGCCGAGGTCTTCCTCGGTCACGAATTGCGGCGGCTTGATCAACGCACGGTCGATGCTCCACCACTCTTCCGCTGCGTCGGGTTCGCGCCCCTTGTGTACCGTGACGCCGAAACCGCGGGCGTCGGACGTCCAGTGCAGCAGGTAGAAAAGCTGTTGCCGACTGGCGGCTGGCCGGGTTTTCTTTTTGGTCACCGCCGCCGAAACACGGCGCAACTCTTCCACCCAGGACAGCACGCCAAGGCTGACGTGATCTTCCCGGGGGCGCTCGGTACTACGAGACGGAGTCGATGATTCGGATTTTTCGGGAGAGTCGGCCATAGCTTCAGAAAGTTAACGGAACAGCCAGCATGAGCGCCGGTTTCCCGGAACGATCCGCGCCACGACAACTGGCGTCGCGAGCAGATAAAAAACGAAGCCGAAACCGGCCCGGAAAACTGGCCCTGAATCGCGCCGCGGCGTACCGACGCCGCGCACGCACCCCGCATGGGCGAAAGGCGGCTTAGTCGCGGAAGTTCCCGGTCTTGATCGGAAAATCGGTGATCGACTTCTTGACCAGCGCAATCGTCTCCTGCAAGACATCGCGCTTGGCGCCGGTGACGCGCACGGCATCGCCCTGGATGGCGGCCTGCACCTTGAGCTTCGAGTCCTTGAGCAGCTTGACGATTTTCTTCGCCAGTTCGCTCTCGATGCCGATCTTGATCTTCAGATCCTGCTTGACCTTGTCGCCCGAGACTTTCTGTACATCCTGCGAGTCAAGGCGCTTGGTGCAATCGGGCTCCTTCTTTTCCATCTCGGGAAAAAGGATGTCCTTGATCTGGTTCAACTGAAAGTCGGAGTCGGCGTAGAGCACGATCACCTTGTCCTTTTCGTTCAATTCGACCTTGGCACTGGTTCCCTTGAAGTCGTGACGCCCGATGATTTTTTTGCCGGCCGAGTCGATGGCATTCTTCAGCGCCACCATGTCCACTTCTGAAGAAAAATCGAAAGATGGCATCAGAGCCTCCGCTTAAGCGAAATGACAGACGTAGTGATAGGCGTCGCCGGCCGCCACTTCGATCTCGAAGGACGAGTTGCCCGGCACGTTGAAGGACTGGCCGGCAGTGTAGGCGACCCACTCGCCGGGTTTGCCATCTTCGCCCTGCAGGCGAACGCGGCACGAGCCGGCGACGCCTTCCATGATTTCAGGCACGCCGGTATTGAAAACGAGGCTGGCCGGCAGGATTACGCCAACGCTCTTTTTCGTCCCGTCGGCGAACTGGACGGTATGGCTGACGCACTTGCCGTCGAAATAGACATTGGCCTGCTTGACGACGCTGACGTTATCGAATTGCGACATTTTCAGATTCCCCATAATTTTTGAATGACGGCCTTGGCAATGAAGCCGACCATCCCGAAGGCCAGGACGAAGAAAAGGACGACGGTCCCCGTCTTCCCGGCCTTCGACTTCCATGCGATCTCGCCGATGATGAACAGCATGAAGAGAATGAAGGCACCGACCCCGAAGGTCATGCCGAAATCCGATACCTGCTCCTCGGTCAGTCCGAACATCGCGGCGAGTTTCCCTTAGCCCTTGCGGCTGGCCAGATTGGCGGCGATGCGCATGCGCAGCGCGTTGAGCTTGATGAAGCCACCCGCATCCTTCTGGTCGTAAGCGCCGGCGTCGTCCTCGAAAGTGGCGATCGTCGAATCAAACAGCGAATCGGTCTTCGAATCGCGGCCGACGACGATCACGTTGCCCTTGTAGAGCTTGACGCGCACCCAGCCGTTGACGGTCTTCTGCGTGTCGTCGATCAGGGTCTGCAGCGCGCGGCGCTCGGGGCTCCACCAGTAGCCGTTGTACACCAGGCTGGCGTAGCGCGGCATCAGGTCGTCCTTGAGGTGGGCGACTTCGCGGTCGAGCGTGATCGACTCGATGGCGCGGTGCGCGCGCAACAGGATGGTGCCGCCGGGGGTTTCGTAGCAGCCGCGCGACTTCATGCCGACGTAGCGGTTCTCGACGAGGTCGAGACGGCCGATGCCGTGCTTGCCGCCGAGCTGGTTCAGCATCGCCAGCAGTTCGTGCGCGGCCATGCGCTGGCCGTTGATCGAGACGAGATCGCCCTGCTCGAATTCGAGGTCGAGGTATTCGGCCTTGTCGGGCGCGGCTTCCGGCGAGACCGTCCAGCGCCACATCGACTCCTCGGCTTCGGCCGCCGGATCTTCGAGGTGGCGGCCTTCGTAGCTGATGTGCAGCAGGTTGGCATCCATCGAATAGGGCGAACCACCCTGCTTGTGCTTCATATCGACCGGGATACCGTGCTGCTCGGCGTAGGCCATCAGCTTCTCGCGCGACAGCAGGTCCCATTCGCGCCACGGCGCGATGACCTTGATGCCGGGCTTCAGCGCGTAGGCGCCGAGTTCGAAACGCACCTGGTCGTTGCCCTTGCCGGTCGCACCGTGCGAAATCGCATCGGCGTTGGTCAGATTGGTAATCTCGATCAGACGCTTGGCGATCAGCGGACGCGCAATCGAGGTGCCGAGCAGGTACTCGCCTTCATAGACGGTATTGGCGCGGAACATCGGGAAGACGAAATCGCGGACGAACTCCTCGCGCAGGTCGTCGATGAAGATGTTCTCCGGCTTGATCCCGAACTGCAGCGCCTTCGAACGCGCCGGCTCGAGCTCTTCGCCTTGGCCGAGGTCGGCGGTGAAGGTGACGACTTCGCACTGATAGGTGTCCTGCAGCCACTTCAGGATGACCGAGGTATCGAGACCGCCCGAGTAGGCGAGAACTGCTTTTTTGATGTCGCTCATCGTATTTCCCAGCAAAAGATTAGACGTTGACGCGGCCAAGGAGCAGATACTCCATCAGCGCTTTTTGTACGTGCAGGCGGTTTTCCGCCTCATCCCAGACGACGCTCTGCGCACCGTCGATCACCTCGGCGGAGACTTCCTCGCCGCGATGGGCCGGCAGGCAGTGCATGAAGACGGCCTCGGGACGCGCAACGCGCATCATCTCGGCGTCGACCTGCCAGTCGGCAAAATCGCGCATGCGCTCGTCGTTCTCGGCCTCGAAGCCCATCGAGGTCCACACGTCGGTGGTCACCAGATCGGCGCCCTTGGCCGCTTCCATCGGATCGGCGAACTGCTTGAAATGGCCGTCGCCGTAAATGCCGGCGCGCTCGGCTTCGACCTCGTAGCCCGGCGGCGTCGACACCCGCACGTTGAAATCGAGCACCTCGGCAGCCTGCAGCCAGGTGTTGCAGACGTTGTTCGAGTCGCCGATCCACGCCACCGTCTTGCCCTGGATAGCACCGCGCTGCTCGATGAAGGTGAAGATGTCGGCCATGATCTGGCACGGATGATATTCGTTGGTCAGGCCGTTGATTACCGGCACGCGCGAGTTGGCGGCAAAGCGCTCGATGATCTCCTGCTCGAAGGTGCGGATCATCACCACGTCACTCATGCGCGAGATGACCTGTGCCGCGTCCTCGACCGGCTCGCCTCGCCCGAGTTGCGAGTCGCGCGTATTGAGGTAGATCGCCGAGCCGCCGAGCTGCTGCATGCCGGCCTCGAACGAGAGGCGCGTACGCGTGCTGGCCTTCTCGAAGATCATCACCAGGGTGCGATCGGACAACGGCCAGTACTGCCGGTAGGCCTTGAACTGCTGCTTGATCCAGTGCGAACGCGCGAACAGGTAGTCGAATTCCTCGCGCGTGAAGTCCTTGAACTGCAGGAAGTGTTTAACCGCTGACATGGACACCCCTTCAGGCCGCAAGAAATTCGCGGATCAGTTGCGACAGGCGGCGCACCAGCTCATGTGCTTCATCGGCACTGAAAGTGAGCGGCGGCAGCAGGCGGACGACCTGGTCTGCGGTGACGTTGATCAGCAGACCGGCATCGAGGCCGCGCGTCACCAGTTCGCCGCAGGGACGGTCGAGTTCGATACCGATCATCAGACCCTGGCCGCGGATATCGACGATGCCCGCCACGTCGGCCAGCGCCTGCGCCAAGCCTTCGCGAATGAGCGAACCGACCGCCACCGCATTGGCCATCAACCCGGCCTTTTCGATCACATCGAGGGTGGTCAGTGCGGCCGTCGTTGCCAGCTGGTTGCCGCCGAACGTCGAACCGTGATTGCCCGGCTTGAACAGCCTTGCCGCCTTGCCGGCAGTAATGCAGGCGCCGATCGGCACGCCGCTGCCAAGCCCCTTGGCCAGCGTCGCCACATCGGGAACGATGCCGGCGTGCTGAAAGCCGAACCACGTCCCGGTACGCCCCATGCCGCATTGCACTTCGTCGCACAGCAGCAGCCAGCCCTTTTCATCGCAGAAGGCGCGCAGGCCGCGCTGGAACTCCACGTCGGCGATATTGATGCCGCCCTCGCCCTGGACGATTTCGAGCATCACAGCGACAACATTGTGGTTATGCTCGGCAATCGAGCGGATCGCCTCGAGATCGTTGTAGGGCACACGCACGAAACCGGAGACCAGCGGTTCGAAACCGGCCTGCGCCTTGCGGTTGCCGGTTGCCGAGAGCGTGGCCATGGTCCGCCCGTGAAAGGCCTTTTCCATGACGATGATCGCCGGGCTGTCGATCCCCTGCTGGTGACCGAAAAAGCGCGCCAGCTTGATTGCCGCCTCGTTGGCCTCGCAGCCGGAGTTGCAGAAGAACACTTCGTCCATGCCGGCGAGTGCCGCCAGCTTGTCGGCAAGCAGCTCCTGCTGCGGCATCCGGTAGAGATTCGAGGTGTGCAGCACACGCCCGGCCTGCGCGGCAATGGCGGCGACCAGCGCCGGGTGGTTGTGCCCGAGCGTGGACACGGCGATCCCCGACAGGGCATCCAGATAGCACTTGCCGTCGGTATCGGTAATCCAGCTGCCCTCGCCATGACTGAAGGCGACGGGCAGGCGGGCATAGGTATTCATCAAGTGAGACATAACTACCCCTTGTGGAGGCTCTGAAACTGAAACGGCGGCTTGCGCCGCCGGAGTATTCACGCATTTGCACGGTAGCAAGGGATGCCCCCAAGGCTTGCTCGCCAGCCATGCAAGGGATGGAATGTTAAGGGAAAACAGCCACCTTGTATATAAGCACAAGGGGTACGCGAGAGTCTTCTAACGCGTTACAATGCGCCATGCGAATCGCCGTATTCAACCAAAAAGGTGGCGTCGGCAAGACTACGACGACGCTCAACCTCGCCGCCGCCAACGTTCTCGACGGCGGCCAGCCGCTGCTACTCGACCTGGATCCCCAATGCCACCTGAGCTGCATCCACGGCCCGACGCCGCCGGACGCGGGGCGTAGCCTGTTCGGCTTTTATCAGGACCTGCGCGGACTTGATGAACTGGCCGTACCGTGGGAAGGAATCGGCAGACTGGTTCCCTCGCACCAGCAACTGATCAAGGTCGACTCGATCTTTGGCAAGGGACCGGCAATTCTCAGCAAGCTGCGCAGCGGACTGGATACCGTCGACGCCGCGATCCCCGGCAACGCCGCCCAGAATACCCTGATCGACTGCTGCCCCTACGTCGGCGTACTCGCGCTCAACGCGATCTTCGCCTGCGACCTCGTGCTGATCCCGATCTCGACCGATTATCTGTCGCTGCAGGCAGCAGAACACATGACGCGCACGCTGGCCATTCTGGAGCCCGTCGTCAAACGCCGCATCGAGCGCCGCTATGTGCTAACCCGCTATGATCGACGGCGCAAGATGAGCGAGGATGTCCAGAGCCGCCTGCGCGCACGTTACCTCGACGAAGTCTGCGAAACGGTCATTTCGGAAAAT
>JBAQRB010000235.1:0-10544 GCA_049295655.1 Rhodocyclaceae bacterium
CGGACTCAAGTTCACTCCCACCGGCGGCGGCAACGGCAGCTTCACAGCGCAGGCCTCGACCAGCGCCGCCGACGGCGGGCTGGGCGGCTCGACGGTGAATGCCGCCATCGCCGTGGGCGCCGCCGTGTCCAGCCCGACCATCGCCGAGGACACCGCTTCCACCACCATCGCCATCAGCCAGGGCGGTGCCGAAACCCATTACAAGATCACCGCCGTCACCGGCGGCACCCTGTACTCGGATGCGGGACTGACCACGCAGATCACCGACGGCAGCTTCATCGCCAGCGGCGGTGCGACCACCAACATCTATTTCGTGCCCACCGCGAACCGCAACGGCACCATCGGCGGCAACGGCAGCTTCACCGCGCAGGCCTCGGCCAGCAACGTCGACGGCGGCCTTACCGGCAGCCAGATCACCAGCACCGTCACCCTGACGCCCGTCGCCGATACGCCGTCGGTAACCGACGCCACGGTGCCGGCCGGCACGCAAAGCACCACCGGGCTGGTGCTCTCCCGCAATGCCGCCGACGGCACCGAGACCACCCACTTCAAGATCACCGGCATCACCGGCGGCACGCTCTACAAGAACGACGGCACCACTCAGATCACCAACGGCACCTTCATCGCCTACGCCGAGGGCAACGCCGGTCTCAAGTTCACTCCCTCCGGCACCGGCAACGGCAGCTTCACCGCGCAAGCCGCCACCAGCGCCGCCGACGGCGGCCTGGGCGGCTCGACCGTCACCGCCACGGCGGCCGTCACGGTGCCGGCCATCGCCAGCACCACCTACAACAGTACCACCGGCGTGCTGGCGGTCACCGGCAGCGGTTTCCTCGCCTTGGCGGGCGCCACCAACGATATCGTCGCCAACAAATTCACGATCACCGGCGAGGGCGGCGGCACCTACACCCTTACCGATACCGCCAATGTCGAGATCACCAGCGGCACCGCCTTCACGCTGACGCTTTCGACCGCCGACAAAACCGGTGTAGCCGCCCTGGTCAACGAGGCCGGCACCGCTTCCACCGGCAATACCGTCTACAACCTGGCCGCCGCCGAAGACTGGGCGGCGGGTGCGGCAAGCGCTGTGAACGTGGCCGACCTCACCGGCAACGGCATCACCGCCACCCTGAATCAGTCTCCGGCCATCACCAGCAACGGCGGCGGCGCCAGCGCGGCGGTCAGCGTGGCCGAGAATGCCACGGCGGTGACTACGGTGACGGCGACCGACGGCGACGGGGACACCCTGACCTTTTCGATCACCGGCGGCGCGGACCAGGCGAAATTCAGCATCAATGCCGGCGTTTTGTCCTTCGCCAGCGCACCGGACTTCGAAACGCCGACCGACAGCGACGCCAACAACACCTACGTCGTGGCGGTCACTGCCGACGACGGCAACGGCGGCACGGATGTGCAGACGATCACGGTCACGGTCACCGATGTCGGCGAAGGCGGCGGGGGCGGCGGTAGCACGCCGGCCACCACCACGGCCACCACCACGACCACGACCACGACGCCCGTCACCGTGGACGGCGCCACGGTTTCCAGCACCACGGTCACCACCACGACTTCCAGCGGCACACAGACCAGCACGACGCAAACCGTGGCCCCGGTCACCGAGACCCGCCAGGAAGACAGCAGCACCGAACACCGCACTCTGGCCGACGTTCCGCTGGCAGCCGACAGCAGCGGCGAAACGGTGCTCCAGGTCAGCCTGCCGCTCGGCGTCGGCCTCACTTCGCAGACGATCACCGGGAGCGGTGCCAGCACCCTGCGCGACCTCCTGATCGCCGCATCCGACCCCAAGGTGACCGACACGACCGTGTTCGGCTCGATACTCGCCCACGGCATCGACGCCTATGTGCCCACCGTGCAGGACGAGCAGCAAGTCACCGTGCGCACCATTACTTTCACCGAAACCGCCGCGCTCCCCGGCCAGTCCATCGTCGTGACCGGCGCCCAGGGCACGGGGGAGAGCAATGCCCTGCACCCCCTGCGCCAGGAGGCCCTGGTCGTCGATACGCGCAACCTGCCCGCCGGTACGGTGCTGACTTTCGACAACGTCGAATTCGCCATCGTCGTCGGCGCCGCCACGCTGACCGGCGGCAATGGCCGAAACTTCGTGATCGGCGACGGTGCCAGCCAGCACATCGTTCTCGGCGCCGACGACGACGAATTGCACGGCGGCGCTGGCAACGATTACGTCGGCTCCAAGGGGGGCAACGACAAGCTTTACGGCGACGAAGGCGACGATACGGTTTCCGGCGGCGACGGCGACGACGTTCTGGACGGCGGCACCGGCGTGGACTTCGCGCACGGCGGCAAGGATGGCGATACGGAAACCTTCGCGGGGGCCGCCAGCCGCTACCAGGTCAGCTACGACTACGGCAAGACGGTGGTGCGTTCGCTCGACGACGCGAACGATGTCGATACCCTCGTCAATGTGGAAACCCTCCGCTTTGCCGACCAGAGTATCGATGTAACCCCTTACGCCACCGATTTCTCATGGATCGCAACCCTTTACCGGCAGGTTCTGGGCCGCCAGGCCGAACTGGACGGCTTCCAGTACTGGGCGCAAGTTGCCACAGCCGGAGAATCGCACGGCGATGTCGCGCTGAATTTCCTGCGCTCCAGCGAGAACGGCATCCAGTTCGACACGCTGGACACCGCCGCCCAAATCGAATGCCTGTATACCGATCTGCTTGGCCGTCCGTCGGAATTGGCTGGCAAGGAGTACTGGATGCTCCAGCACGCCAACGGCATGAGCATGACCGAAGTCGCCTGGAACTTCGTCCATTCCGTCGAACTGACCGGACAATACCTCGCTCCGCAAGGATGGGATTTCACCGTTTGACTGCCTATGATTCCAGGGGGTGTTGACCTGTATTTCGTGGAGCGCGGGGCAATCCAATCCTGGTTGAACCTAAAAACCTTAGCTCAAACCACAACGACAGCGCGAAGCCTCCCTGGAGAGGGACAACGGGCACAACGAAGAGCCTTAGTTTTGCAGATATTCGTTGCTCACCCGCTGGGTGATTTATAAAAACAACATAACTCATTGTTTTTTCGTTGTCCCCCAAGGGGAGGCTTCGCGCTGTTCGCCGTGGTTAACTGCTTTTTCCAGGTTCAAACTTCTTCTTCGCGTTTTCGACCTGCCTGACGCTCTGCTGCGGGGTCGGCAACGATTCCGGCATGGTGCCGCCCAGTTCCTCGATGGTCTGGCGGACCTTCTTCCCTACTTCAAAATGCGTCTGATTTGCCCGCTGCTTGCTGCTCACCTTGTCCCGTTTCAGCTTCTCTTCAGCCTGCGTGGCGCGGAACAGGTTGGCGGCCAGCTCGGTGCTTCCCATATGGTCGAGAATCTTCTGGCTCTTCTTCAAGCCCTTGCGGGCATGAATATCCTTCGCCCGCAGGCCGCCATACAGGCCCTTGTAGCCGTGATCCTGAAAAATGGCGTAATCCAGGCTGGTTTCGACCCCCGCCTCTTTCGCCGCCGCTGCCAGATATTTGTTGTGCGCTGCCAGCTCGTTGCGAATCGCCAAACGCTTTTCATCCTCCGACAAGCGGGCAAACTTCTCGCTATCCTGCAGCTCCTGCCGCCGCGTCTGCATCGCAAAATAGGTTTGCCCGTTGGCGATCACCGGCTTGGACGGGTCGCCGTTCTGCACGATCAGGTAGCAGGCATAGCGTGACAGCCGCACGTCGGCGATTTCGCGCCGAGCACCCGAACCGATGCCGACCATTTTGGTGACGTCACCGAAATGGTCCTCCACGACACGCGTCGACTTTTCGCAGGCGATCCGGGCTTTGTCCATCACCTGAACAAAATTGCGCCAATCTTGGTAATCCAGCAATGGCGCGAGGTCGCGGGCAAGCCAGTATTCATTGCCGTCCTCGTCTAGCTGACGGATGCCGTCAAAGGTGGCGTGATGCTGCTCGGCAATCGGTTGATCAGGCATGGGCGTCTCCAGTGAGAGAGTGGACGGTCAGAAAGTACGACTGCTAGTCGTTCTGGATGCGTGCTTTGGGGGCGGCCAGCCAGACGGTGCAATCCTCAGCCGGCGCGCCCGAGCGACTTGAGGAATTCGTCGGCATTCTGAAAGCCGACGACGCGCTGGCCGGCGATTTCCTTGCCCTGCGCGTTGAAGAAGACGATGCCGGGCGGGCCGTAGAGCTTGAAGCGCTGCAGCAGCGCCTTGTCGTCGTCCGAGTTGGCGGTGACGTCGGCCTGCAGCAGCGTCCAGCCGGCGAGCTTGGCCTGCACGCGGGCGTCGGCGAAGGTGTAGCGCTCGAGCTCCTTGCACGAGACGCACCAGTCGGCGTAGAAATCGAGCATCACCGGCCGGCCGGCGGCCTGGACACGGGCATCGAGTTCGGCGAGCGAGCGCACGCGCTCGAAGGGAAGTGCCTTCGCCTCGGCGGCCACGCCGCCGCTGCGCACGCCGGCGAGCGGCTGCAGCGGGTCTTTTGCGCCCGAGAGCGCGCCGACCAGCATTGCCGCGCCGGTGATCAGCATGGCGATGCCGATGCCTTTCCAGAAGCGGTGCCAGCCCCTGGCGTTCGCCGGCAGCGCGTCGAGCGCGTGCATATAGACGGCCGGGATGATCAGCAGCAGCGCCCAGGCGAGCATCTGCACGGTCAGCGGGACGAGCGGCGAGACGAGCCACAGCGCGGTGCCGAGCAGGATCACGCCGAAGGCTTTTTTCACGGCCTCCATCCACGGCCCCGAGCGCGGCAGCAGGCTGCCGGCCGACAGGCCGACGGCGAGCAGCGGCGCGCCCATGCCGATGCCCATCACGAACAGCGCCGATCCGCCGAGCAGCGCGTCGTGCGTCTGGCCGATGTAGAGCAGCGCGCCGGCCAAGGGCGCCGCGACGCAGGGGCCGACGATCAGCGCCGAGAGGGCGCCCATCACGAAGACACCGATGCCGCGCCCGCCGCGCAGGTGGCCGGCTTCTTCCGAGAGCTTGCTTTGCAGCGCGGTCGGCAGCTGCAGCTCGTAGAAGCCGAACATCGAGAACGACAGGACGACGAAAACCAGCGCGAAGCCGCCGAGCGCCCACGGGCTTTGCAGCGCGCTCGAGAGCAGCGTTCCGGTGAAGCCGGCGGCGACGCCGGCCGCCGCGTAGGTCGCCGCCATGCCGAGCACGTAGGCGGCAGAGAGCGCGAAGCTGCGTCCGCGCGAGACGTGGTGGCCGTGGCCGACGATGATGCCGGAGAGGATCGGGATCATCGGGAAGACGCAGGGGGTCAGCGACAGGCCGAGTCCGGCGACGAAGAAGAAGGCGAGGACGGTCCAGAAACCGGCGTTCTTGAGCAGCTGCGCGATGCGCCCCGATTCGTCGCCGCCGTTGCTCGCCGCGGCCGCCGGCGCGCTGGCCGGGTCGGGCAGTTCGAGCGCGAGCTTCTGCGCCTGCGGCGGGTAGCAGATGCCGGCGTCGGCGCAGCCCTGCGAGGTGACTTTCAGCGTCAGCGCGAGCGGCCCCGAGCTGTTGCGTTCGACCGGCAGGCGGATCACCGCCTCCTTGTAATAGACCTCGACCTTGCCGAAGGTGTCGTCGTTCTTCTCCTTGCCCTTGGGCAGTTCGGGCGCGCCGAGCTGCACGCTCGCCGGCTCGGCGGCAAAGCGCAGCTTGTCGCGGTACAGGTAATAGCCCTTGGCGATCTCGAAGCGCACTTCGACGGTCTGCCCGTCGAGCGCGCGCGCCGTCGGCTTGAAGGCGAGCGCCGGATCGAGGAATTCCTCGCCGTGGGCGAGGGAGGCAAAAAGGGGGGCGATCAGGTAAAGCAGGGCGAGCAGCCAGCGGGTCTGGAATAAGCGGAATAAGCGCATTTGAGGTCAGTCAGTCGGGCGGGTTTCGGTGGCTACCCAGGCGAGGTAGTCGGGCAGTCCGTGGCTGAGCGGAAGCGCGATCACTTCGGGCAGATCGTAGGGGTGGGAGGCGCGGATCGCCGCTTCGAGCGCGGCGTAGCGCGCCTCGGTCGTCTTGATCAGCAGCGGCACCTCGCTGGCGGTTTCGACGGCCCCCTGCCAGCGATAGACCGAACGGCACGGCGCCAGGATGTTGACGCAGGCGGCAAGGCGCGCCTCGATCAGCGCATTGGCCAGCGCCTCGGCGGCGGCCAGGTCGGGCAGGTTGGTCAGGACGAGCAGGGCAGTCATCGGGCGGATTGTACTCCTGCGCATTTCGGGCAGTCTCGATGGACGCCAGGCATCGCGCCTAACGCCGCCGCGTGCCGCCGAGGAGCGAGCCGAGAACGCCGCGGATGATCTCGCGGCCGACCTGCGAGCCGATCGCGCGCGCGGCGCTCTTGGCCGCCGCTTCGAACACCGAATCGCCGCCCTTGATCCGCCCGCCGCTGCCCGAACTGCCGCCGAGCAGATCGCCAAGTCCGCCGAACCAGCCGCCGCCCGAAGCCTCGGGGGCCGGCGCTTCGGGGATTGCCGCCGTGCCGGTGGTTTCCTTGCCGTTGCTGGCGGCCGCCGGCGCAACGCGCGCCTTGAGCTTCTCGTAAGCCGATTCGCGGTCGATCAGCGCCTCGTAGTGGCCGTAGATCGCCGATCCCTTGATCACCGCCTGGCGCTCGTCGGCGGACAGCGGCCCGATGCGCGAGGCGGGCGGCAGGACGAAGGCGCGCTCGACGACGGTCGGCCGGCCTTTTTCGTCGAGCAGGGAAATCAGCGCTTCGCCGACGCCCAGTTCGGTGATCGCGCTTTCGACCGAGAACGCCGGATTGGCGCGCATCGTCTCGGCGGCGGCCTTGACCGCCTTCTGGTCGCGCGGCGTGAAGGCGCGCAGCGCGTGCTGGACGCGGTTGCCGAGCTGGCCGAGCACGCTGTCGGGGATGTCGAGCGGGTTCTGCGTGACAAAATAGACGCCGACGCCCTTCGAGCGGATCAGGCGGACGACCTGCTCGATCTTTTCGAGCAGCGCCGGCGGCGCCTCGTTGAACAAGAGGTGCGCCTCGTCGAAGAAGAAAACGAGCTTCGGCTTGTCGAGATCGCCGACCTCGGGCAACTGCTCGAAGAGTTCGGCGAGCAGCCAGAGCAGGAAGGTCGAGTAGAGGCGCGGCGAAGCCATCAGCTGGTCGGCGGCGAGGATGTTGATGACGCCGCGCCCGTCGTCGGTCTGCATCAGGTCGTTGATGTCGAGCATCGGCTCGCCGAAGAAATCTTCGCCGCCCTGGTCGCCGAGGCCGAGCAGGCCGCGCTGGATGGCGCCGATCGACGCCGCCGAGACGTTGCCGTATTCGGTGGTGAACTCCTTCGCATGTTCGCCGACGTGCTGCACCATGGCGCGCAGGTCTTTCAGGTCGAGCAGCAGCAGGCCGCTGTCGTCGGCGATCTTGAAGACGAGCTGCAGCACGCCGGCCTGCGTGTCGTTGAGGTTCAGCAGGCGGGCGAGCAGCACGGGTCCCATGTCGGAGATCGTCGCGCGTACCGGGTGGCCCTGCTGGCCGGCGACGTCCCAGAAGGCGACCGGCGATTTTTGCGGCACGAAATCGTCGATGCCCAGCGCGGCAAGCCGCTCGGCGAGCTTGGGCGTCACGCTGCCCGGTGCGGCGAGTCCCGACAGGTCGCCCTTGATGTCGGCCATGAAGACCGGCACGCCGATCGCCGAGAAGCGCTCGGCCAGGCGCTGCAGCGTGACCGTCTTGCCGGTGCCGGTCGCGCCGGCGATCAGCCCGTGCCGGTTGGCGAGCGCCGGCAGCAGGGCGAGTTCGGTTTCTTGGTGACGAGCGATGAGCAGCGGGGTGGCCATGATTGACTCCGGAATGCGTGGCAGGGTGCGGTTGGAAGTGTTGAAAGTGTTGAAAGTGCTAGAATACGCGGCTTGATTATTAACCATTTGCCGGGCATTTTGCGCGGCAAATGCTGCAGACAGACGAGGTTAGCATGGCCGGTCACTCCAAATGGGCCAACATCCAGCACCGCAAGGGTCGCCAGGATGAGAAGCGCGGCGCGACGTTCTCCAAGATTGCCAAGGAAATCACCGTGGCCGCCAAGATGGGCGGCGGCGATCCGGGCTTCAACCCGCGCCTGCGCATGGCCGTCGACAAGGGCAAGGGCGTCAACATGCCCAAGGACAAGATCGACAACGCGATCAAGAAGGGCACCGGCGAGCTCGAAGGCGTCGATTACATCGAAATCCGCTACGAGGGCTACGGCATCGGCGGCGCCGCGGTGATGGTCGATTGCCTGACCGACAACCGCACGCGTACGGTCGCCGAAGTGCGCCACGCCTTCAACAAGTACCATGGCAACATGGGCACCGACGGCTGCGTCGCCTTCCAGTTCAAGCACTGCGGCCAGATGCTGTTCGCCCCCGGCACCGACGAGGCGGCACTGATGGACGCGGCGATCGAGGCCGGCGCCGACGACGTGCTGACCAACGACGACGGTTCGATCGAAGTGATCACGCCGCCGCACGACTACATCACGGTCCGCGAAGCGCTCGAAGCCGCCGGCTTCAAGTCCGAGTTCGGCCAGGTGACGATGAAGGCCGACGTCGAGATCGAACTCGCCGGTGACGACGCCGTGCGCATGCACAAGCTGATCGACGTGCTCGAGAGTCTCGACGACGTGCAGGACGTGTATACCAACGCGGTGATGGACGAGTAATTCACCCCGCTGCGCCGATCGGCGGGTATTCGTCTTTTTCCAGAAAACGGTGCTGCGGCGCCGTTTTTTATTATCCAGCCTCAAGCTGTTCCTGCGGAACCTTCCACCATGCTGCCGCCGACCCGTCGCTATACGCTGCAAGACCTCAAGGACAATTTTCATGAGCGCGAGCTGAAGGCGTCTGCGGCCGAGATCGGAAGCATCGTCAAGGTCGAGATGAGCGATGACTCTCTATGGAGCGAAATCCGCAATACCGGTTCGCGCAATATCGAACTTGAAATCTTCTTCGACGAGATGGAAATCGACGGCGAGACCTTTCTGGACATCGAGAGTCAGTGCAGTTGCGCAAAAACATTTGCCTGCAAGCACGCCGCCGCCGTGTTGCTCTACATGCTCGAACGACGCGCTGCGCCCGTTGCCAAACCGGCAGCGCCGACCACCTTGAGCAATCCGGCGCTGCTGCAATGGATCTACAACCTGCGCCGGGCCAGCCAGGTCGCTGCGAAAAAACCGAAAGCCAGGAGCAAGGCGACGCAGTCGATCCATTACCTGATCCATTTCTCTTCCTGGCATCGGCAGTTCATTCTCCAGACCATCAAGGGGCGCATCGATCCGGGCGCGCCGGAAAAACGCAACACGGGCGACTGGAACAACGCCGAACGCGCGCTGCTCGCCCCGCCGCAATTCACCGATGCCGGCGACCTGGACGTTTTTCGTCTGATGTTGAAGATTTGCGGCAAAGGCCATCTTGGCGAGAGCGCCGTCCTGTCCGACAAGAACGGCGCGCTCCTCGTCGATGCGGCACTCGCCACCGGACGGGCTTATTTCTGTCCGACCGGGAGTTCGCCGCACAAAGGGCCGCTTCGCTTGCTCAGCGCCAGCCCGGAGCGCCCCGGCGAAATTACCTGGCAAACCGATACGCACCGGCAGATCGTTCCGCACCTGGTGACCCGTCCGCCTTCAGCCATCCTGATCCTGACCGAGCCGCCGTATTACATCGATCCGGATTCCGGCGCGGTCGGGCCGGTGCAGACGAAAACCGCGCCGGCTTTGCTCGATGTGCTGTTTCAGCTCCCGCCGCTGACGCCCGCAGACCTGCCGCTGATTGCCAACGTCCTGGCCGAACTCGCACCCGACATCCCGCTGCCCGACGCCGATGCCGCGGGCCGGCTGCGTGAAATCGATATGCCGCTACAGCCGGTGATCACCCTGCATTCGCTGCGTAGTTGGGCGATCTACAAGCACCGCAAGTACGCAGCCACCTTCAATAACGGCTATTACGATTACGCCGAGGTCAGGTTTGCTTACGGGGAAGCGTCGATGACGGCGCACGATCCGCAGGATTACGTCACGGTCGGTGGCGGCGAGACGGTTCGCGTCCTGCGCAAACCAGTCGATGAAAAAGCGCAACTCGCCTTGCTTGCCACGCTCGGCTTTGCACCGGTCGTGGCCAGTGCGGTGTCCGTGACCGGTGGCTTTGCGCCGACCGCCTACGGGCTGGAAAGCGAGACCGCCTGGACGGACTTTTCGAGCCGTATCGCGCCGCAACTGCGCGCTGCCGGCTGGCGGGTCGTCATCCCGGCCGACTTCCGTCATCACGTCCTCAGCGTCGAATCGTGGGATGCCGAGCTGAGCGAAGGCGAAGCCGGCTGGTTCGGGCTGGACATGGGCATCGTCGTCGACGGCGAGCGTTTGCCGCTGGCGCCGCTGCTGCACAGCCTGTTCCGCAGCGACGGGCGCTGGCTCGACGCGGCGCGCATCGCCAATATCGCCGACGACGAGCAGATCGAGCTACACAGTCCGCAGGGCGCGCGTATCCGCATTGCCGCCGAACGCATCAAGCCGCTGGCGCGCACGTTGATCGACCTGTTCGATGGTCCGACCGGTACGCCGACGCTGCGCCTGCCGCGCGCCGATGCGG
>JBAQRB010000236.1:0-18075 GCA_049295655.1 Rhodocyclaceae bacterium
GCTCCGCGAAGTAGAGGCGAACTCCTTTCTTTTCAGAACAGCGCATATCGGGGGCGCGCCGCAAGTGTTGAAGCTTTATGAGCACTTGAATTCCAAGTACATGGGGATCGAGTGGCGACGTCAGGACGAAAGCGGAACTGATATCTTCGTGTGTGGGAGGAAAGCGCTAGGATATGAGACGCCAACACTTTGGATACTCAATCCGGACACTCTTGTATCCCGACATCCCTTCTATACCGCAGCAGCAGATTCAATCGCTCCTCTTACTGCTGGAGGAGCATGCTGATTTCATTGATACCAACGTGTTCTTCAATCACGGGTTCCTGAGGGCACCACTGTTCGAACTGTTGGCGAACTACGTTAGCAACGAGGGCGCGACTGTACTCGTGTCGGATGTCGTCTGTGAGGAAATGAACGCGAAGTTCCGCTCAGAACGTGCTGCTGTAACTAAGGAATTAGCGAAGGGGCTTCGACGCGCAACGGATTTCCAGTCAAAACCGACAGTGCCCCAAGCGCTCGCTTTGGACGAAGCTTACGATTTTCGCGCCGTTCTGACCGGCCGATTCAAGAATTTGCGTTTTGTCCCCTTCGAAAGTGTCCCGCACGCACTATTGGTGTCGAGGGCGATTAACGCCACCCGCCCTTTTCGCGACAGCGAGAAAGGCTATAGAGACAGCCTGATGTGGTTGTCGCTTTTGAGCTTCATGAAAGAAAAATACGCCGGCCCCGAAGATCTAATATTCATCAACGCGAATGCGAATGATTTTTTCAAGGCGGAGCCGACTGGCACAACCCTGCATCCCGACCTCGAAGCCGACCGGGTTAGAGAGGGAATTGCAGGAAATGTGCGGCCGTTTCTCTCACTAAAGGAATTTGCCGACGCGGAGATCGATAGGGTTTTACATAGCATCAAGCACGAAGAGTTCGAAGACCGACTTGGAAACGAGATGGAGGAACTCGCGGCAGAAGCCGCGATCTCGTACTTGCAGCAGATGCCTTTACCAGACGGGCAGAAGTTTCTGGAGGATGCCGAACTACCTAGGAGATGCGCGAGAGCGTTACGAAGCTTTTCTGTCGAAGACTACGAAGGTGTTGAGGACCCGGAAGTGCTTTCGCTCTCAGCTTTGGCGGGAGGGGTTCTGTATGTACAGTATCGGTTCAATCTGCTCACGGTGATGTTCACGGCCGAAGTCTCGACGGATGATTACTTGGCGAGCCGCGATGAATTTGATGAAGAGTTTATCAACATCGACGTACAGGAACGGATTACCCAGATGCAAACGTTTCGTAGGATCGACTTTGACGCCAGCTTCACATTCAACCCGGGTCTGAACGAGTTCACGTCGATAGCCGTTGACCAAGCTGTGCCGAGACCACTGCGGAGACACCGACTCATGGCGTATTCGTGAATGGACCGTTCATGCTGGTAGGAAGTACGCTCCCTAGCGGATCTGTCGCGAAAAACCGTGGCAGACCGCCCAATTCAGATATTTCCTGACTGTCCGCTTTTACGTCCAGCGAACGTCGTATTCGGGCACAACTGAGGCACTCGCCGGTTTTTATGTGAGCCGGGAGCGGGAGTTGGTCTGCTGCAAAGCAGCATGCAATTTAGCCATCAACCACAGATTACGGATACCCGATATTTGCTGGAAACTTTGGTCCCCAGCCGGGTTTTCACGAGTGGTTTTCGACTTTAATGGGCGGATGGTGCGCCGCCGGGGGGGGGTTGATGCTGAGTTTTCGACCTTTACTGTTGATACTCGAAAATTGACTGCCTTGAAGCCCGCATGGATACTAGACGCCAGTTTGCGACTTTAATAGGCCGGAATACGCGTTGTTCCAGGCACCGACAGCGAGCGGCAAAATGCGGATCATCGCCTTCATCGCCCAAGGCCACGCAGTCACCGAAGGCGCGGTGATTCGCGGGATTTCCGGTCAGCAGCACTGCGCAGCGAAAAAAACGCTTGTCAAGACTTGACTTATTCACACGGCGCAGCGCTTCTCGATTTCTTGCATCGCAACAAGGGCTTATCCGGCGACAAGCTGCTGCAAATAAATTTCCAGTTATAAAACAATGAGTTGGCGGTTTGCTCAATAAGTTCCCAATGTAAGAGAAAACCTTCATTGGCAGGCACTTAGCCAGTGCTTCCACGTTTCTTCCACAGACTTATCCACAGAAAATGTGGATAAGCCATAGTCGTCCCGGCGGATGATGACATTAGGCTCGCAAGTTAAAGTGTTTTCTTAATATCGGCCGCCTTTTCGGCGCAGTGCGTGCCGTGGCCCGGCGAAAAAAAGGCGCAAAAAAACCGACGGTTCGGCCCGTCGGTTTCTGGCTCGCGGTGCGGGTTCAGGCGCGTTCGAAGATGGCGGCGATGCCCTGGCCGCCGCCGATGCACATGGTGACCAGCGCGTACTTGCCGCCGCTGCGCTGCAGTTCGTAGAGCGCCTTGGTGGCGATGAAGGCGCCCGAGCAGCCGACCGGGTGGCCGAGGGCGATCGCGCCGCCGTTCGGGTTGGTTTTCGCGAGGTCGAGTTCGAGCACCTTGGCGACCGACAGCGCCTGCGCGGCAAAGGCTTCGTTCGACTCGACGACGTCCATCTGGTCGAGGCGCAGCCCGGCCTTTTTCAACGCCAGGTGGGTGGCTGGGATCGGGCCTTCGCCCATCAGCTCGTTCGGTACGCCGGCCACCGCGTAGGAAACCAGACGCGCGAGCGGCTGGTGGCCGGCCCTGGCCGCCACATCGGCCGCAGCCAGCACGAAGAAGGCGGCGCCGTCGTTGATTCCGGAAGCGTTGCCGGCGGTCACCGTGCCGTCCTTCTTGAACGCCGGCTTCATCTTGGCGAGGCTTTCCAGCGTCGTGGTCGGCTTGACGTGCTCGTCGGTATCGAACACCACCTCGCCCTTGCGCGTCTGCTTGACGATCGGAACGATCTGCGACTTGAAGCGGCCTTCGGCAATCGCCCGCGCCGCGCGGCGCTGCGATTCGAGTGCGAACGCATCCTGCGTCTCGCGCGTGATGTGGTGTTTGGCGGCGAGGTTTTCGGCGGTGATCCCCATATGGCCGACGCCGAACGGATCGGTCAGCACGGCGACCATGCTGTCGATCGCCGTGGCGTCGCCCATGCGCGCACCGGTGCGCAGCGCGGGCAGCATGTACGCCGCTTTCGACATGACCTCGACGCCGCCGCCGATGCCATAGTCGGCGTCGCCGAGCATGATGTTCTGCGCGGTGGTGACGATTCCCTGCAGGCCGGACGAGCACAGCCGGCTGACCTGCATCGCCACCGACGCCATCGGCAGCCCGGCCTGGATGGACGCGACGCGCGACACATAGGCGTAGCGCGCATCGGTCGGCATGCAGTTGCCGACCGTGACGTAACTGATCTGCTGCGGATCGACGCCCGAGCGGACGACCGATTCCTTCATCACGATGCCGGCCAGTTCGCAGGCTTCAAAATCGGCCAGCGCACCGCCGAAAGTGCCGATCGCCGAACGGACCGCACTCAGGACTACGACTTCTCTGCTCATCTCAAACTCCTTGGGGGTGATTCTGTCATTGATCGACTGGCCGGAGCTCAGCCCATGTGGTTGCCGCCGTTGAGCGAAAAGTCGGCGCCCGTGGCGAAAGCGCTCTGATCGGAGGCCAGCCAGGCGACCATCGAGGCGATTTCATCGGGCTTTCCGAGGCGCTTGACCGGGATCGTGCCGACGATCTTGTCGAGCACGTCGGCGCGGATCGCCTTGACCATGTCGGTGCCGATATAGCCCGGCGAGACGGTATTCACCGTCACGCCCTTGCTCGCCACTTCCTGCGCCAGCGCCATCGTGAAGCCGTGCATGCCGGCTTTCGCCGTCGAGTAGTTGGTCTGGCCGAACTGACCCTTCTGGCCGTTCATCGACGAGATGTTGATGATCCGCCCCCAGCCGCGCTCGAGCATGCCGTCGAGCACCTGCCGCGTGACGAAGAAGAGAGAATTCAGATTGGTGTCGATCACGACTTTCCAGTCTGCCGGGGTCATCTTGCGGAAGACGCCGTCGCGCGTGATCCCGGCGTTGTTGACCAGCACGTCGATCTCGCCGACCTCGGCACGCACCTTGGTCAACGCGGCGACCGTGCTGTCCCAGTCGGAAACGTTGCCCTCGGAGGCGACGAAGTCAAAGCCAAGGGCCTTCTGTTCAGCCAGCCATTGTTTCTTGCGCGGCGAATTCGGCCCGCAGCCGGCGACTACCGTGAAACCGTCATCCGCCAGTCGCTGGCAGATCGAGCTGCCGATGCCGCCCATGCCACCGGTCACGTAAGCAATTTTCCGTTTCATTTGTCTCACTCCCTTGTTGAAATTCATGGTCCTTGTCCGGCGATCGCCGTCTCTTGCGTGCGGCGAGAACGCCAATGCCGGACAGCAGGACGAGTGCCGAGAACGGCACGGCGAAGCCCGAGCAATAGGCTGCGATGGGCTGCAGCGTCCGGCTGGACGCACAGAGGGTCGGCAATATCCACTTGCAGCAGACGAAGGCGGCCTCGCCGAGCAACAGCGTTGCATGCCAGGGCAGTGCCGGCAGCCGCTGCCTGTTCCGGCGATCGGTCGCTACCTCCGTCTTGCCGTCCGCTAAACGAACAAACGCGCTCATCGCTCTCTTGCTCCATCCAATGCCTGGCTGTCGTGAAGCGGCGCAACCCACGCTGGGGTCCTGCGCCGATCGGGCTATTGATAGCCAGGAGAACGGTGGATTCTAGGGATTTGGCGCGAGGCGATATGTCAGACAAAGCCCCGATTTGCGTCAGAAGTCGGCCATGATATGACCCGTGGTTTTCCTACGCGGTTTGCTGAGTTGCGCCATCTGATCAAGGCATCTGGCGGCCGGCAGTTGGGTGGCCAATCCTGGCCACCCAACCGGCCCAAGTGCTCAGATGGCCAGGAAATCTGCCGCTGTCAGGGTTGGATGCCCGGTGAGAACGGCGAACTGGACCATCGCTCCGCTGCCATTGCCGTCGGTGTCGTAGTACAGCGCTCCCGTGGACGTGTTGTACACGATACGGGTGCTGACCGTCTCGGTCGGACTCGCCCCTGCGACAAAGGCGCCGCCGTTCATGGAACCGGCGGTCAGTGTCGCGAAGACGGCGTGATCGAGCCAGATCTTGTCGGTCCCGGAGACGAAGCCATCGATGGTATCGACATTGTTCGCCCCATCCAGCGCGGTGCTGAAGACGAAACTATCCCGGCCGGTCCCGCCATTCAGGTTATCGTTCCCGTTACCGCCGTTGAGCCGATCGCCGCCGCTGTCGCCGAACAGGAAGTCGTTGCCGCCGCTGCCGTACAGGAAATCGTCGCCGCCGTTGCCGTGCAGCGTGTCCGCTCCGGCCACGCCGTACACAAAATCCTGGCCGGCACCGCCGCTACCGGCACCGCTGTAGATGGCGATGGTCTGTCCATCCTCATTGCTGATACTGGTGATGACATCTCCATGCTGATTGGTCCCCTGATTAGGGTTGATATTGTCGCCGGCGTCGAGGGGGTTGGCGACATTGATGAGCTTGCCGTTGGCGGTCAAGACGGCGTTCTTGAAGCCGAATGTGCCCATCGCCGTCGGGCCATAACTCCAGTCGCCGGCGTCGTTCTGGTCGATAAAGACGTTGTCGACGCTGCTGCCCTTGCTGCTCGTGAGGTAGCGGTCGTAATCCCGGGCGAAGACATGATCGTCCGGGCTGGCCAGGCTGGCGTTGAACTGGGTGTTCTGGGCAGCGATCAGGTCCGCGACATCTTGCGGGACGGAGCCTGGGTTCAGTTGAGCGCCGCCAAACCAGGGCGAAGAGCGATCCGGAAGCAGAAAAGGACTGACGGATCCGAGGGGGTGCGTGCCGCTGCCCAGTGCGCCGATTCCGGTCAGGAAGGTTTGCGACGGGTTCGCTTCCTCCGGTGTCGTCAGGTTGGAAAGCAGGGCTCCGTTGGCGGCGAAGAAATCAAGCGATGACCCGGCCTGGACCAGATTGACCGCGACCGGACTGGTGACATCGCTGCCCAGGGCCCACTGGCTATCCTGGTAAGTGCCGGACGAGCCGAGACTGTTGTTGTTATACACCTCCCAAATGCCTAGCCCGGATCCGTTGGGCTCGTACAGCACCAGGACGCCATTGCCGGAGATGGCCGATCCGCCGAGCGGATTGCCGTCCTTGTCCACCGTGAGCCCGACCAGCTGGTCGAACCTGATGACGTCAAGATTGCCGGAAGGATTCACGATTTCCAGCTGTACCGTCCGCAGATCGGCAGTGGAAACCGCGTTGTTGAAGTTGTTGATCAGCTCGATCCGGCTCGGCCCGGTGATGACGGTATCGGTACCGTTGTCGGTATTGATGGTGCGCGAAACGCTTCCCACGCCGACCCCCACCTCGTTGATGAAGAAGCGATCCGCCAGGGAAGGCACACCCGCTACGTTGATCGTTACGTTGGCGACGTTGCTGCTGGCTGCACCATCGCTGACGGTGTACTTGAACACCGCACTGCCGTAGAAGTTGGTATTCGGCACGAAACTCAGGTTGCCGGCGGCAATGGCGTCTGCCGAAATCACCTGATTCAGCGTGACTGCCGTGCCATTCAGTCGCAAGCTGCCGTTGGTCGCCAGGGCGGTTACCGTAATGCTGCTGAAGCTGGCCGAGTCGATGTCGTAGTCGTTGTTCGGGCCGGCTCCGTCGGCACCGAACAGATTTGCCGAAGTGATGGTCAAGGGCGTGTTCTGCGTTCCTGACAGGGTGTCGTCCACCGCCACCGGGGGATCGTTGGCCGGAGTAACCGTGAAATTCACGTTGGCCGTGTTGGACGCCAGGGCGCCGTCGGAAATGGTGTAGGCGACGGTGTCGCCGGCGCTATCGTTCGGTTTGCTCTGGTACTCGGTCGAGCCGTCGGCCTGGACGTACAAGGTGCCGTGCGTGAGCGCCACCATCTTCCAGCCGGCAAAGTCGCCGGTCGCGTCGCCGAGATTGGCAAAGGCCGTCCCGCCGACCGAGGCAAGGGTCAGGTTGGCGCTATCCACGTCGTGATCGACGCCGCCGGCTGCGGGGCCGTTGTCGTCGTCGGTGATGATGTTCTTGCCGGTCAGGAGCACATCCTCGGTGGCCGTGTAGTTGTTATCCACGGCCACCGGTGTGTCGTTGACCGAAGTGATGGTGAAATTCACATTGGCCGTGTTGGACGCCAGGGCGTCATCGGAAATGGTGTAGGTGACGGTGTCGCCGGCGGTATCGTTCAAATGGGTCTGGTACTCGGTCGAGCCGTCGGCCTTGACGTACAAGGTGCCGTGCGTGAGCGTCACCACCTTCCAGTCGACAAAGCCGCCGCTCCTGTCGTCGAGGGTGGCGAAGGCCGTCCCGTTGATGGAGACCACCGTCAGCGTCGAGCTGTCCACGTCGTGATCGACGCCTCCGGCAGCGGGCCCGTTATCGTCGTCGGTGACGATGTTCTTGCCGGTCAGGAGCACACCCTCGATCGCCGTGTAGGTGTTATCGACGGCCACCGGCGCATCATTGACGCCATCGATTTGGATGGTCACGGTCGCGCTCTGGCGAGCGCCGCTGCCGTCGATGGCCTGATAGGTAAAAGTGACGTTCTCGCTCTGGTTGGCGCCGAGCGACTCGAATTCCCCATTGGGGTTGTAGACGAAGCTGCCGTCGGAATTGAAGTCCTCCAGGATGCCTTTGCTCGGCCCGGACAAGAGCTGGGCCCCCAGGACTTCGGTGTTGGGGTCGCTATCGTTGAGCAGGGCGCCGGTGTCGGCGGTGACGGTCAGCGTCGTATCCTCATTGGCCGTGTACTGGTCATTGACGGCCAGCGGTCCTTGGTTGGCTGGATTGACCGTCACCGACACCGTCGCCGTTGCCGAGCCCCCATGACCGTCGCTGATGGTGTACTGGAACGTGTCGACGCCGAAAAAATTGGCGTCGGGCGTATAAACGAGTTGCCCATCCACCAGCTCGACGCTGCTGCCCGCCCCGGTTGTGATGAGCAAGCCGCCGCCGGGCTGGCTGCCCGAGCTATCTGCTGGAGTGCCGGTGTCCGCCAGGTCGTTGAGGCCGACGATGGTAAGCGTATCGTAGTGGCCCTCGTACTGGTCCACGTCGGTGTCGTTGTCAAGGACGTCTATGCTGACCGGCGACGAGGCCGAGGTGCCGGCGATGTCGTTGTTGGCGGTCGGATCGTCATTGACCCCGTGGATTGTGATCGAAACCGTCGCCACGTTGCTGTAGGCCTGGCCATCGTAGGCTTGGTAGGTGAAGGTCTCGATGAGCGAATCGCCGACGCCCAGCAAATCGTAGTTGCTGGCGTCGAAAGTGAAGGTGCCGTTGGCGTAAGACTTGAAAAGCGGGTTTGTCGGCGGGCTGAGCAGGACGGCGGACAATCTGTCCTGATTGGCGTCGTCATCGTTGTGCAGGACGCTCTGGCTCGGATTGAGGGTGAGGATGGAATCCTCGTTGACCGTGTAGGTATCGTTGATCGCGCTAGGCGCGTAATTCGTGCTGCTGACAGACATATTATGCTCCTTGTGGGCCGAGGCTGGAAAACAGGGGAAAGAGGGACGCCGGCTTCGGCCCACGCTAGCTTTTGGCTAGATTATGTTTGTATGCCAAAGCCATTGGCTTGACTGATGCGATGCGTAAAGATGTCAAATGGAATTTGACAAATGGATGCTTTCGAAAGGCCCGATAGCGCCCGACGGATGGCACGGTGACGCTTCTGAGATTGCGTAAATGCTGGAATGACGCGCAGAAATAAGTGGCTGTTGCAGAAGCGCGCGACATCTTGCGTGAACGCCAGGCAAAAATAACCGAACGACAAAGAAGTTCGGCGTGGCACTTGCTGCGCTGAACAGACTATCGCTGTATTACCTGTGCATGGAAGCGCTTGTGAACGCCACGACGCTGCTCAGCGTCGGCCATCGTCCATCGATCCTGAAATACCGCACCGTAGGTGCGCTGGCGTACAGCACCGGGTGTCGTGCGCTGGCATGCTTTGTCCAGATACGAGGCGTCTGGACATGGACGAAATCAAAATTCTGGGGATCGTCGGCAGCCAGAAGCCGCTTGCAGCGACGGGACCGGCGAGCAGAAAACAGGGGGCTTGACGATTGATTGGTTACAGGAGAAATTCATGAAAGAGGAAATTCCATCCCGCAGAGTGGTGCTGCGCAGCGCGCTGCTGTTCGCTTGCGGCCTTTGTTTGCCGCCGGCGCTTTCCGGCTGCGACAGCAAGAAAGAATCGGATGCGAAGAGTCCCGTTCCGGCCGGCCCTTCGGCCAATTCTTCCGCTGCCGGCCCGGGTGCCGCCGCGCCATCGGCAACCAAGAAACTGACCAAGGCCAGCGTGAAGTACCAGATGCAGCCGAATGGCGATCAGAAGTGCAGCCTGTGCCAGTTTTTCATCGCCGAATCCAAAACCTGTCAATTGGTTGAGGGCGACATCAACCCCGATGGCTGGTGCGTGCAGTGGGCCAAGAAGGTTTGAGTCCTTTCTTGCACGACGTCGGCGTCTGGCCTCAGGTTCAATAAATTGCGGCGTTTCGCCGCGCGGTGGCCTATCATCGCAGGGAGCTCGGCTTTTCCGCCACTTGACGTGGTCCGGTTGCCGGATGTCCTGGGGCAGAGGGGGCCGGTTGTTTTTTGAATGCACGGTAGTGCGAGGAGAAAGAGCATGGCTAAAGGTCAGTTGCGCAGCAACAAGGAAGTGAAGAAGCAGAAGCAGCCGAAACAGGCTGCTGCACCAGTGGGCGGCTTCATCGTGCCGACGAAAACAGACAAGGACAAGGGTTCAAAAACCAAGTCGTAGGCTGCAGCAGCAGGGGAAAAAACCGGCATCTGCCGGTTTTTTTATGCGCGGACCCAGTCAGTTGATTGCCGTATCGGCACAGGCGGTCGGTGCGGGAGCCGCGGCAATGCAGTTTTTGCCGCGGCGTTTTGCCAGATAGACGCCGTCGTCGGCCCGGCGGATAAAACTCTGGACGGCTTCCTGCGCGGTGTATTCCGTGATGCCGATGCTCACCGAACTGTAAATGACGGTTCCCGAGCCGAGTTTGATCGGCGTATCGGCAAAGGTTTTGCGCAGCCGCTCGGCAAAGATTTTTGCGGCATCGAGATCGGTTTCCGGGAGCAGGACGGTAAATTCCTCTCCCCCGTAACGATAGGCCGTATCGGTGCTGCGCAGGCAACTTCTGATGACGTTGGCCAGAATGTGCAGTGCATGATCGCCTTCAAGGTGACCGTGGGTGTCGTTCAGCTGCTTGAAGTTGTCGGCATCAAGCAGGAGCAGGGACAGCGGGCGCCGATAGCGGTTTGCCCGTTCGGTTTCAATCGCCAGCTGATCGTAGAAGTGCCGCGAATTGTAGAGCATGGTCAGCGCGTCGGTGATGCTCATCGTCCGGTAGCGGGCCTCGCTTTCGCGCAGTGCCTGCTCGGCACATTTCCTGTTCGTGATGTCCTGCAGCGTTTCGATGGCGCCAAGCAATTGACCGTTGCTGTCGCGCAAGGGCGCTGCCGTAAAAAACAGCCAGCGACCGTTGTTGCCAATCGTCGGAAAATAATCCTCGGCTTCGTAGGCCCCTTCGATCAGCTGCGATTTTCTGCATTTTCCCCGATAGAAGTGTTCGATCTCGCCATCCCGCGCGCCTTTGAGAATCAGGTCGGCGAGCGTCGGTCGCTGGCTGGGGTAAAAGGCGCGCCATTGAGCGCAGGTGCCGAGCATTTCGCTCACCGGCAGGCCGGAAAGGCTGCTCAGTGCATGGTTCCAGTGGGCGAGACGATGCTGCCGGTCGAGAACGAAGATGGGAATCGGGCAGCGGTCGATGCTTTCGACGAGCATGGCCGAAGCATCGAGGGAAGGCTGTGACTGACCCGCCTGTTCAAGGATCAGGTCCCGTGCGCCGTTGTCTGGCCCGTTGCCAATTCTAGAATTATCCATGGGGAACTCATTCGCTTCGGGTGCTCCACTATCCCCCGCTGGCGCAGCTTATGCAAGCGGGGGCGTGCGGTGCGCAACCGGAGGGTTAGCCGATACGGCGCAGGTGGATGGCGACTGAAATTTGTGCGCCCAGCCAGCCGAGCAGTGCACCGGCGGCAGCGAGCAATGCCGTGTCGCCGAGCGACAGGCCGTGCAGGGAGAAATTACCGCCGTACAAGGTGGCCAGTTCGGCGACCGGCGTCGCCAGCAGATGGCCGCCGGCTGCGACGAACAATGCGGCCAGCAGTCCGCCGAGCGCACCTTGCAGGGCGCCGAAGTAGTGGAACGGGCGGCTGATGAAGGCATCGGTTGCGCCGATCAGCTTGGCGACCTCGATTTCGGCGCCCTGTGCCAGGATCTGCAGGCGGATGGTGTTGAAGGTCACCGCAACCAGCGCGCCGGCAAACAGGCCGGCGAGCAGCGTGACGACGAGTTTGCCGATGCGCAGGAACGCATCGAAGCGCTTGACCCAAGCCGAGTCGAGCTGGACGTGCGCCACTTTCGGCCAGCCGGCGAAGGTTTTGGCCAGGCGCTCGATCGATTCGGGCTGCGCATCGGCGGGTTCGACGACAAATCCGTCGGGCAGCGGGTTCCGGGGCAGGCTGGCGACGATTTCGGCCATTCCCTCGGACGACTGGAGGCGCTTGAGCGCTTCGTCTTTCGGGATGTAGCGCCAGGTACCGGCCTTGGCGTCGCGCAGGCGGGATTCGATTTCGCCGATTTCCCGCTTGCCGGCATCGAGCGTCATGAACAGGCTGATCTGCTGCACGCTCGATGCGCTGCGCGTCACGGCGCGCAAATTGTCGAGGACGACCCAGCCGGCGGCGGGCAGCGTCATCGCGATACCGATCACGAGCAGCGACAGGATGGTATTGAGCGGCGATGCGGCCAAGCGCCGCAGGGCATCGCGCAGGGCGGCCAGATGCTGTGCAAGCCAGGCGGTCATGCGGCGGCTCCGGCTGGCGACGGGCTGTTGTCCGGGGCCTGCATCAGCCCCTTGTCGAGGCGCAGCACGCGCGGCGAGAGGCGCGACATCCATTGCGGGTCGTGCGTCGCAATGACGGTGGTGACGCCGACCTGATGAAAGGCGCGGAAGATTTCGAGAATGTCGGACGCCGATTCGGCATCGAGGTTGGCGGTCGGCTCGTCGGCGAGCAGGATCGCCGGACGATTGACCACCGCACGGGCAATGGCGAGGCGCTGCTGTTCGCCGCCGGACAGCGAGATGGGCAGGGCCCGTTCGCGTTCGAGCAGGCCGACCTTGTCGATCGCGGCGCGTGCCCGGCGAACGGCTTCCCTGGCCGGCAGGCCGACGATGGCAAGCGGCAGCAGGACGTTGTCGAGCACGCTGCGGTCGAAGAGCAGCTTCTGGTCCTGGAAGATCAGTCCGAAATTGCGGCGCAGGTAGGGAATCGCGCTTTTGCGCAGCGCCGCCAGGTTCTGGCCGTTGACCACGATGCTGCCCGAGGTCGGCCGTTCGATCGCAGCGAGCAGCTTGAACAGCGTTGATTTGCCGGCACCGGAATGCCCGGTGATGAAAACCATCTCGCCGGCGCTGATCTCGAAGCTGACGTTTTTGAGCGCCTCGAGTCCCTCGGGATAGCGCTTGGTGACGGCGCTCGCGCTGATCATTCGAACAGCGCGTCCACGAAGTCGCGGGCGTTGAACGGGCGCAGGTCGTTGATGCCTTCGCCGACGCCGATGAAGCGGATCGGCTTCGGGCACTGGCGGGCAATCGCTGCGACGATGCCGCCCTTGGCCGTGCCGTCGAGCTTGGTCAGGACGAGGCCGGTGACGCTGATCGACTTGTCGAAGGCCTTGACCTGCGCCAGCGCGTTCTGGCCGATGTTGGCGTCGAGCACGAGCAGTGTTTCGTGCGGGCCGGACGGGTCGGCTTTCTGGATGACGCGGCGCACCTTGGCGATTTCCTCCATCAGGTGCAACTGCGTCGGCAGGCGGCCGGCCGTATCGGCGATGACGATGTCGATTCCCCGGGCCTTGGCCGCGGCAATCGCGTCGAAGATGACGGCGGCCGGGTCGCCCGACTCCTGCGCAATGACCGTGACGCCGTTGCGTTCGCCCCAGACCTGCAGCTGTTCGCGCGCGGCGGCGCGGAAGGTGTCGCCGGCGGCGAGCAGCACCGACTTGCCGTGTGCCTGGTAATACTTGGCCAGCTTGCCGATCGAGGTCGTCTTGCCGGCGCCATTGACGCCGGCAAGCATGATGATGAAGGGCTTGTGGCTGCTCACGTCGAGACCTTGCTCGAGCGGCAGCAGCAGCTCGTGCAGTGCGTCGGCCAGCGCCTTCTGGATGCTTTCCGGCGTTTCGAGCTTGTCGCGCTTGGCGCGCGTCTTCAGTTCGTGCAGCAGATGCTGGGTCGCCTCCATGCCGACGTCGCTGGTCAGGAGCAGCGTTTCGAGGTCGTCGAGCAACTCGTCGTCGACCTTGCCACGCGAGAAAATCGATTTGAGCTTGCCGCCAAGCTGTGCGCGGGTGCGTGCCAGCCCGGCCTGCAGGCGTTCGCGCCAGGAAGGCGCGGGTGCCGGGCTGTCCGAGGCGATGTCGACCGGCGTGGCCGGAGCGTCGGGAGCGACGGTTTTGCTGGTGGATTTCTTCAGGAAACCAAACATGGTGCTTCCGAGTCTCAAAGGCTTTTCGGGCTTGCGGCGATGGTAAGATGCCGCCGCAAAGGCTTTTTTTACGTTAATTCACGTCCGTTCAACGGCAAATTCTAACAGAAGCGATTCCTGCCCATGCGTTACACGAGACTGAGTCACCTTGCACCGTTGCTGTTGGCGCTTTGCGCGCCGTTGGCGGCGCTGGCCAATCCCTTCGAGCATCGACTGGCCAACGGCCTGCGCGTCATCGTCAAGGAAGACCACCGGGCGCCGACAGCGGCGCACATGGTCTGGTACCGCGCCGGCAGCATGGACGAGAAAAACGGGACGACCGGCGTCGCGCACGTGCTTGAACACATGATGTTCAAGGGAACGCCGAGTGCCGGGCCGGGCGAGTTCAATCGCCGCGTGGCCGCAGCCGGCGGACGCGACAACGCCTTCACCAGCCGCGACTACACGGCCTATTTCCAGCAGGTGCCCAAGCAGAAGCTTGAGGAGATGATCCAGCTCGAAGCCGACCGCATGCGCCATCTGAGCCTCGACGCCAAGGAGTTCGCGCAGGAAATCAAGGTCGTGATGGAAGAGCGCCGTCTGCGCACCGACGATCAGCCGCAGTCGATGCTCTTCGAGCAGATGAGCGGCGTCGCCTTCCAGTCGCATCCGTACCGCGTGCCGATCGTCGGCTGGATGAACGACCTCGAGAACATGACGGTGCACGATGCGCGCGAGTGGTACGAGCGCTGGTACGTGCCGAACAACGCCTACGTGGTGATCGTCGGCGACGTCGAGCACCAGCAGGTTTTCAAACTGGCCGAGAAATACTACGGCCCGCTCAAGGCGCGCGACCTGCCGGCGCGCAAGCCGCAGGACGAGCCGGCGCAGGTCGGTATTCGCCGCCTGACGGTGAAGGCGCCAGCCGATCTGCCGGTGGTCCTGATGGCCTACAAGGTGCCGGTCATTCGTGACGTTGAAAAGGACAGCGATCCCTACGCGCTGGAAATGCTCTCGGCGATTCTCGACGGGCACGACGCGGCGCGCTTCTCCAAGCACCTGATCCGCGAACAGCGTCTGGCGGTGGCCGCTGGCGTCGGTTACGACACCACCGCGCGCGGCCCCGGCATGTTCTACGTGCAGGGCTCGCCGAGCGCGGGAAAGACGCCGCTTGAACTGGAAGCCGGCTTTCGCGCCGAACTGGCGGGCATCCAGAAAGACGGCGTGACCGCCGAGGAACTCACGCGGGCCAGGGCGCAGCTCGTCGCTGGCCAGATCTACAAGCTGGACTCGATGTTCGGGCAGGCCATGGAAATCGGGCAGCTCGAGTCGGCCGGCATCTCGCACAGGCTCGACCGGCGCATGATCGAGAAACTGCAGGCGGTGACCGCCGAGCAGGTGCAGGCGGTCGCGCAAAAATACCTGCGCGACGATGCGCTGACCGTTGCCGAACTCGATCCGCAGCCCTTGCCGCAGACGCCGCGTCCGCGTGCCGCTGCGCCACGTCATTGAAAGATTCGCCCATGAACCGCCTCAAGCTGTTTGCCGGCCTGTGCCTTTGTCTGCTTGTCCAGATCGCCGAAGCCGGCCCGAAAATCGAACACTGGGTCGCCCCCTCCGGCGCCCGCGTGTATTTCGTTGAAACCCATGCCTTGCCGATTCTCGACGTCCAGATCGATTTTGCCGCCGGCACCGCCTACGATCCGGACGGAAAGGCCGGTGTCGCTTCGCTGACCGGCGCCCTGCTCGATCTTGGCGCGGCGGGGCTGGACGAGACGCAGATCGCCAACCGCATGGCCGATCTGGGCGCCCGATTGACTGGCGGGACGGACATGGATCGCGCCTCGGTCGGACTGCGCACGCTGTCGGCCGCCGACAAGCGCGTTCCGGCGCTCGACATCCTGCGTGCCGTGCTGGTCAGTCCGCTTTTCCCGGCCGAAGTCTTCGAACGGGAAAAGGCGCGCTCCGTCTCGGCGCTCAAGGAGGCATTGACTCGCCCCGAGGCGATTGCCGGCAAGGCTTTCTGGCGGGCCATGTACCCCGGCCACCCGTACGGCCAGCCATCGACGCCGGAGTCGGTGACGGCCATTGCGCGCGACGATCTCGCGGCCTTTTATCGGACGCACTACACGGCGCAGCGGGCGACGCTGGCGATTGTCGGCGATCTGTCGCGCGCCGATGCCGAGGCGCTGGCGCAGCAGCTGACCGCCGAGTTGCCGACCGGTGCCGGCGCCGCCCCCTTGCCCACGCCGCAACTGCCGGCCGCTTCGGAGCAGCGCATCGCGCACCCGGCGGCGCAGGCGCATCTGCTGATCGGCCTGCCGGCGATCAAGCGCGGCGATCCGGACTTTTTCCCGCTGCTCGTCGGCAACTATTCGTTGGGCGGCGGCGGCTTCGTTTCGCGCCTGATGAAAGAGGTGCGCGACAAGCGGGGCTTGGCCTACAGCGTCTATAGCTATTTCCACCCGTTGGCGCTGCCCGGGCCGTTCCAGATCGGCCTGCAGACCAAAAAGGCGCAGGCCGACGATGCGCTCAAGGTGACGCGCGAAGTGCTCGCCGAGTTCCTCGACAAGGGGCCGAGCGAGGCCGAGCTGAAAGCCGCCAAGCAGAACCTGGTCGGCAGCTTCCCCTTGCGTCTGGACAGCAACAAGAAGATCCTCGAGAACGTCGCGGCGATCGGTTTTTATGGCCTGCCGCTCGATTACCTCGATCGCTACGCCGAGCGCATCGAAAAGGTGGGCGTGGCCGACATCAAGGCGGCGTTCTCGCGCCACGTGAAGCCTGAAAATCTGGTGACGCTGATTGTCGCCGCAGAATAAAGCCGACAAGGGCATGAGCGGGATGAATTCGGTGCGCATCATCGGCGGCCAGTGGCGGCGCCGCGTGCTGCGCTTTCCGGAGGCCGAGGGCTTGCGTCCGACGCCGGATCGCGTCCGCGAAACCCTGTTCAACTGGCTCGGGCAGGATCTGCGCGGGCTGAACTGTCTCGACCTGTTCGCCGGCAGTGGGGCGCTTGGCTTTGAAGCGGCATCGCGCGGTGCGGCCAAGGTGGTGATGGTCGAATGCGTGCCGCGGGTGCTCGCTGCGCTCGAGGCCAACGCCCGAATGCTGGCGGCAGGCGAGGGGCTGGAGATTGTGCGTGCGGATGCGGTAAAATTCGCCGCTTCGACCGCTTTGCGTTTCGATGTGCTGTTCCTTGACCCGCCGTACCGTCAGGGCTGGATCGAGCGTTTGATCCCCCTGCTGCCGCGTATCCTCGCTGAGGACGCGGTGCTCTACGTCGAGTCGGAAAGTGCGATGGATGCTTGCGGCGACTGGCGCACGGTGCGTCATGGCAAGGCCGGGCAGGTTTTTTATCATTTGATGCGACGGGGCGGGCCAGATGACGCTGAATAGGCGGGTGGCAATTTACGCGGGGACCTTTGATCCGATGACGCGCGGTCATGAAGACCTCGTTCGTCGGGCGGCCAGTCTCTTCGATCATTTGATCGTCGGCATTGCCGAGAGCCGCTCGAAGCGGCCGTTTTTCTCGCTCGATGAACGGGTCGAGATAGCCCGCGATATCCTCGCGCGCTATCCGAACGTCGAAGTCTGCGGCTTCGACGGCTTGCTGATGAACTTTCTGCACGCCAAGGGCGCGAAGGTGATTTTGCGCGGCCTGCGTGCCGCGTCGGATTTCGAGTATGAATTCCAGATGGCGGGAATGAACAGGAATCTCTACCCCGATGTCGAAACGGTATTTTTGACGCCGGGAGAGCAGTACATGTTCATCTCGGCAACGATGGTTCGTGAGATTGCCCTGCTCGGGGGCGATGTCAGCAAGTTTGTCCAGCCGGCCATTTGTGAGCGGCTGGCAAAAAGAGTCTCCGAAAAATTTCAATGATCTGAAGGAACAGCAGCCATGGCTTTGATTATCACCGACGAATGCATCAACTGCGACGTTTGCGAGCCGGAGTGCCCGAACGAAGCGATTTCGCAGGGTGCCGAAATTTACGAAATCGATCCGAACAAGTGCACCGAGTGCGTCGGCCACTACGATACGCCGCAGTGCGTCGAGGTCTGCCCGGTCGATTGCATCCCGAAGGACCCCGCCAACCAGGAAAGCAACGACCAGTTGTGGGTCAAGTACGAAAAGCTGACCGGCAACAAGCGTCCCTGATCGCAGCATCCGGGCGTGGGTTTGCGCCGCAGGGAACGCCGCAGCCTTTCGGGTTGCGGCGTTTTTCGTTGACCGGCTCAGCGCTGGCAGTGCGTGCAGTAGAAGGTCGAGCGGCCGGCCTGGCGGATGCTGCGCACCGGTCGGCCGCAATCGATGCAGGCTTGCCCGTCGCGGCCATAGACGGCGCAGGATAGCTGGAAGCAGCCGGCTCCGCCGTCGCTATGCACGTAGTCACGGACGCTGCTGCCGCCCGCGGCGATCGAGGCTGCGAGTGTGCTGCGAATCGCCGCAGCCAGTTTCCGGTAGCGCGCAAGGCCGATCTCG
>JBAQRB010000237.1:0-3504 GCA_049295655.1 Rhodocyclaceae bacterium
CGCGCGGCTTCGATCGCCGCATTCAGGGAAAGCAGATTGGTCTTGTTGGCGATCTTCTCGATCACGTCGGTGATCTTGTCGATCCGGTCGGCGTTGGTCGCGATGGCCTGCACGATCTCGACCATGCGGTTCATGTCGGCCATGCCTTCATTGACCGTCTTGCCCACGCCCTGCGCGCGCGCGTTGGCGACTTCGGCCGACTTCGCCACTTCGGTCACGGCAGCGGCGGTTTGCTGCACTGCGGTAGCGACCTGGTTGATCGCGTGCATCTGGTTCTGCGCGCCGTCCGAAATCTGGCCGATGGCGTTCGACGTCTGATTCGATGCAGCCGCCACTTGCTGGGTATTCTGGCTAACGGCCTTCATGACGCTGGAGAGGGAAACCAGCGAGGCGTTGATGTTTTCCTTCAAGCGCGCCAGATCGCCGCGACCTTCGGCTGTAATACGCTGCGACAGGTCGCCATCCGAGACTTTCGCCATCACGCCGCCCACGTCGCCCAGCATCGCCTGCATCGCCTGCATCGCCTGCATCGCCTGGTCGACAGCCAATTTGAACTCGCCCTTGACCTGTGCGCTCATTCTTTGCGAGAAATCGCCGTTATAAAGCGCCTTCATCACTTCGTTCAGGCCGTCCATCGTTACCTTCACCGACTCGGCCGAAGCATTCACCGCAAGCTTCATGGTTTGCAGGTCGCCCTTCAGGTCGGCTTCGACACGCTTGCTGAAATCGCCGGCGGCAATGGCCGAGACGACGCCGTTGACTTCGCCGATGGCTTTTTGCTGCGCTTCGATCATGCTGTCGAAAGCGGCTGCGGTTTGCCCCACTTCGTCGCCGGAGCGGTAATTGATCTTCTTCGAATAATCGCCGGTGTGCTGGATTTCGATGATCGCATCCCGCATCCGGTTCAGTGGTCGAGTAATACTGCGCGGAATTGAAATGGTCAGCAGGATTCCGATAACGATTACAACGCCTCCCAGAAGAATTGAGAATGTGCTGACTGAATCGGCATGGTTCTGCGTTGCCTTGGTTTCAGACTCGATCCGGCTGTTGATATCGGTCAGAAGTGTATTCAGTTGTTTTTCTATGGCCGAGGCAGTCTTGCGCACGGCAAGTGCAGCGAGCGAGCGCTCCTGCCCGATGGGGGCGGTGGCCATCACCGCAAAATTTTTCTTATAGTCCTCGACCAATCCTACGATTTCTTTCCCGGCATCGATCAATGCCTGCTCTTTCGTGGCCGCTAAGCTTGTGCCGGTCTCCGCCGCCTCCTTGATCAAGGTTGCGATGAAGTTGTTCGCTGTCGTGACGAGTGTTGCGTCGTCAGCATAAAGAAGATCCTTTTCGGGCCGCCTGGCTTCGAGCAATGCGATCTTGGCATTGCTGACGTGTCTGGTTATCGCGACTTCCCTGGTAAAAAGTCCCGTAAACTCCGAGACGACGGAAAAAAGACCGAATGCAGACACGGCAATCAGCCCGCCGGACAATACGAGCATCACTACAAAACTGTAGGTGATTTTTTTTGCGATGGTCATTTGTTGAAAGAACATTTATTACCATTCCCGGTGGATTCAAGCCTGTACTCGTGCGGTGCGTAATGACTCCCCCCGGCATTCCCATAGAGGAAGCACCGGAGGGTGTCGCAACTAATTCCCTTGTCAGCCAGCGATTACTCCATCAGGTAGCCGACATAGTAGATACCGATGATTTCGCCCTTGGCGGTCTTGATCGGCTCATAACCCGTATCAAACAGTTTGCCGAGAATATCGACGATTCCATGGTAGGCATTGCCTTGGCGAATCGCCGCAGACGCCGGGCCGTTCGGGTCCAGCGGAGTGCCCACTGCACGGTTGCCGTCTTTCATGACATTGGTGCTGACACGGACAAAACCATTGCCCTTCTTCACGAAAAAGGTGGCGGTACCGCCATGCTTCGCCTTGACGGCATCGACAAGAGTGAAGTCGCCGTTGATTTTGGTTGAGCCAAAATAGAGGTTCTCTCCGTCCACCTTGGGGGAACCGAGCTTCGCAGCCTCTGCCTTCATCGTGCTCATGGACTCCTTGACCTTGGCTGCAGTTGGTGCGTCTGCGGCATGAACAGCGAATGCGGTCATGAGCGCAATGGCGAAGAGCGTGAATATTTTTTTCATGATCGAAGTAAGCATCGGGTGTTTCCTTTCCGAGTGGTTGTTGAAAATATAAAAGCGAAAAATCAGACCAATTTCCTTGCCCGGAGAGCCAATGTTTACGCCACTCTCCGGAAATCGTCAGGCGGCCAGTAAATCGTCCAGCGCTTGCGGTTCGACCTTCTCGGCGAGGCGCAACAGCCCTTCGCCGTCGAGAATCAGCACCGGGCGGCCGTCGCCGAGAATCGAGGCGCCGCCGACGCCGGGCAGTGCCATCAGGCGCGGGTGGATGTCCTTGATGAAGAGCTCCTGCCGGCCAAGAATGCGGTCGACCAGCAGGCCGAGGGTGTGCTGGCCGTTGCCGAGGACGACGGCGACGCGTGAGCCGCCTTGCGCCGGACGTTTGGTAAAGCCGAGCAGGTCGGCGATGTGGGCGAGCGGCAGGAAGGCGCCGCGCAGGAGGATGGCGGCGCGCCCCTTGATGCTTTGTGCGTCGGCGCGCTCGACTTCGATCACTTCTTCAACGTAGCGGGCCGGCAGGGCGAGGACTTGGCTGTCGGTTTCGACGAGCAGCACTTCCTGCACGGCGGCCGAGAGCGGCATGGTCAGGGTGAAGGTCGAGCCCTGGCCAAAGACCGATTCGATCTGCACGGCGCCGCCGAGGCGCATGACGTTGTTGCGCACGACGTCCATGCCGACGCCGCGCCCGGAGGTTTCGGTGACTTTTTCGGCGGTCGAGAAGCCGGGGGCGAAGAGGAGCTGGAAGATGTCTTCATCGCTCATCCGGCTCGCGTCCTCGGGGCGGACGACGCCGCGTTCGACGGCCTTGGCGAGCACGCGGCTCTTGTCGATGCCGCGCCCGTCGTCGGTCACTTGCACGACGACGCGGTTGCCGCGCTGCATGGCGGAGAGGGTCAGCGTCGCTTCCGGGTGCTTGCCTTTGGCTTCGCGCTCGTCGGGGGGTTCGACACCGTGATCGGCGGCGTTGCGCACCATGTGCAGCAACGGGTCGGCCAATACCTCGATCATCGCCTTGTCGATACGCACTTCCTGGCCGGAAACCTCGAGGCGGATGCGCTTGCCCTGCAACTGGGCGATGTCGCGAACGACGCGCGGGAAGCGTTTGAAGACGGTGTCGACCGGGACGACGCGCAGTTCCATGGCGTTGACTTGCAGGCGCGAGAGCGCGCTCTGGATCAGGGTGTCGCTTTCTTCGAGGCGGCGGCGCTGGCTGTCGAGCGCGTCGAAGGCGGTGCGCAGGGCGGTTTGTGTTTCGCTATCGAGCGCGCCGCTGTCGGTGATCCGTTTGAGCGCGTAAAGGGCATTGCGCGCGGCGTGGTCGCTAATCGCGTGCGAGAGACGGCCGCGCACGAGGACCATTTCGC
>JBAQRB010000238.1:0-9495 GCA_049295655.1 Rhodocyclaceae bacterium
GCCTATCAGGCAGGCTACAAGCGCTTCGCCGACAGGCTGCACACGGCGATCGCACGCTGGGAGAAGGAAGCGGCGCCGCTCAGGGGCGTGCCCATCCTCGTTCAGCACAAGGCCTTTCCCTACCTGCAGAACTGGCTGGGCCTGAAAGAGATCGGCAGTCTGGAGCCGAAAGCCGGCGTCGAGGCATCGAGCGCCTACCTTGCCGAGGTCGTCGCGCGACAGGCGACGCAGCCGGCGAAGATGGTCATCCGCCCGGCCTACCAGTACGACGCGCCGTCGCGCTGGATCGCCGAGCGCACGAAGATTCCGGCGGTCGCCCTGCCGTTCACCGTCGGCGGCACACCCGAAGCGCAAGACCTGTTCTCGCTTTACGACGAGACGCTGCGCCTGCTGCTCAAAGCGCTGCAGCCATGAATACCCTGTTCAGGATCGATGCGCTGAGCGCCGGCTACGCCCGCCCGGTGGTCGGCCCGGTGACGCTGCAACTTGAGGCCGGCGAAGTGCTCGGCATCGTCGGCCCGAACGGCTGCGGCAAGTCGACGCTGCTTGCCGCGCTGACCGGATCGGCGCGGATTTTCTCGGGGCGCATCGACAAGCGCCCCGGCCTGCGTCTCTCGCTGCAGCAACAGCAGCAGCCGCTGACCGACGGCGTGCCGTTCAACGGCGGCGAACTGCTGGCGCTGACCGGCGCCGGCAGCGAAGGATTGCCGCCGTGGCTGGCCTCACGTCTGGACGAACGGCTCGATCGCCTGTCCGGCGGCCAGTTGCAGTTCCTCTATCTGTGGGCCTGCCTGCAGGCGCCGGCCGACGCCGTGCTGCTCGACGAACCGACGAACAATCTCGACCCGGAAGGCGTCGCCTTCCTCGAAGGTGCGCTGCGCCGGCGCGCGGCGGATGGCGCCGGCCTGCTGCTGGTCAGCCACGACGCGCGTTTCGTTGACGCCGTCTGTGATCGCACGGTGGTACTCGGATGAACACCGATCTCCTCTTCGACCCGCTGTTCGCCGAACCCTTCGCCACCGGCCTGATTTTCGCCGTGCTCCTGCCGCTGCTTGGCGGCTACCTGCGCCTGCGCGACGAGTGGCTGGCGGCACTCGCCTTCGCGCAGACGGCGGCCGCTGGATCGCTGCTCGCCATGCTCTTCGGACTGCCGCTGGCGCTCGGCGGCCTGACCGCGGCCGGGCTGGCCGCCGCGCTCAAGCACGCTTTCGAAGGCGCCACACGCGGCGCACAGGGCGCCGCCTACGCGATGCTGCTGCTGCTCGGCTGGGGCGTTTCGGTGCTGCTGGTGGCCAACCTGCCGCTCGCCGAACGCATGGGGCACGCGCTGTTCGACGGCCAGCTCTACTTCACCGACCGCTCGCACCTGATCAGCGCCGGCGTGTTCGCGGTCATCGCACTGCTCGCGCTGCGCTGGCTGTCGCACCGCCTGCTGCTCGCGCACTTCTTCCCCGACTTTTTCTGTGCCCGCGGACTGTCCGAGCGCCGCGCGCACTTCGCCTTCGACCTGCTGGTCGCCGGCACGCTGGCGCTGGCAACGATGAGCATCGGCGTGATGGGCGCCTTCGCGCTGATCTTCATCCCGCCGCTGATCGCCTTCGGCTGGGCCGGCGGCTGGCGCGCCTCGTTGCGCCTCGCCGTCATCGGCGGCGTGCTCGCCTACTGCGCCGCCTTCGCGCTGGCGCTCGTTCTCGACCAGCCGTTCGGCCCGCTGCTCGGCCTGTTGCTGGTCGCCGCCGCAGTCGTCGGCGCGCTGCTGCGCAGCGTGTTGCGGCGCGATTAAAAATGTGGAACGACAAGCTCAGCACGAACGGCGCTTCCCCATACTTTCGATTGCGCCCGCACCCAAAGCCTTGAATCGATCTACCGGCAAAGGCTCACCGCACTCGCCGCTCTGACCCCCCCCCTCCGGCACCAAGCCTTCAGCGGTCGGCATGGCCGAGAACAGCGAGCAAGGGCGGCGCCATCGCCAACCTGTCGCTCGTCGGCGTGTTGCGGCACGATTGGATCAGACCGTTTCCCAGCACGGCACCGGGAATACACCGATCAGTTTTCACTGACGGACCGGCCCCCGGTGGAAAAGAGGACAGACCGTTCGCACGATCAACGGTTTATGCCATATCGTTTCCGGTTTGATTTACCCTGCATAGCAAAAAATGATAATATTAGTAAAACAGATAAAAATAATAAAGCATGGCTCATGAAAAGCAAAACGGGGGAAAGATGATAATGATCAAAACGATCAAGTCGCAGATGCTGGCGGCGGGGCTGGCCGGAATGATCGTCCTCGCCATCATGGGGGGCGTCGGCGTGCATGGCATCCACAGTGGCTCGGATGCCTTGGCCCAGGTTTTCGAACACCGTGTCGAACCGATGCGCCGGTTGCAGGATATCGACCGGGAACTCAAGGAAATCCGTTTCCGGATGGCCGGTGTCCTCCTCGATCAGATGCCAACCACCGGTTCGCGCATCCATCTGGGCAACGCGCGCACAAACATCGCGGAGAACTGGTCGGCCTTCAAGGCAGCTGCCGACCTCCACGATAGCGAGGAAACGGCAAAACTGGCCGACAGGATCGACAAGACCATGGCCGCCCTGACGGCATTCTTCACCCGTCTGGAGAAAGCCTACGCGACAGACGACACAAAAACGATCGAACGGATGCTCGAGGAAGAATGGCCAGCCTTCCACGCCGGCATTTCCAAGCCCCTCGAGTCGCTGATCCCGGCCCAGCAGTCGGCAGTCAAGCAGACTTACGAGACGAACAGCTCCACGGGCAAAACAATGATCGTGATCGCTGCAGGCACAGCGGGCGTCGGCCTGCTGTTGATGGGCATCGTGGGCTTTCTCCTGATGCGCGAGATGCACAATGGCGTCTCGGAAATCAAGTCCGCCTTGTCGGAAGTTGCCGGCGGCAACCTGCATGCCAAGGTCGCTATCGACAGGAACAACGAATTCGGCGAAATGGCGTGTTCGTTGGGCGAAATGACGGCCAAACTAACCGAGGTAACGGGTTCCGTTCGGACGCTTTCCGACCAGACAGCCACCTATGCGGACAACCTGACCATGAAAATGCGCGATGCCATCGAGCGCGGCGCGGCGCACAACGCGGCAATCATGCAAGTGAGCGTCGCCGTCGAGGAAATCAGCACCAGCAGCAGCGCGATCGCCAACAACGCAACAGCGACCGAAAATGCCGCGCAACGCAACGAGGAAATTGCCGTCGCCGGCAAGGGCAATATGGCAAAAAGCCTCGACACGGCACGCGAAGTCATCGTCGCCATCAACGGCGCGGCGGCGCGCGTCGAACAACTCAACAGATCCATCCGCGAGATCGGCCATATCGCCGTCGTCATCAAGGAAATCGCCGACCAGACCAACCTGCTGGCGCTGAACGCCGCCATCGAGGCGGCGCGCGCCGGCGAGCAGGGCCGCGGCTTCGCAGTCGTCGCCGACGAGGTAAGAAAACTCGCGGAGCGGACGACGGGCAGCACCGCCAAAATCTCGGCCCAGATCGGATCGATACATAAAGAAGCGGAAGAAACCGTTGCCACCATTACCGATGTGCGACGCCGCGTCGAGGAAAGCACCGGCTTCAGCCAACAGACCAGCGAATTGCTGGATGCCATCGTCGCCGCCACGGGCGAGGCCGCAGCCCAGATCCGGCAGATCGCCGACAGCGTGCGCGAACAGTCGACCGCCACCGAGGACGTCGCGCTCCGGGTCGTCGAAATCGCCGAGTTGACCGAACGCAATGCCACCGCCCTGCAGAACGCCCTCGATGTATCGGAGAACATGACCGACATTTCCCGGCAACTGCGCAAGCTGGTCGGCTACTTTCGCTTCCAGTAAGACCATCGTTTTCAACCACGCACGAGAAAGGAAAGATGAAATGAAGAAAAGCATGCTGATCCTGGTATCCGGCGTTTCGCTAATGTTCGGCGGCAACGCCGTCGCAGCGGATACGCCCGCCGGTCTGGATGGTGTGACCGTCGTGGACGTCGCCAAGGCCAAGGCGTTGAACGACGGCGGTGCGAAGATGATCGACACCCGGGTCGCAGCTGAATACGCCGAGGGACATATCGCCGGCGCGATCAGCGTCCCATACAAGGAAAAGAGTCCCAAGACCGCCGATGCCGACCTGTCGCTGGACAGCTTCGATCTTGGCAAACTTCCCGCAGACAAGAACGCCGCACTGGTCATGTACTGCAACGGCCCGGAATGCTGGAAGAGCTACAAGGGAGCAAAGGCGGCTGTCAAGGCTGGCTGGAAAAAGGTGAACTGGCTCCGTAGCGGATTCCCGGCGTGGAAAGCCAAGGGACTGCCGGCGGAGTAATGCAGCATTAGTGAATCGCTGATTAATTCGTCGCCCCCGCGTCGGTGGAGGTCCAGTCCAGCACGCGGGGGCGACAAAATGAATGGCTATGTCGCAGTCAAATGTTGGCACAACGTATTTACTTGGTCGCAAGCCTGAAACGCTCGATCAACAGCAAGGCATTCAGCGCCAACAACACTGATCGGTGAAGGCGCCATTTATTTTCAAGAAAGTGCTGACAAAGACAAGAACCTACCCCCCAGAAAAAATCAATCCGTCCCGCAATTGCCTTGCGGAGTAAGGTTTCGCAAGAAGGAAAGGTAGAGTGATGTTTAGATCGTTGTTTAATCCGGCCATTTGGCTTATGGGGCGGATGCGGTACCCTTTCAAGTTTCTGCTGCTCGGCATCTTGGCGATGCTGATCCTCGGCTATTTGTTCTACAACCTCTATGACAGCCTGAACCAGACGGTTGAATATTCGCGTTTCAAGCGTAGCGGCAACGCCGCTGTCGAATCCATTTCCCGCCTCGTGCAAAATGTTCAGGCCCACCGGGGGCTTTCCGCCGCCGTCCTCAACGGCAACGACGGCTTGCGCGAACGGCAGGCAGCCAAGGAGAAGGAAGTTAACGACGCCCTGCAGACGGTCGCCGGCAAACTGCCCGCAAGCCTCCTGGTCTCTGCCGTATGGAAGGAAATCGCCGTTGAATGGGATCAGTTGAAGAGTGTCGGCCCGCAAAAGTCGGCACCGGAAAGTTTTGCCGCCCATACCAAGTTGATTGACAAAACCCTGGCTTTCAATATCGACGTTGCCGACGAGACCAGCCTTACCTTCGACCCGAATGTCGATACTTACTACCTGGTGGACACCACTCTCACCAAGTTGCCCCTGGCCCTGGAACGGCTGGGCCAGATGCGGGCTCGCGGTACCGGCATCCTGACCAGGAAGCAGATCAGCGAGCAGCAGAAGGTCGAACTTTCCAGCCTGACCGCCGAGCTGAACTATGCCACCAGGTCTTTGCAAATCAATCTGCAGAAAACGGCCCGCTACAACCCCGGCATGGAACCGGCACTCCACAGCGCGGCGGAGTCGATCGTCGCGGAAACCAACAAGGTGACCCGGCTGGTGAACGAAGATATTGTCGGCGGTATTTTTGCGACGGCACCGGAGGAATATTTCAATCTGACCACCACCGTCATCGACGATGGCTACAAGCAGGCCTACGATATTTTGCAGCCGGCCCTGCGCAGCCTTATCGATGCCCGTGCCGAGCGGGCCCGCGACAAGCTGATGATGACCTCGGTCATTTCCATTCTCATCCTGGCGGTCATCGGCTATTGCGCCATCGGCACCTACTACACCACGGTGGGTAGTCTGGCCACGGTGATAGAGGGCATTCAGCGCATCGCTGCTGGCGACCTGACGGCTCGCGTTGTTGTACAAACGGAGGACGAGCATAGGCAGGTAGGGCAAGGCTTCAACGATATGGCGGCCGCCTTCGCCGAATTGTTGGGTGACGTTCAGCGTGGTGCTCACCAAGTACTGGAAACCTCCCTGCGCATTGCCGAGACTTCGGCCCAGGTGGCCCGGAGCACGGAACAGCAGAGCCAGTCCGCTGCCGGCATGGCAGCGTCCATCGAGGAAATGAGCACAGGGGTGGATAACATCGCCGAGCATGCCCTGGATGCACACGGAGTGTCCACCGAGGCTGGCGATTTGGCAAGCCAGGGAGCGGATATCGTCAATACGGTGGTGACCAAGATCGGGAAAATCGCCGAAATGGTGAATGCCTCGGCCGAGACGATTGCCCATCTTGGGGATCACTCGGAACGTATTTCGGCTATTGTCGGCGTCATCAAGGAGATTGCGGACCAGACCAATTTGCTGGCACTCAACGCCGCCATCGAGGCGGCGCGGGCCGGCGAATCTGGTCGAGGTTTTGCGGTGGTGGCCGACGAAGTGCGCAAGCTCGCGGAGCGCACAGCGAAATCGACACAGGAAATTTCCGAAATGATCGGTGCCATGCAGTCCGGTGCCGAGAAGGCTGTCGAGGAAATGGCCGATGGCGTTATCGGAGTGGCCGAAGGTGTCGACATGGCGCGGCGGGCCGGAGACGCCATGGTGTCGATCCAGAATGGTGCCGGGCAGGTGGTCGACAGGGTCGGTGATATTTCTGCCGCCCTGCGGGAGCAAAGTGCCGCCGGCACCGAGATTGCCAAGCATGTCGAGCAGATTTCCCATATGGCTGAGGAGAACCATGCGGCGTCAGGCGTCGCAGCCAGCGTCGCCGGTGAACTGCAGCGTCTGGCGGAGATGCTGGAAGGCCGGGTTCGGCGCTTCAAGATCGCCTGAGCGACGGCTGCGGGGCGGGGAGTATTTCTGTCCGGCTTGACCCGCGTCCGCCGCTCGTGGAAAATCCGCCCACCGTTCGGTTCGACGAAACGGAACACGGTTTGAATCCGTGGCGGGCCCGCCGCTGTATCCGGGGACGAAAGCTGCACGGTTTGTTGTTGTAAAAAACGCAAACCAGCCACTGACGGGGTCAACCCCGGCGGGAAGGCGCAGCGATTCGGCTGATCCGGTAGCCAGAAGACGTGTCGAACCGAAGCGGGGTCCAGGCAAGGGCTCCGGCTGAACACATGCGAGAAGCGTGTGCTCAGCCGGAGCCCTTTTCTTTTTTGTTTTTCCCGAGGAGTGGATCATGACGCAAACCGCAATTACCCAGCAGTCGACCCAGCAGCCCACCGCAACCGCCGCCAAGACACCGGCGACCGCCCCGACCATCGCCGTGCGCAAGAGCTGCAACCCCGACGGCATCGGCCTGTCGCACTACGTGCTGATGGACCGGAAAGCGGCCAAATGAGCGTAGTCGTTGAAAACCGGGCCGCTGCCGGCCCGGCGCTGATTCCCGTGGACATCGGGCACGCGGTTTACGCCGCCGTGACCGACCCGGACACCGCTTTCTGGGCGCTCGTCGACAAGACACGCATTGCCGAGGAAATCAGCGCCGGCCCGCTGCTAGCCAGCTACCGCGAGAAATCGGCCGCTTTCGCGAAAGAGCTGCACGCGCTGCGCTTCGAGCTCAAGCCGTCGGGCGTCTATCTCAACCCGACCGAGCGCTGCAACCTCAACTGCACCTACTGCTACCTGCCCGGCGAACAGCGCAGCGGCGGCAGCCACATGTCGGAAGAACAGCTGCTCGCCTCTTTGGCCAAGCTGCGCGACTACTTCCGCTCGGTGATGCCGGAAGGTCGCAAGCCGCGCGCAATCTTCCACGGCGCCGAGCCGCTGATGAACAAGGCCGCCGTCTTCGCCGCGATCGACGCTTTTTCCGACGACTTCGTCTTCGGCCTGCAGACCAACGGCACGCTGCTCGACGACGAGGCCATCGAATTCCTCACCTCGCGCAACGTCAGCATCGGCCTGTCGCTCGACGGCCCGGTCGCCGGCATCACCGACGCGACGCGCCAGACCTGGGGCGGCAAGAGCGTGCACGACAAGGTGCTGGCGGCGATGGATAAACTCAAAGGCTATGGATCGTGGAGCGTGATCACGACGTGCACGACCGAGAACCTGCCGTACCTCACGCAGATGGTCGAACTCTTCCATGCCAAGGAAGTCCCGACCTGCATGCTCAACACGCTGCGCTGCACGCTGCCCGGCGCGCGTGGCGTCAAGCCGGCCGACGGCGACATGGCCAAGGCCTTCTTTGCCGCGATGGACCGTACGCACGAGCTGTACCTGGAGACCGGCCGCAAGCTGATGGTCGCCAACTTCGCCAACATCGTCCTCGCCATCCTCGCGCCGACCGCGCGCCGGCTGATGTGCGACATCTCGCCGTGCGGCGGCGGCCGCGCCTTCTTCGCGCTGGCGGCCGACGGCGGCCTCTACCCGTGCAGCGAGTTCATCGGCCTGCCGCGCTTCAACGGCGGCAATCTGCACGCCGAGGGCGGCGTCGCGGCGGCGCTGACTTCCGAAGCGTTCCGCCCGGTGATCGAGCGCGACGTCGATAAGTTCGACCCCTGCGGCAGTTGCGCGATCCGCCACTTCTGTGGCTCGCCGTGCCCGGCCGAAGCGGCCGAAATGAACGGCGGCATGGACAAGATCGGCGCCTTCTGCGAGTTCTACAAGGAGCAGGTCAACTACGCCCTGCGCCTGATCGCCGACGGCAAGTCCGACGACTATCTGTGGGACGGCTGGGACGAGGATACGGAAACGACGTTCCTGATGCAGTAAGCGCTTGCCCGCACCGGAAATCTGCCCGGCGCGGGCAGCGCCATGCTCAGTTTCAACCGTTTTGCTGCAATCTAGTCGCCAACCGTCAACAGCTGGCTCAGTTGCTGATAGGGCTCATTCAGCCATTCCGACAAATGCAGATAGGACATGTAACGCGGCGTTCCGTTGTTCATCGTCTCGCTCAGGCGACACTGCAGCGCGGCCAGTCGTTCGGCATTGCCGCCAGGAATATTGATCACGCGCTCGATCAGTACAGTGCGCAAATCCTCGAATCTGGCCGGATCGGCTGCAGCCAATTGCGACAAGCCATCGAAATCCAGGTTTTGATACGGGTTCGGTGCAGTATTTTCCACAGCGGTTCCTCGATGCAATCAACTGAATGGGAGTTTTTGCTCCTCAGCCTGAAAGCATAGAACATCCGGATACGAGAAGGCTCTCAAAAGCTCTCACCTGACGAGAGCTTTTGAGAGCCTTGCTGTTGAGAAAGCCCGAATCGCCCGAGCTTAGTTACGCGATCTCATGTCGGCAGGAGATGACGGGCATCTGCGCGATGCTTCTGCTCTCTCAGGCTGAAAATCAATTTCGACATGCTGATCGGCGTGTACAGCACCGGCCAGCCGCAATCCGCTGCTTCCCGGACGAAAGAGGGGGAGGTATCGCCCGTCATCAGTACCGCGCTGACCGGCTTGCCCAGCGCCTGACGAAGCCGCGCAAGGAATTGAACCTAGAAAAAGCAGTCGAGACAAGGGGCAACAAAGCGCGTGCACGCCGAGCCGCAGCAGTCTGCTCGGATCCATTCTCAGACGCCAAGGGGTGACGCTGAAGCCCGTTGGCGGGCATCCGATCCGCGCCAGGCGAACGCCCGAACTACCACATCAAGTCGTCCGGGATCTTGAAGGCGGCATACGGATCGTCCGCATCGATCTCGGTGCTGGCCTTGTTCACC
>JBAQRB010000239.1:0-8281 GCA_049295655.1 Rhodocyclaceae bacterium
GATGTGGCGCTGATCAAGATCGAGGCCAGCGGACTGCCAGCGGCTCGCCTCGGCGACGCCAATTCGTTGAAAGTGGGTGAATGGGTGGTCGCCATCGGCTCGCCTTTCGGTTTCGACAACAGTGTGACGGCAGGTATCGTCAGTGCGAAAGGGCGCGCGCTGCCGGAGGAAAGCTTTGTCCCCTTCATCCAGACCGATGCGGCGATCAATCCCGGCAACTCGGGGGGGCCGCTCTTCAACATGAAGGGCGAAGTGGTCGGCATCAATTCGCAGATCTACAGCCGCTCGGGCGGTTTCATGGGGATTTCCTTCGCCATCCCGATCGATGTTGCGATGGACGTCCAGGGGCAGTTGCGGGCGAGCGGCAAGGTCAGTCGCGGCCGGATCGGTGTCGTCATTCAGGAAGTGACAAAGGATCTGGCCGAGTCCTTCGGCCTGAGCAAGGCACAGGGTGCCGCAGTCAGCGCCGTCGAGAAGGGGAGTCCTGCGGAGAAAGCCGGCATCGAGCCGGGCGACGTGATCCTGAAATATGACGGAAAGTCCGTCGGCAGTTCCGGCGAGTTGCCTCGCTTGATCGGTGCGACCCGTCCGGGCAGTAAGGTGCAGGTCCAGGTCTGGCGCAAAGGGACGACAAAAGATCTTGCGGTGCTCATTGGCGAGATCCCGGAAGAAAAAAAGCTTGCTGAAAAATCAGTGAAAGGCAGCAAGCCTGCCGAGCAGGCGGCCAACCGCCTCGGTCTGGTGGTTTCCGAACTCAACGCCGAACAGAAGCGCGAGCTGAAGGTCACTGGCGGCCTCGTCATCATGGATGTTCGCGGCAATGTGACACGGGCCGACCTGCGGCCGGGCGACGTCATCCTCTCGCTGATTTCGCACGGCGCGAGCACCGAGATCAAGAGTGTCGAGCAATTCAACAAGCTGCTGTCGCAGTTCGACAAGACGGCCAACGTGACGCTGCTGGTGCGCCGTGGCGAGATGCAGACCTTCGTCACGATCAAGGGTTTGCCAGACAAAAAAGGGGAGTAGGGTGGCTACAACAAAACTGACGTTGATGTCGCGCGTTTATTGTCATCTGTGCCACGACATGGAGGCCGCGCTGGCGCCCCTGGCAGCCGAGTTCGGCGCCGAAGTCGAAGTAATCGATGTCGATGCCGATCCGCAGCTCGAAGCGCTTTACAACGAGCTGGTTCCCGTCCTGCTGCACGAAGGCCGGGAACTCTGCCACTACTTCCTCGACGAAGCCAAAGTCCGTGATTATCTGAGCAAAATCGGCTAAAATCCGCGCCTTCAGGCAATTTGAACAAAAGGTGTCCACCGGCACCTTTTTTTTCAGGCGCGGATCTGCCGCGACATAAAAAACCACATGCAACACATCCGTAATTTTTCAATCATCGCTCATATCGATCACGGCAAATCAACGCTGGCTGACCGCATCATCCATCTTTGTGGCGGCCTCTCCGATCGCGAGATGGAAGCGCAGGTGCTCGACTCGATGGATATCGAGCGCGAGCGCGGCATCACGATCAAGGCACAAACGGCCGCGCTACAGTACAAGTCGCGCAGCGGCGAAGTCTACAACCTGAACCTGATCGACACGCCGGGACACGTCGACTTTTCCTACGAGGTTTCGCGCTCGCTTTCCGCCTGCGAAGGCGCGCTGCTGGTCGTCGATGCGTCGCAAGGCGTCGAGGCGCAAACGGTCGCCAACTGCTATACGGCGATCGAACTCGGCGTCGATGTCCTGCCGGTCCTCAACAAGATCGATCTGCCGTCGGCGATGCCTGACAACGCGCGGCAGGAAATCGAGGACGTGATCGGTATCGATGCGTCCGAAGCCATTCTCGCCTCAGCCAAGACCGGACTTGGCGTCCAGGATGTGCTGGAAGCGATCATCACGCGCATTCCGGCGCCGAAAGGCGATCCGGACGCACCGTTCAAGGCACTGCTGATCGACTCGTGGTTCGACAACTATGTCGGTGTCGTCATGCTGGTGCGGGTCTTCGATGGCACGCTGCGCTCGAAAGACAAGATCAAATTGATGGCGGCAGGATCAGTCCACCTGTGCGAGCAGGTCGGCGTGTTCACGCCGAAAGCCGTGCAGCGCGATACGCTGAGCGCCGGGCAGGTCGGCTACATCATCGCCGGCATCAAGGAATTGCAGGCCGCCAAGGTTGGCGATACTGTGACCCGTGCCGACAATCCGGCGGTCGAGGCGCTGCCGGGCTTCAAGGAAATAAAGTCGCAGGTTTTTGCCGGGCTTTATCCGGTCGAGTCGAACCAGTACGACTCGCTGCGCGAGTCGCTGGAAAAGCTCAAGCTCAACGACGCCTCGCTGCACTACGAGCCGGAAGTCTCGCAGGCGCTCGGTTTCGGCTTCCGCTGCGGATTCCTCGGCCTGCTGCACATGGAAATCGTGCAGGAGCGGCTGGAGCGCGAGTTCGATCAGGATCTGATCACCACGGCGCCCACCGTCGTCTACGAAGTCCTGATGCGCGACGGCAGCGTGATCCAGGTCGAAAACCCGGCCAAGCTGCCCGAGCAGACGAAAGTCGAGGAGATTCGCGAGCCGATCATCACGACGACGATTTTCGTGCCGCAGGAGTATCTCGGCAACGTCATCACGCTGTGCAACCAGAAGCGCGGCAATCAGGTCGACATGACCTACCGCGGCCGTCAGGTGCAGCTGGTCTATGAAATGCCGATGGCCGAAGTGGTGATGGACTTCTTCGACAAGCTGAAATCCGTCTCGCGCGGTTACGCCTCGCTCGACTACGAGTTCAAGGAATATCGCGCTGCCGACGTGGTCAAGCTCGATATCCTGATCAACTCGGAAAAGGTCGACGCGCTGTCGGTCATCGTCCACCGCGCCAATTCGGTCTACCGCGGGCGCGAACTGGCTTCCAAGATGCGCGAACTGATTCCGCGCCAGATGTACGACGTGGCCATCCAGGCGGCGATCGGCTCGAACATCATCTCGCGCGAGAACGTCAAGGCCATGCGCAAGGACGTGCTCGCCAAGTGCTACGGCGGCGATATTTCGCGCAAGAAGAAACTGCTCGAAAAGCAGAAGGCCGGCAAGAAGCGGATGAAGCAGGTCGGTTCGGTCGAGATTCCGCAGGAAGCCTTCCTCGCGGTCCTGCGCATCGGCAAGTAACGGAGTCCCGACGTGAATTTTGCCCTGATCCTGTTTATCCTGCTGCTCGTGAGCGGCGCCATCTGGGCGACCGATACGCTGATCCTGCGCAAGCGCCGGACGATGGATGCCAAAGATCCCTGGTGGGTCGAGTATGGCGCGAGTTTCTTTCCGGTCATCCTGTTCGTCTTCATCCTGCGCTCGTTCATCGCCGAGCCGTTCAAGATCCCGTCGGGGTCGATGATTCCGACGCTGCTGGTCGGCGATTTCATCCTGGTGAACAAGTACACCTATGGCATCCGCCTGCCGGTGATCAACAAGAAGATCATCGATGTCGGCAACCCGCAGCGCGGCGACGTGATGGTCTTTCGCTACCCGGAAGATCCTTCGCTCGACTACATCAAGCGTGTGGTCGGCGTTCCCGGCGACAAGATTGCCTACCAGAACAAGCGCCTGACGATCAACGGCCAGCCGCTCGAAACCACACCGGTCGAGGACTACCTGCACCCCGAACGCCTGTATTACTCGAAGCAGTTTTCCGAAAAACTCGGAGAGACCGAGCACCGCGCGCTCAACGATGCAGATGCGCCGGGTTTCATCCCCGATCCGGTACGTTTTCCGAAGCGGGAGAATTGCCTCTACAATAACGCGGGTGTGATCTGTACGGTGCCGGCCGGAAATTACTTCATGATGGGCGACAACCGTGACAACAGTCGGGATAGCCGCGTTTGGGGCTTCGTTCCGGAAGAAAATATCGTTGGCCGTGCGTTTTTTATCTGGTTCAATTTCAGCGATCTGAAACGAATCGGCTTCTTCAAGTAAGGAGTGCTTGCGATGAATCGTCAGTGTGGCGTAGCGCTTTCCGGTTTGCTCATGTGGTGCATCGTGATCTTTTTCGTTGCGGTGCTCGGGATGAAGGTCGGGCCGGAATACCTGAATTATTTCAATATCCTGAAGGCGGTCAAGTCGGTGGCGGCCACTTCGTCCGGAAAAACTGTCGCCGAGATCCGGACGGCCTACAGCAAGCAGGCCGACGTCGGCTACATCAAGTCGCTGCAAGCTACGGATCTCGATATTTCAAAAGAGGGCAACGAGGTTGTCATTGCCTTTGCCTATGAAAGCCGGATCCCCTTGTTCCACAACATCAGCCTGCTGATCGATTTCCAGGGCTCTTCGTCAGGAAGCAACAAAGGCGAATGACCGGTCATCGACTTGAGCTGGCGCTCGGACACCAATTTTCCGACAAATCACTGCTGCTGACGGCGCTCACGCACCGCAGCCATAGTTCGCCGCACAACGAGCGACTGGAGTTTCTTGGCGACTCGATCCTCAATGGCGCGATTGCACGCCAACTTTTCGATCGCTTTCCGCTATTGCCCGAAGGCGACCTTTCCCGCCTGCGCGCCAATCTTGTTCGGCAAGACAGCCTGCACCAACTCGCGCTGCAACTCGCGCTCGGCGATTTTCTCCGTCTCGGCGAAGGCGAGTTGAAGAGCGGTGGCTGCCAGCGCCCGTCGATTCTGGCCGATGCCCTCGAGGCACTGTTCGGGGCGATCTGGCTGGATGCGGGTTTTGATGCAGCGAATGCGGTCATTGTCCACCTTTACGACAGGATGCTGACGGCCATCGTGCCCGGGCAGGCGATCAAGGATCCCAAGACCAGTTTGCAGGAATACCTGCAGGGGCGGCGTCTGGCGCTGCCGAAATATTCGCTGACGGCGACCGAGGGCGAGGCGCATGCCCAGCAGTTCAGGATCGCCTGTGAAATCGATGCATTGCGTATCCGTACCGAGGGCGTTGGCGGTAGTCGCCGCGCTGCTGAACAAATGGCGGCCGAGCGCGCGCTGGAAAGGTTGCAAAAATCATGAGTGAACTCAAATCGGGCTACGTTGCCATCGTCGGTCGGCCGAACGTCGGCAAATCGACCTTGCTGAACCGGCTGATCGGCGAAAAGATCAGCATCGTCTCGCGCAAGGCGCAGACCACGCGCCATCGCATCATGGGCATCCTGACCAATCCCGATGCCCAGTACGTCTTTGTCGATACTCCTGGTTTCCAGACCAAGCACACCAACGCGCTGAACCGGGCGATGAATCGTGGCGTTACGCAGGCGCTGGCCGACGTCGACGTGGTGCTGTTCGTCGTCGAGGCCGGCCGCTTCGACGACAAGGATAAAACGGTGATCCGGCTGCTGCCGGCGGACCGTCCGGTGATCATCGTGGTGAACAAGATCGACCAGCTCAAGGACAAGACGACACTCCTGCCCTTCATGGCAGAGCTCGCCAAAGAGCGCGATTTCGCCGCCATCGTTCCGGTCAGCGCGGCCAAGGGCAAGCAGCTCGACGACCTGTTGCGCGAGACGCGCAAGTACCTGCCGCACGACGAACTGCTGTTCGGCGAAGACGAAATCACCGACAAGAGCGAAAAATTCCTTGCCGCCGAATACATCCGTGAAAAGCTTTTCCGCCTGATCGGCGACGAATTGCCTTATGCGGCGACGGTGGAAATCGAGAAATTCGAGCTCGACGGTGCGCTGCGCCGGATCCACGCGGCGATTGTCGTCGACCGCGACGGCCATAAGGCCATCATCATCGGCAGCGGCGGCGAAACGCTTAAGCGCATCGCCTCGGAAGCAAGGCAGGATATGGAGCGCCTGTTCGACGGCAAGGTCTTCCTTGAAGTCTTCGTCAAGGTCAAGTCCGGCTGGGCCGACGATGAGCGCCTGCTCAAGAGCCTCGGCTACGAGTAATCGCCGGGGCGCCGGTCTGAAGCGAATCAGGAGCTGATCCGGTGACTTTTCGGCACAAGGTCGATGGCCAGCCGGCTTTCGTGCTGCATGCCTACCCGTACCGGGAAACCAGCCTGATCGTCGAGGTGTTTTCGCGTGATTTTGGCCGTGTCGCCCTGCTCGCACGCGGCGCGCGCCGCCCGCGCTCGGTCCTGCGCGGGCTGCTGCTCGGCTTTCAGCCGCTGGAGCTGGCCTGGGCTGGCAAAGGCGAAGTGCAGACGCTGATGAAGGCCGAGTGGCAAGGCGGGCAGCCGTTGCTCGCTGGAAAGGCCCTGTTCTGTGGCTACTACCTCAACGAGCTGCTGATGCAGTTGCTGCCGCGCGAGGATGCCCATGAACGCCTGTTCGCGGTCTATGCCGATACCTTGCGCTGTTTCGCCGAAGGGCTGCACGAATCCCACTTGCGCCGCTTCGAACGCGCGCTGCTGCAGGAGCTCGGTTACGGCCTGACGCTGGAGACCGATGCCCGGGGCGTTGCGCTCGATCCGCTCGGTTACTATGCGTATGAAATCGAACGCGGTCTGGTACGCTTGCCGCGACCCGGCGGCTCGGCGCTCTCGGTCAGCGGCAAGACGCTGATCGATCTGGCGTCCGACGATTTCAGCGATCCGCGCTCGCTGCTCGAAGCCAAGCAGCTGATGCGGGCGCTGATCGCGCACTACACGGGCGGCAAGGGACTGGAAACCCGAAAAATCTTCATGGAGCTACAGGAACTATGATCGAACTGGGCGTAAACATCGACCACGTGGCGACGCTGCGGCAGGCGCGCCTGACCTATGAACCCGATCCGGCGTGGGCTGCCGTCGAGGCGCAGCTTGGCGGTGCGGACGGCATCACGGTTCATTTGCGCGAAGATCGTCGCCATATCCAGGATGCCGACGTCGAGAAGCTTCGTCATCTGACGCAGATCAAGCTCAATCTCGAAATGGCGGCAACCGGCGAGATGATCGGCATCGCCTGCCGCCTGAAGCCCGAAATGGCCATGCTGGTTCCCGAAGGACGCCACGAGGTGACGACCGAAGGCGGTCTCGACATCCTTGCGCAGGAAACCCAGCTCAAGGAATCGATTGCCCGGCTGGCCGCTGCCGGCATCGTCACCAGCGTTTTCATCGATGCCGACCTGGCACAAATTGAAGCGGCGGCCCGGATCGGCGCGCAGGTCTGCGAGATCCATACCGGCCCCTACGCGCATGCCTTTCATGCAAAGGGGCGCGACGCCGAAAGCCCGGCCGTGCTCGTCGAACTCGAGAAAATCCGCCTCGCCGGCGAGGCGATCCGTCGGCTCGGCATGCGCTTTAACGCCGGGCATGCGCTGAACTACTTCAATGTCCAGCCGATCGCGCAACTGGCCGGCATCCGCGAGCTGCATATCGGTCACGCGGTCGTCAGTCGTGCGGTCTTTGTCGGCCTGCGCGAAGCGGTCCGGGAAATGAAGGCGCTGATGCGCGCAGCGCAGGCGCATTGGCCAATGCCGTCGGTAACCCCTGCCCAATGATTGCCGGGATTGGCACCGATATCGCGGCTGTCGCCCGTTTCGGGAAGCTCTATGCGCGTCACGGCGAGCGGGCGCTGGAAAAGCTTCTGGCGCCAGCCGAACGTGCCGATTTCGCCGGGGCGAAAGACCCGGCCCGTTTTTTGGCCAAGCGTTTCGCCGCCAAGGAGGCCTTCGGCAAGGCGCTCGGAACGGGCGTCGTCACGCCGGCCACCTTGCCCAATATCGCCGTGGTTCATGATGCGCTCGGCAAGCCGGATTTCAATTTCGCTCCCGAACTTGCGGATCACCTCAGGGATCTCGGGTTGATCGCTCATCTTTCGATCAGCGACGAGCAGGAATTCGCCATCGCTTTCGTCGTCCTGGAACACGTATGAATCACACAAGAAAACAACCGCTTGGCCCGCTGATGATCGACATTGCCGGTCTTCAGCTGACCGACCTCGATCGTGCAAGGCTGTCGCATCCGCTGGTCGGCGGGATCATCCTCTTCGCGCGGAATTATGAGAGCCCGGAGCAGCTTGAGCGCTTGACGGACGAAATCGGAACCTTGCGCTCGCCGCGCCTGCCGATTGCCATCGATCACGAAGGGGGCAGGGTGCAGCGTTGCCGCAGCGGCTTTACGCGCCTGCCGCCGATGCGTCGTCTCGGAGAGTTTTGGGCGCAGGACCAGGAAGCCGCGCTGAGCGCGGCGCAGGCGGTCGGTTATGTCCTGGCCGCCGAATTGCGCGCCTGCGGTGTCGACCTGTCGTTCACGCCGGTCCTCGACCTCGACTGGGGCGGCAGTACCGTGATCGGCGACCGTGCTTTCCATGCCGATCCGCTCGTGGTCAGCCGTCTGGCCGGTGCCCTGATCGAAGGCCTGCGC
>JBAQRB010000240.1:0-1864 GCA_049295655.1 Rhodocyclaceae bacterium
CTTCTAAATCCATTAGTGCCGTAGCCATTCCGCCTGTTGTCCTAATCCCAAGGCTCTGAATTTTTTTATCTGAAATGCTGACTATGGCCGATTCGCCAACTAGCCTTGGTCCTTCGCCTAATGGCCAAATTATTTGGGCACCTATAACGCCCCTTGCATTTGCGACCAATTTCTCATCGCTACTCCAAACTGGTGCCAAGCAGGGGCGGCGCGCGTCAAGGTAGTTGTCGCCTCAGTCATGCAGCCAACGGCTGAATATCGTTACCCGCTGAATGCGCTTCGATGATGCAGTCGCGTTCGGGGTTAAGCGTCACGGCGCCGACTGGCGTCCAGTTTCGAGTCTTGCCGGACCAGCGCGCTGGATTGAGTTCGCGCGCTGTGGCGTACAGGACATGTCGGGCAGCCAGGATGGTCAGATCCTCTCCGGTATGGCGCTGTGCCGGACTGACGTAACGAATGCCGCTGTGTCGATGGTCGACGTTGTACCAACGCACGAAGCTGACCGCCCAGGCCCGGGCGTCGTCGAGGTCGGCAAACCCTTTGACAGGAAACTCTGGCCGGTACTTGGCGGTGCGAAACAGCGATTCCGCGTAAGCGTTGTCGTCGCTAACGCGCGGCCGCGAATACGAGGGTTTGACGCCCAGCCAGTTCAGCATCGCCAGCACCGTCGTTGCCTTGAGCGTCGAGCCGTTATCACCGTGCAGCACGGGCTTGATGGCGAGCGCGGCAATCTCCTCAGCCAGCGCCGTGCGACGTACCAGATGTGCAGCATGATCGGCGTGGTCGCTGTCATGCACCTCCCAGCCGACAATTTTGCGGCTGTACAGATCCAGGATGAGATAGAGATGAAACCAGCGCCCCAAGACCTGAGCCGGCAGATAGGTCATGTCCCAGCACCAGACCTGGCGTGGGCCGGTGGCGATGTGCGTGGTGGCTGGCCGCCCCGCCTTGGGCGCCTTGGCCCGCCCGCGGTGTGCGGTTTGCCCGTGCGTTGTCAGGACCCGGCTGAACGTGGACTCGCTGGCCAGGTAAATGCCCTCGTCAGCCAGCATCGGCACGATACGCGCCGGCGGCACAGCAGCAAAACGCGGCTCGTTCGCGACAGCCAGCACTTGCGCCCGCTCGGCCTCGCTCAAGGCGTGCCTGGGCGTGGCACGTACAGCTATGGGCCGACCATCGGCGCTGATGAGGCCATCGACGGCCTGCCAGCGTTGCAAGGTGCGCAAGTCGATGCCGGCTATCGCGCAGGCCGGCTTGAGCCGCGCGCCGGTCCTGTGCGCGACGTAAATGTCTTTGGCCAAGGCATGGCGATCTTCGAGGCCGATCATTCGGCCTCGCCCTTGTTGAAGATCACCGCGACTTTTTTTGACAGGACTAACAGGGCAGCGGTCTCGGCCAACGCCCGGTCTTTACGCAACAGCTCTCGTTCGAGCTCCTTGATGCGCTTGCGGTCTTGCCGCGTGGCTTGCGGACTGGCTCTGGCTTCTTCCGGTTCGGCCAGCGCCGTGGTGGCACTGACGCGCCACTTGTCTAACTCGGCCGGATAGACGCCATGCTCGCGGCACCACGCGCTCTTGCCGCTTTCGTCCAGCGCCGCGGCAACGATCACCGCTTCGAGCCGCGCCGCCGCAGTCCATGCCCGCCCTCGGGCGGGCATGGACTGCGCGGCATCTCGCCAGCGCACCAACGTCCCCGCGCCAATCCCAACTTCGCGAGCAACGGCCTCCACTGCCGCGCTCTCCGGTGGCAGCAATCGAGCTACCGCCCTGTCCATAAACTTCTGTCCGTACCTTGCCATTTCTGTCCTTTGTCGCCGCCCCAGGTTCTTGTTCTAAAGAGGCGACAACTATTCTGACGCAGGGGG
>JBAQRB010000241.1:0-13680 GCA_049295655.1 Rhodocyclaceae bacterium
GCGCCTTGTCGCTCATGCGCCCGGCGCCGATGATCAGGATTTTTTTCGCGCCCAGATGAATCGCCGGCGAAATGGGCGCCAATTGGCGCATCGATCCGTCGCCGAAGAACTCCCGGTGCAGCTTGACCGCCGGAAAAATGAAGGGAATCGCGCTCGAGGCCAGCAAATGATTGATGCACAGCTGGGCGCGGCTGCCGAAACGATGGGTTCGTTGCCAGGTGTCCACTTCGGCGCGCGCCTGGAAGAAGCTGACGCTGTGCCCGCTGGTGTAGCCCGATGCGGTCAGGCTGACGGCGTACAGGCTGCCGTTGGCAATCGAGCGGTCGATGTTGCCGAAGTCCAGCCGCCGCTCAAGCAGGCGGCGCAATGGCTCGTTGTCGAGCAATGAGTGCGGACTGCGCCGGATTGCCCAGCCGAGCATCAGGGCGCCCAGCCAGCGTGCGCCGGAGCCGAAAATCCCGATCGGGTCGGCACGGTAAACATTGCCGGCATGCATGTTGCGCCAGACTTCGACGAGATTTTCGACGGCGCCGCGAAAATTGTCGGCATGACAGGCCAGCGTCGCGGCATTGATCGCGCCGGCCGACGTGCCGCAGATGATCGGAAAGGGATTGACCGTCGGGTCCGGCAGCAACTCGCGAATGGCCAGCAGCACACCGGCCTGGTAGGCGGCGCGCGCACCGCCACCGGTGAGGATTAGGGCAGTTCGGCTGTTGGGCATCGGTCGGAAGCGGTGGCTGACGTGGCGGTCGGGATGGCCCACATCATAACCGGATTGGTCGAACGGCTGAGCGCAAAGGCGGGGCTTGCCCCTGCCTTTGCGCTCCGGACGGTCAGCGTGCGTGCTTCAGGTTATCGACCACCGTCAGGGCGGTCATATTGACGATACGGCGGACCGTGGCGGTGGATGTCAGGATATGCGCCGGATGCGCCGCGCCGAGCAGGATCGGGCCGATCGTCAGATTATCGCCGGCGGCAATCTTCAACAGGTTGAACGAGATGTTCGCCGCGTCGAGCGTCGGCATCACCAGCAGGTTGGCCTGGCCCTTGAGACGCGAATTGGGGAAAACCTGCAGGCGAATCGACTCGTCGAGTGCCGCATCGCCGTGCATTTCGCCTTCCACCTCAAGCTGCGGTGCCCGTTCGTTGAGCAGGCGCAACACCTCGCGCATCTTCAGCGAGGTCGGCGTGTTCTCCGAACCAAACGAGGAATGCGAGAGCAGCGCTACCTTCGGTGTCACACCGAAGCGGCGTACCTCGTCGGCAGCCAGCAGCGTCATGTCGGCAATCTGTTCGGCAGAAGGGTCGTAATTTACGTAGGTATCGGCAATGAACACGGTGCGCTCGGGCAGCATCAGCAGGTTCATCGCCGAAAGGCTCCTGACCCCTGGCGCCAGACCGATCACGTTTGAAACATATTCTCGGTGAATGTCATGCCGTCCGAAGGTGCCGCAGATCAGACCGTCGGCGTGCCCCATGCGCACCATCAGCGCACCGAACAGCGTTGCCCGGCGCCGCACTTCGCGCTTGGCGTAGTCGGCGGAAACGCCCTTGCGTTCCATCAGGCGCAGATACTCGCGCCAGTAGGAGTCGAAATTGGCGGTGAAAAAATCGCAATGCTCAGCATAAACGATATCGAAATCGACGCCCGGCCGCACACGCAAACCGGCCGCCTCAACGGTGCGCGAAATCACATCCGCTTTCCCGATGACGATCGGGCGGGCGATGCCTTCGTCGACGATCACCTGAATGGCGCGCAGCACCCGCTCGTCCTCGCCTTCGGCAAAGACGATGCGCTTTGGCGCACTCTTGGCCTGCGAGAAAACCGGCTTCATGATCAGGCCGGAGTGATAAACAAACTCGTTGAGGCTGTCGCGGTAGGCTTCAATATCCTTGATCGGCCGCGTGGCGACCCCTGAATCCATCGCCGCCTGGGCAACGGCCGGCGCAATCTTGGCGATCAGTCGCGGATCGAAGGGATTCGGAATCAGGTATTCAGGGCCAAAACTGGTCGCTTTTTCACCGTAAGCCTTGGCCGCCACTTCCGACTGCTCGACGCGCGCCAGTTCGGCGATGGCCTTGACGGCGGCGAGCTTCATTTCTTCAGTAATCGTCGTCGCACCGACGTCGAGTGCGCCACGGAAAATGAAGGGGAAGCAAAGGACGTTGTTCACCTGGTTCGGATAGTCCGAGCGACCGGTGGCGATGATCGCATCGCTACGCACGGCCTTGACATCCTCGGGCTGGATTTCCGGATTCGGATTGGCCAGCGCCATGATCATCGGATTCGGCGCCATCCTGGCGACCATTTCCTTCTTCAGGACACCGCCGGCGGAAAGCCCGAGGAAAACGTCAGCCCCCTCGATCACCTCACCGAGTGTACGGGCATCGGTCTTCTTGGCGTAACGCGCCTTGATCTCGTCCATTTCCTCGACTCGACCTTCATAGACGAGGCCCTTGATGTCGGTCACCCAGATGTTCTCGACCGGAATGCCGAGCATCACCAGCATGTCGAGGCTGGCCAGTGCCGCAGCGCCGGCGCCGGAGGTGACCAGTTTGACCTTCTTCAGATCCTTGCCCAGCAGATGCAGTCCGTTGAGGATGGCGGCGCCGATGACAATGGCAGTGCCGTGCTGGTCGTCATGGAAGACCGGTATCTTCATCCGCTCGCGCAGCTTCTTCTCGATGTAGAAGCACTCCGGCGCCTTGATGTCTTCGAGGTTGATGCCGCCGAAAGTCGGTTCCAGCGAGGCAATGATTTCGATCAACTTGTCCGGGTCGCGCTGTTCGATTTCCAGGTCGAAGACGTCGATATTGGCGAATTTCTTGAACAGCACGCCCTTGCCTTCCATCACCGGCTTGGCGGCCAGCGGCCCGATCGCACCGAGGCCGAGGACGGCGGTGCCGTTGGTGATGACGCCGACCAGATTGGCGCGCGAGGTCAGCGTGCTCACTTCGGCCGGGTTGGCGACGATTTCCTCGCAGGCAGCAGCGACGCCGGGCGAATAGGCCATCGACAGATCATACTGGTTGGTCAGTTGCTTGGTCGGCTGGACCGAGATCTTGCCCGGCTTGGGATGGCGATGATAGTAGAGGGCGGCGGCGCGAAGCTGATCTTTATCCATGGCACACTTTCCTAGAAAACGTTGTTCGATAATTCATAATTATAGTAACAGAACAGCAAAATTAAAGTATTCCAGCGCAGCGCTGCAAAAATAAGGCGCGGGCGCTCTGCACCGATCGGCCGCAATGCGGAATCGGGGATGGCAGTCTAGGCGAAGCCAAGTTATGGCATAATTGTGGATTACCGAAACCTCGCTGCGCCACAAACGCCGAGCATGCGCCTTCCATCATCCCAGTATTGGGCAAGTTTCTCGCCAGCCGCGACCGACGCCACTCTCCGACTGGAGCCTTCCGGCCCCCAGCAACTGCGGAGGGATTTTTTCGCGCGCCGCGCCACGGTAATTCCCGCTTTCTCGACCTTTCCTCTTTGAGAGTGTATTGCCATGACCCAACCCGCCCCGCTTAACGCCCCCGCCTACGTCAAACACGAGCGCCTGAAACAATGGGTCGCCGATATTGCCAAGCTGACCGAACCCGCCCGCATCGTCTGGGCCGACGGTTCGCAGGAAGAATACGACCGCCTCTGCGCCGAGATGGTCGACGCCGGAATGCTGATCAAGCTCAACCCGGAAAAACGCAAGAATTCCTACCTCGCCTGGTCCGACCCGTCCGACGTGGCGCGCGTCGAAGACCGCACCTACATCTGCTCGGCGAAGAAGGAAGACGCCGGCCCGACCAACAACTGGGAAGACCCGGCCGAGATGCGCGAGACGCTGAACGGCGTCTTCAAGGGCTGCATGCGCGGCCGCACGATGTACGTCGTCCCGTTCTCGATGGGCCCGCTCGGCTCGCCGATCGCGCACATCGGCATCGAAATTACCGACAGCCCCTACGTCGTCGTCAACATGCGAACGATGACGCGCATGGGCCAGGCGGTTTTTAGCATACTCGGCAGCGACGGCGAGTTCGTCCCCTGCGTGCACAGCAATGGCGCGCCGCTCGGCCCCAACGAAAAAGACTCGCGCTGGCCGTGCAACCCGGACACCAAGTACATCGTGCATTACCCGGAAACGCGCGAAATCTGGTCCTACGGTTCGGGCTACGGCGGCAACGCGCTGCTCGGAAAAAAGTGCTTCGCGCTGCGCATCGCCTCGAACATGGCGCGCGACGAAGGCTGGCTCGCCGAACACATGCTGATCCTCGGCGTCGAATCGCCTGAAGGCGAGAAGTCCTACGTCGCCGCCGCCTTCCCGTCGGCCTGCGGCAAGACCAACTTCGCCATGCTGATTCCGCCGCAGAGCCTCGGCGGCTGGAAGATCACGACGATCGGCGACGACATCGCCTGGATCAAGCCGGGCAAGGATGGCAAGTTCTACGCGATCAACCCGGAAGCCGGCTTCTTCGGCGTCGCGCCGGGCACCTCGGAAAAGACCAACTACAACGCGATGGCCACGCTGAAGGAAAACATCATCTTCACCAACGTCGCGCTGACCGACGACGGCGACGTGTGGTGGGAAGGCATGTCCAAGGAGGCCCCCGCCCACGCCATCGACTGGCAGGGCAAGGACTGGACGCCGGAAATCGCCAAGGAAACCGGCCGCAAGGCGGCGCACCCGAATTCGCGCTTCACCGCGCCGGCTTCGCAGTGTCCGTCGGTCGATGAGAAATGGGAAGACCCGCAGGGCGTGCCGATCTCGGCCTTCATCTTCGGCGGCCGCCGCGCAACGACCGTGCCGCTCGTCTATGAAGCCTTCAACTGGAACTACGGCGTCTACATGGCTGCCACGCTCGGCTCGGAAACCACCGCTGCCGCTTTCGGCGCACAGGGCGTTGTCCGTCGCGATCCGTTCGCCATGCTGCCGTTCTGCGGCTACCACATGGGCGACTACTTCAACCACTGGCTGAAGATGGGCCACGCCGTCGAGCACGCACCGCGCATCTTCTGCGTCAACTGGTTCCGCATGAACGAGAAGGGCGAGTTCATGTGGCCGGGCTTCGGCGAAAATGCACGCATCCTCAAGTGGATCATCGACCGCGTCAAGGGCCGCGTTGCCGCCAAGGAAACCGCACTGGGCTGGATGCCGAAGTTCGAGGACATCGACTGGACCGGTCTCGACATCAGCAAGGCCGAATTCGAGGCACTGACCGAGATCGACGCCGACGCCTGGAAGAGCGAACTGGCCGGACACAAGGAGTGGTTCGACAAACTCGGCGAAAAGATGCCACGCCAGCTGATCCTCAAGCGCGAACTGTTCGAAATGGGACTCTGGCGCGAAGCCGTCTGATCTCGCGCCATACTGGAAGGCCGCCCGAGGGCGGCCTTTTTTCTGCCCTGGAGAAAGCCATGCCGCCCCGTTCAGCCCCCCGCGTCGACGAAATCGCCCCCTTCCAAGTCATGGAACTGCTTGCCCGTGCCAAGGCGCTCGAAGCCGAAGGGCGCGACGTCATCCACATGGAAGTCGGCGAACCCGACTTCCCGACCCCGGCGCCGATCATTGCCGCCGCGCAGGCACATCTGGCCGGCGGCCGCGTCTTCTACACGCCGGCGCTCGGCCTGCCCGAACTGCGCGAAGCGATTGCCGGCTTCTACCAGACCCGCTACGGCCTTCGCATCCCCGCCTCGCGCATTGTCGTGACGGCGGGGGCCTCCGGCGCGTTGCTGCTGGCCTTGGCCTGCCTGGCGACGCCTGGTCGCGAATGGCTACTCACCGATCCCGGCTATCCCTGCAATCGCCATTTTGTGCGCAGCTTTGAAGGGGTTCCGGTCGGCATCCCGGTCGGTGGAAAAAACAACTTCCAGCCAACGCTGAACGACCTCGAGCGGTACTGGAATGAGCGCACGGCAGGTGCCCTTTTCGCCTCGCCGGCCAACCCGACCGGCACCCTGCTCGATGCCGCACAGCTCGCAGCGATCGCCGACTTTGTGCGCCAGCACGACGGACAGCTGATTGTCGATGAGATTTATCACGGACTGACCTACGAAGGCGACGCACCGAGCGCCCTGCAGTTTGGCGACGATATTTTCGTCGTGCAGAGCTTTTCGAAATATTTCAATATGACCGGCTGGCGCCTTGGCTGGCTGGTCGTTCCGGATCGCTTCGCACGCGACATCGAGAAGCTCGCGCAGAACCTCTTCATTGCCCCTTCCACGCCAGCGCAATACGCGGCACTGGCTGCCTTTACGCCGGAGACGATCGCCATCCTGGAATCCCGGCGCGCCGCTTTCCGTTGCCGCCGCGACTTTCTTGCACCGGAACTTGAAAAGCTGGGCTTTCGCCTGGCCGCAAAACCTGAAGGCGCTTTTTACATCTACGCCGACTGCAGCGCGCTCACCAGCGACAGCGAGCGCTTCGCGCGCGAGCTCCTCGAATCGACGGGGGTTGCCGTCACGCCGGGAGTGGACTTCGGCATTAACGCGCCCAAAAGCCATCTGCGCCTTGCTTACACAACCGAGATTGACCGGCTGAGCGAGGCAATCGAACGCATCCGCAGCTTTCTGGGCTGAGCATGACGGTTCCCGGCAAAAAGAAAGGCGCAACAAGCGTTGCGCCTCAGGCGACGACCAATCGAGCGGCAAGCGCGCTCTACACAGAGGTCTGCTCTATTTCGGGCGCGACCCCGTCGGGAATGGCCAAGCACCTGCCGGATTGAGTGCCGACTTGAGCCCCGGTGTCGCAGCCGTTGAAGAAACAGCGGCGCTTGTCGACGCTACAGTCACCTGAGGGGCAGGACCCGATTTTTTGCTGGCCGCCTTCGGCTTGGCCGCAGCTGCCTGCTTCAGAGCGACCTTGGCCGCTGGCTTGACGGCCACTTTTTTTGCAGCAGACTTCAACACCGTCTTTTGTTCCACCACATCGGCTTTCATCTTCGGTGCCACCGGCTTGGCTGCAACTTTCTTGGCCGCCGGCTTGACTGCCGCCGCCTTCACCGCAGGCTTCACGGCTGCCTTTTTTTCAATCGTTTTGGCAGCGGGCTTTTGGGCAGGCGGTTTGGCCGCAATTTTTTTAGCGGGAAGGCTGGCAACTGTTTTTTTTACGGCAGGCTTCTCATCAGCTTTTTTTGCACCTGGTTTTAGAACAACCGCTTTTAACGCAGGCTTGGCCAGCGTTTTCTTTACCACAGGTTTCGCGACGGACTTCTTCTCGACAGATTCAACGACCTTCGCAGTGGTTTTTTTGCCGGCCGGTTTGGCGGCGGCCTTCTTCACGGCAGGTTTGGCTGCAGGCTTTGCAGCAGTCACGGGTTTCTTCGCACTTGTTGCCATATCTACCTCCTTGTCTGAGTTCGATGAACGGTTCTAACGAGCACTTCCAAAACGATCCGTATGAAAAGACCGGACCTCCCAAGCGGCAGGAACTGAAAACAGGCGGGCAACGACATCCAATCTGCTCGCTGCGACCTCGCCAATCCCGGCCGATTCTAGTGGTGCGCCATACTTGACGCAAGCAGTTTTTTATGACTAATGCGAATTCTGAATTCACCAGCGCAGGGCATCCAGGATTGCGTCAGGTTGACTGCGCAAACACTGAAAGGCAGCCAATCGGCGAATCACGACAAGCCGGGAGGGACATCCTTCTGCTATGCTTGATCGCCTATGGAACTGGTGCGCAATGACTAAATATTTGCTGCTGATCGCGCTGATCGTGATCGTTGTCTGGATGTGGCGCAAAGCGCGGGTACCGCGTTCGGGCGAACAACGCCCCACCGCGCCACGCGATGAGGAACCGATGGTGAAGTGCGCGTATTGTGGCGTCAATCAGCCGGTCAGCGAGAGCATTCTGGCAGGCGGCCGCTATTACTGCTGCGCGGACCATCGGCGTGACGGCGAAAACAAGGGCCGTTGATCATTCATGCTCAACGGCATCAATCTAAATACGGGCAGTTACGCCGAGACGCACTGGAAATCACTTCGCTACTTTAATCTCTACCGCTTCCTGATTGCCGGCCTGCTGTTTACCTCATCGCTGCTGCACCCGTCGCCGTTCTCAATCCTCAGCCCTGACCAGGGACGCATACACCTGACGCTGAGCAGTCTGTATCTGCTGGCAACGACTTTCTCCCTGATCGTGATGCACCGCTATCGCAGGCGATTCAACCTGCAACTGAGCATCTATGTCTTGACCGACATCGCCGTCATCACACTGCTGATGCATACCGGCGGCGGACTGCGTAGCGGTCTTGGCACGATGCTTCTGGTGACGCTGGCCGGCTCCGGCCTGGTCGGACAAGGGCGGCTGGTTCTCTTCTATGCGGCGGTCGCCACATGGTCGGTGCTCTTTGAGCAGCTGTATCGCACGCTGATCGACGATTTCGATGCCGCCGGATTTTTCCAGGCGGGCGTTTTTTCCATTGGTTTTTTTGCCGTTGCCATTTCGGCACGACTTCTGGCACGGCGAGTGCTCGCCAACGAGGAATTGGCACGACGACGCGGTGTCGATCTGAAAAACCAGATGCTGATCAGCCAGCGTGTCATCGAGGAAATGCAGGATGGCGTCCTGGTCCTCAGCGAAGACGGCTGGGTCAAGCAGCACAACCCGCGCGCCGAACGCCTGCTCGGCTTGAATGGCGCGCCCGAGGGCGTCCTCGAACATTACTCCCCCGAACTGGCGCAGGGCTTTGCCAGCTGGCGTTCAAGCGCTGCCGACAACGCGACCGTCGTACGGGCACCGGCCAGCGGCATGCAGTTGCGCGCACGGTTCGTACCGACGGAAAGCTCGGAGCGCGACGTGCTGGTTTTCCTTGAGGATATGGGGCGACTGCGCGAACAGGCGCAGCAACTGAAGCTCGCGGCGCTCGGTCGCCTGACCGCGAATATTGCGCACGAGATCCGCAATCCGCTCTCGGCAATCAGTTACGCCGGCGAGTTGATGCTCGAAGAACGCCGCGATGACCTGCATGAGCGTCTGCTGCGTATCGTGCTCGACAACACGCAGCGCCTTGAGCGCATCGTGAGCGATGTGCTCGAGCTGGGTCGTCGCGACCGTGCCCACCGGGAACAGATCCAGTTGCGCGAATGGCTGCCGCAGTTTGTTGATGAATACATCGTGAAGGAGAGGGTGAACGCGGATATCATCCAGCTCGAATTCTCCGGGGCGGCGGCGCTCTGTTTTGATCGCTCGCATTTGCACCAGGTATTGTGGAACCTGTTCGGCAACGCACTGCGGCACGCGCAAGGCATCCCGGGTAGCGTTCGCCTGCAGATCTGCAGCGGATCGCTTGAAGGGGAAGTGGAATTGCATTTGATCGACGATGGCGAGGGTGTGAGCGATGAGCAGCGCGAACAGATTTTCGAGCCATTTTTCACGACCCACAATCGCGGCACCGGCCTCGGGCTGTACATTGCCCGCGAACTGAGCGAGGCCAACGGTGCGCGACTCGAAGTGCTGGGCAAGGCGCCCGGTGCGCATTTCAGGATTACCGGGAGATCTGACGAATGCCAGTAAGCAAGGCTGATCGCCGCGCACGCGTTGAGCATGCGGCGAAAGTGCTGGTCGTCGATGACGAGGCCGACATTCGCGAACTGCTCGACCTGACCCTCGCGCGCATGGGGCTCGCCGCCGACTGTGCCGCAACCGTTGCCGAGGCACGGCAATTCCTCGCGCGGGAAAACTACAAACTCTGCCTGACCGACATGCGACTGCCCGATGGAGAAGGGCTTGAGATTGTTCGCCTGATCGGCGAGCAGCATGGCGAAACACCGGTTGCCGTCATCACCGCGTTCGGAAGCACCGAAAATGCGGTCGCTGCACTCAAGGCCGGCGCTTTTGACTATCTGGCCAAGCCGGTGGCGCTGGATCAGCTACGCACCTTGATCAAGTCCGCACTCAATCTGCCACGGCCCGGAAAATCTGCCGGCAGCGATGAGAATTGCGCACCATCAGCCGCTCGCCTGATTGGCGAATCGCCGGCGATTGTTCATGTACGCGAGATGATCGACAAGCTGGCGCGCAGCCAGGCGCCGGTGTATATCTCGGGCGAGTCGGGCAGCGGCAAGGAGTTGGCCGCGCGCCTGATTCACAGCCAGAGCGCCCGCCACTCGGCGCCGTTTGTCCCGGTCAACTGCGGTGCGATTCCCGAAAATCTGATGGAAAGCGAATTTTTCGGCCACCGCAAGGGGGCATTCACCGGTGCCGACAGCGACCACGAGGGATTTTTCCATGCCGCCAACGGCGGCACCCTGTTTCTCGATGAAGTCGCTGATTTGCCGCTGACCATGCAGGTCAAACTGCTGCGCGCCATTCAGGAAAAGAAAGTACGCAAGGTTGGCAACGCTACCGAAGAGGCGGTCGACGTGCGCATTGTCTCTGCGACCCACCGAAAACTGAAAGAGTGCGTCGATGCCGGCAGCTTTCGTCAGGATTTGTATTACCGCCTGAATGTGATCGAACTCAAGATCCCGCCACTGCGCGAGCGCCTGGAAGACATCCCGGTTCTGGTCGAAGCAGCGCAGCTACGCATCTGTGCTGCCAAGCAGCCGCGCCTGGCTCCGGAAGCCTTGCGTGCCCTTTGTGCCTACAATTTTCCTGGCAACGTGCGCGAACTGGAAAATATTCTTGAACGAGCCAGCGCCCTGTGTGCCGACGACACGGTTCAACTGGCGGACCTGCAACTGGCCCCCGAAAACCCCGACGCGGCAATTGCAGGCCATGACGGCGAAACGCTGGACGAGCATATCAATCGCGTCGAAAAACAACTGCTTCTCGACGCGCTGGCGAAGACCGGCTTCAATCGTACCGCCGCCGCACGATTGCTCGGCGTAACCTTCCGCTCGCTGCGTTACCGCATTGAGCGACTGGGCATCGAAGAGTGATTGAGGAAAACCACAGGATTGCGACCGAAGAGACCGGCTGGCTCGCTACTGCACGCTGTATCGAATCGCCCAACTTTGACGAGCGGCCGGCGGGTGAAACCGTTTCGCTGATCGTTGTTCATGCCATCAGCCTGCCGCCGTCGCAGTTCGGCAGCGCGGACATTGTCCGCCTGTTCACGAATGCACTGGACCCGGACGCTCACCCCTATTTTGCGCAGATCAGCAGCCTGCGCGTCTCTGCCCATTTCCTGATTCGTCGCAATGGCGAACTGATCCAGTTCGTATCGTGCCGGCAGCGTGCCTGGCACGCAGGCCGCTCCTGCTGGCAGGGGCGCGAACGCTGCAATGACTTTTCGCTGGGCATCGAACTGGAAGGCTGCGACGAGACGGCATTTGAAGAAGCTCAGTACGCCCGCCTGGCCGAACTGATCGCTGCGCTGCGCACGCGCTACCCGATCGACACAATCGTCGGCCACAGCGACATTGCCCCCGGCCGCAAGAGCGATCCGGGGCCATGCTTCGACTGGCAACGTCTTGGCACGCTCGGAACACTTCCCGGCAGCCTGAAGCGGCGCTGAAAATAGAAAAAGCCCTGACAAATCAGGGCTTTCCCATTTCAAATCAGTGGTCGGGGCGAGAGGATTCGAACCTCCGACTCCTGCGTCCCGAACGCAGTACTCTACCAGGCTGAGCTACGCCCCGACCTAAACTAAACAGTGCTAAAAACTTCTGGCAACTGCGAAGAGGCATAATTCTAACAAAGAATCTTTATATTGGGAAGCGGGTAAGGACTGCAACGCTGCTGCGGCACGATCCGCCTCGGCCTGCGCTTGGCTCTTCGCGTAGTCGAGGGCTCCGGTCGCCCGAATTGCCGCCAGCACCAGCGGAAAGTCTTCGCGCCCGCCATTCTCGATGGCACGCCGCACGCAGGCCGCCTGCTCGGGCGTCCCGTTCTGCATCACATGGATCAGCGGCAAGGTCGGCTTCCCCTCAGCCAGATCGTCGCCCAGATGCTTGCCGGTCTCGGCCTCGGCGCCCGAGTAGTCGAGCACGTCGTCGATCAACTGGAAGGCCGTTCCGAGATGCATGCCGTACGCCGCCATCTGCTGCTCGACCTCCTGCGTTGCGCCGCCGAGAATCGCACCCAACTGAACGGCTGCCTCGAACAGCTTGGCCGTCTTGTAGCGGATGACCTGCAGATAGCGCACTTCATCGACGTCGGTATCGTGGCAGTTCATCAACTGCAGGACTTCGCCTTCGGCGATGACGTTCGTCGCGTCGGAAAGCACGCGCATGATGCGCATCTCGCCAATCTCGACCATCATCTGGAAAGCACGCGAATAGAGGAAATCGCCGACCAGCACGCTCGCTGCATTGCCGAACATCGCATTGGCTGTCTGGCGACCGCGCCGCAAATCGGATTCATCGACCACGTCATCGTGCAGCAAGGTGGCGGTGTGGATGAACTCAACGACCGCCGCCAGTTCGTGATGGTGCGTGCCGCGATAGCCAAAAGCACCGGCCGACAACAAGACCAGTGCCGGACGCAGCCGCTTGCCACCGCTCTGGACGATGTACTCGGCGACTTGGCGCACCAGAACCACGTCCGAGTGAAGGCGTTTGCGGATGACCGCATCAACAGCCTTCATATCCGGCCCGATCAGGTTGTAGAGCTGTTCCAGCTTCACGATAGCGCGCCTTGGCAAAAAACCGGTGAATCTTAGGCGCCACCCGAATTTGCGTCAAGCAAGTCTTTGTGCGGCGAGGCGGCCGAAGCGAAGCGAACTCTTTGACTCATCACGAAAAATCCGTATAATGCGCGGTTCTTCGTTTCACTTTGTTTAGTTCTTTGGAGTCCAACATGTTGTACGCGGTCATAAAAACCGGGGGCAAGCAGTATCGCGTTGTCGCCGGCGAAAAATTGAAAATAGAACAGATACCGGCAGACGTTGGCGCAGAAATCACCATTGACCAGATCCTGATGGTAGGAGAAGGCGAAACGGTGAAGATCGGCGCCCCGCTTGTGGTTGGCGCAACGGTCAAGGCCACTGTGCTTTCCCACGGCCGTCACGACAAGATCAAGATCTTCAAAATGCGTCGTCGCAAGCATTACCAGAAGCATCAGGGTCATCGCCAAAACTATACCGAGATCCGCATCGACGGCATCGCGGCCTGACCGAAAGGAAACTGACTCATGGCACACAAAAAAGCAGGCGGCAGTGTCCGTAACGGCCGCGACTCAGAGTCGAAGCGCCTTGGCGTAAAGCGCTACGGTGGCCAGCTGGTCATCCCCGGCAACATCATCGTTCGCCAGCGCGGCACCGCATTCCACCCGGGCGAAAACGTCGGCATCGGCAAGGATCACACCTTGTTTGCCCTCGTTGAAGGCCACGTCTTGTTCACCATCAAGGGTGAAAAGCGCCGCCGCACGGTCAGCATCGTTCCCGCTGCCTGAAAACGCAGTTCGTTCCCGAACGCAGCCGCAGCAACTTGGCCGCAGAAGAAGCCCTATCCTCGCGGTAGGGCTTTTTTATTTGCAACACACTGAAGAGACGGTTCATGAAATTCATCGACGAGGCGAAAATCTTTATAGCGGCCGGCGACGGCGGCAACGGCAACGCCTCGTTCCGGCGCGAGAAATACGAACCCGAGGGCGGCCCGGACGGCGGTGACGGCGGACGCGGCGGCAGCATCTACGTGGTCGCCGACCGGAATCTGAACACCCTGATCGAATTCCGCTACACGCGCAAGTTCATCGCGCCGAGCGGCGAAAAAGGCGGCTCCAGCGACTGCTACGGCAAGGGCGG
>JBAQRB010000242.1:0-1746 GCA_049295655.1 Rhodocyclaceae bacterium
GGCGTGTTCTGGGACGTGCAGGACGTGATGCCGGAATCGATCGAGCGGATCGAAGTGATCAGCGGGCCGGGCGGCACGCTGTGGGGGGCGAACGCAGTGAATGGCGTGATCAACATTATCACGCGCAATGCACACGATACGCAGGGCACGCTGCTCAGCGCCGGCGCCGGCAGCGAAGAGCGCAACCTCGCACTGCGCCAGGGCGGCAAGCTTGGCGACGACGCCAGCTATCGCGTTTATGCGAAGGGTTTTTCGCGCGACAGCGCCGTGCGGGCCAGCGGCACCAGCCTGCAGGATGGATGGGACAAGCAGCAGGCGGGTTTTCGCGTCGATTGGGGGCGGGCCGGCGATACGCTGATGGTGGAGGGCAGCGCCTATGACGGAAGAATTTTACAGATCGTCGGCGACGACAAGAAGATCTCCGGCGCGCACGCGCTGGGGCGCTGGAACCGGGCACTCACGGAGAATTCCAGCGTGCAGGTGCAGGCCTATGTCGACAGCACCCGGCGCGTCTATCCCGGCGCCTTCGGCGAAGCGCTCGACACCTACGACATCGACGTGCAGCACCGCTTCGCGTGGGGAGCGCGCCACGACATCGTCTGGGGCGGCGGTTACCGCCTGTCGCGCGACGCGGTGAGCAACAGCGCCGCGCTGGCCTTCCTGCCGGCGCGCAAGAATCTGACACTGACCAACGTGTTCGTTCAGGACAGCGTCGCGCTGGCGGAAGACCTGCAATTGACGATCGGCGGCAAGATCGAGCACAACAATTACACGGGAATCGAATTCCAGCCCAATCTGCGCCTGGCATGGAAACTGCCGGACCATGCGCTGCTGTGGTCGGCGCTGTCGCGCTCGGTGCGCACGCCGGCGCGCATCGACGGCGAATTTTTCGCGCCGGGCAATCCGCCGTTCACGCTGCTGACCGGCAACCCGGATTTCAAGTCCGAGACCCAGACGACGCTGGAGGTCGGCTACCGCATGGCGCCGAAAGCGGCCGCATCGTTTTCGGCATCTGTCTTCTACAACATTTACGATCGCTTGCGCAGCGCCGAGGCAGGCGCGCCGCTGCAACTCGCCAACAAGCTCAAGGCCAATAGCTACGGCATCGAGATGTGGGGAAGCTACCGCGTGAACGATTGGTGGCGCCTGAGCGTTGGCTACAACTACCTGAAGGCGGATTCGCGCGTCGACGCGGACAGCCGCGACGTCGGCAGTGTCAATGCGGGGACGGACCCGCGCTATCAGTTCTCGTTGCGCTCGGCGATCAACGTGGCGCGCAACGTGGAATTCGACGTCGCGCTGCGCTCGATCGGCGCATTGCCCAATCCGGCCGTGCCGGCCTATACGGCGCTCGATGCGCGGCTCGGATGGAAGGCCTCCAGGGATGTCGAGATTTCGCTCTCGGCAATCAACCTGCTCGACGCGCATCATCCCGAATTCGGCGCGGCACCGGGACGCAGCGAAGTGGGACGCGGCTTCTACCTGAATACGCTATGGAAGTTCTGACCGACATGCGGCGCGCCGTTGCGCGCCTACGCGCCGATGCCCGATCGGCAGCGCTCGCCGCAAGCTGCGTCGCGCTGATCTACATTCCTGCCGCAGTCGCCGCAGCCGATGGCGACTCGCTGGAATATACGGTCAAGGCCACCTACCTCTTCAAGTTCGGCATCTACGTCGATTGGCCGAGCGGGACGTTTTCGTCGCCGAGCAGTCCGCTCAACCTGTGCATCGTCGGCGACGATCCGT
>JBAQRB010000243.1:0-7363 GCA_049295655.1 Rhodocyclaceae bacterium
GCGCCGAGCGGGCGGCTCATTTCCGGTTCCGGCAGGCGGCTGCCGATGCGGGCGCGAACGTAGTAGCCCGAGCGCGGGCGCGCTTCGATCAGGCCGCGCGCTTCAAGCAGGTAATAGGCTTGCAGCACGGTCACCGGGCTCAGGTGATAGGCCGCGCAGGCCTGGCGTACCGAGAGGAGTCGCTCGCCCGGGCGCAGCATGCCCGAGGCGATGGTCTCGGCGACCCGCTCGGCCAGCGACTGGTAGAGGAGGGGCGGCGGGATCTCGTTGGCGGAGCGCTGCGCCGGATCGGCGGCGGATTTTCCTGTTTTCATCCGGGGGCGCGGGCAAGCGCGCGCGGCGCAGCGTTCGCCGAATCGTTTGCCGAATCGGCCAGGGTCGATCGCTTTGGCATGAACCGCCTCCTGGGTCGGTGGGTTGCGGGGGCACGGTGTCCGGCGTTGCGTTGCCTGAGCGCATTATTCCAGCACGGCACGGAAATTACAGATACAGATGGATTGCAACACAGTAATAACAGATGGCTTCGGCGGGGGCTTGCTTCATTTCATCGGCGGCCGCTTCGATCGCCGGGCCGCCGGATTATGTAATTGACCGGCTGTGGCCCTACAATCGCGGACTCGCCAACACGGCGTTTTCATATTCAACAGGCGGGTCGATCATGGGCTGGCGAGGCTGGGAGCGGTTTCAGGCGCTGCTGCGCAGAGAAATGCTCGATCTGGTGAAAATCAGCGCCAGCGACCGGCCCTGGCAGATGCCGTTCTGCGCGGCGCTGGCGATCGGCCTGCCGCTGCTGATCGGCGCGTATTTCGACCGTCTGGATTACGGACTCGTTTCGTCGCTGGGCGGTCTCGTCTTCCTCTATTTGCCCAACACGCCGCTCTCGCACCGCATGCTGTCGCTGATGGCCTGCGCCTTCGGCATGAGCGCCTCGTACGCACTGGGGGTGATGAGCCATTTCCTGCCGCTGCTGCTGGTGCCGGTGCTGACCTTCATCGCCATTCTGGTTTCGATGGTCTGCCGCTTCTACGTGCTGGGGCCGCCGGGCAGCCTGTTTTTCATCATGGCCGCGGCGATCGGCGCCTATTCGCCGGTCGAGGTGCTGCAGGTGCCGTTGTTCGTCGGCCTGCTGACCCTGGGTTGCCTGCTGGCCGGCCTGATCGCACTGTTCTACAGCATCTACATCCTGCGCTGGCAGGCCCCGCAGCCCGTCGCCGCGTTGCCGCCGGCGACCTTCGACTTCGTCGTCTTCGATTCGATCGTGATCGGCGTCTTCGTCGGCATTTCGCTGGCGCTGGCGCAGCTGCTGCAACTCGAGCGGGCCTACTGGGTGCCGGTCAGCTGCCTCGCGGTGATTCATGGCGCGTCCTTGCGCGCCGTGTGGACCAAGAAAGTCCACCGCCTCGTCGGCACCGGCATCGGCCTGCTGCTCACCTGGGGCCTGCTGACGCTGCCGCTCGACCAATGGAGCATTTCGCTGCTGATGATGGCGCTGGCCTTCGTGATCGAGGTTCTGGTCGTGCGTCACTACGGTCTGGCGGCGATCTTCATCACGCCGATGACCATCTTCCTCGCCGAGGCCAGCCACTTGGGACACGGCGCGCCGGAGGCGTTGCTGTGGGCACGCCTGTTCGATACCGTGCTCGGTTCCGTCGTCGGCCTGCTCGGCGGCGTCTGCCTGCACAGCCCGCGCTTCCGCGAAGTGCTCGGTCGCCGGATTCGTCGCCTCTACCCGCTGCGCCGCGCGCCGTAAGGCTGGCGGTGCGTCAGAAACGCCTGTCCACTTCGGGTTCGCTGCTGATCATCTCACACGCTGCTGCGGCCTCGTCGGACTTCGATCTGCAGCGGCCCCGCTTGATCGCTACAGGAACAGATCGGTACGGACGTGGAAGCGGTGCGCCAGCCGCTTGGCGATTTCCTTGCTGATCGAGCGCTTGCCGCTCAGGATGTCCGAAATGCGGCCTTGCGGCGCGCAGTCGCCCAAGTCCTCCTGCTTGAGGCCGTGCTGTTCCATCAGAAAACGCAGGACTTCATTCGGTGCAGCTTCGGGAATCCTGACCTTCTCGTCCTCGTAGGCCTTGACCTGATCCGCGAGGTAATCAAGCACCTCGGCCAGGGGGTGGCTCTCGTCGTCGCCGACTTCATCGAGCAGCGCGTCGATCGTCGCGCACGCCTGCGCATAATCGGCCTCGGTGCGCACGGCGGTTACGCCGATCAATTGCTTGAAAGGCGTCCATGCCCGAAGAATCGCTTGCGCTTCGGGTACCGCCTTGAGTGGGTATCCCATCATTTCCTCCGTTTCCATTCGCCCCGGTCGTATTCGGCGTGCGTCAGTACGGCACGGATGAATACCTTGTGCCGGTTGTAGTGAATCGCGGCAATCAACCGGTACTTGTTGCCGCCGATATTGAACACGGTGAGTCCATCCACGTAGTCGGCACTGGCAAATATCGCCCTCAACTCGCTGAAGTCGATAAAAACCTCGCTCTCCATCGTGCGAAACCATGCCTGCAAAGGGTTTTCGGCATCTGGATGTTTTTCCCAGAATTCAACAAGGGCAGGTTTGGCGATCACATACATTGATGCAGTCTATACCGTTTTGGTATGTTGTCAATTTACCCTCCGGCTGCGCCGGCCGTGCGGCGCTTCCTTTCGCTGGCTAATAGGCGCTGCCTGGCCGGAAAGGCGGCCAGCGGCCAACCAGGCTTTCGAGCATTTCGAGCTCGGCGTCGTAGTGGTTGATCACAGAGGCATCGACCATCATCGGCATCGCCGAATCCCGGTGGATGTAGATCGGGTGGTCATGGTGCTGCGTCACGATGCGCTCGACACGGCTCGGGTCGGCCGCCGGGACGACATCCGCCGCGCCGTAGCAGAGGCAGAAATAGACGCGCTGCGCCTCGGCCTCGATGTAGCAGCCGGTGCCGCGAATGCCGATCGTCGCGCTGGTCGTCTCGATCGTCTTCCCGCCCTTGCCGAAAACCGACAGGATCTTTCCGGTCAGCACGCGCATGACGCTGGCCGTCGCGGTGCCGAATCCGGCGGAGAAGTGCACGCGGCTGTTTTCGCGCTGCAGGAAGGCGTCTTGCCCGATTACGTAGATGGCCTCGCCGCCGGCCCCGGTTGCTATCGTCTCGCCGCCGCCAAGCGCCATGCCGGCCTGCGCCGGCCTACCGTTCACGCTGACGTTGCCGTTCGCCTTGTAGATGCCCGGCGTCACCGGCTTGCCGCCGTTCGCCAGCGCCTCGCGGATCAGGCCGGAAAGCCCGGCGCCGCCGAGCAGGCCGAGCAGCGCCAGACGCTTGAGCGCGTCGCGTTTCCGACTGACTTCCATTTTTCTTCTCCGTAAGCGGTGGCGGGCCGTGTCATGCGCTGCCAGGGCAGCGAACGGGAAGAGTTTAAATGAGGTTCAAATGAACCCGTGCGAAAAATGGCGACGAGCTGTGTTGCTTCAGGTGAGCGTGCCGGCCAGCAGCGAGCAGAACCAGAGCTTGTTGCCCTCACTGTCGAGGAAGGCGCCGACGTAAAAACCGTCCTCCGCATAGGGCTGCACCGGATCGCTGATCCTTACGCCGCGCGCCCGCAACTCGTGCTCGGTCTGCGGCGCGTGTTCGGTCGCGATGGTGACGCGCGGATTCAACTCGGCGCTCGGCCGGGCGTACCAGCCATCGGCCACCGGCTTGAGCATGATCACCTGCTTGCCGATCCGGAAGCCGACCTCACGATCGCCCTCGAAGGCCGGCGCCAGACCGAGCGTGTCGCGGTAGAAATGCTCCGCCCGCGCCAGATCGTCCACGGCCAGCGCGATCACCTTGATTTCCTTGAAACCGAGAGCGTCCATCTTCATCTCCTGTCTGCGTGTGTGCTTGCCGGTTGTGGCGGGCGTCCCCATGAGATGAAGATAGGCGATCGCGCCGTGCCGGGCAAAGTCAGTTCGGACCATGCGGGGCGACGGTCGGGCAGGGAACCGCCTGCAGCAGCGGCCGGTACGAACCGCTAACCTGCCTCGTCATTGGCCTGCAGCCCAATATTGATGCCAGCATTTGTTTCTATGGTAAATACGACACTCTTCGAGATACGGCCGGCAGCAGCCGATTTTGACCAGAGCCGCTTTTCAAGCGCCGGCGGCGGCCAGCAGGCGGTCGATTTTGGCTGCGCAAATGAAGTCGTTCTCGGACAGGCCGCCGACCGCGTGCGTCGAATAGCGGACACGGCATTGCCGGTAGCCGACCTCGAGGTCGGGGTGGTGGTTCTCGCGGTGGGAAACCCAGGCCGTCGCGTTAACGAAAGCCATCGTTTCGTAATAGTTCTTGAACTGGAAGGTCTTGACGATTTCGCCGGCCAGTTGCTCCCAGCCGCTCAAGCCGCCCAGCAGGCGCTCGATCTCCTGCTGCGCCAGCGGCGGAACCCCGCCCTCGCAAGGCTTGCAGCTTCTCGTGCTCAGATCGCATACGGAAGAGTCCATGACTGCCCTCCAATCGGTTCGTGACGGGGTTTTTCCAACAACTCAACCGTTCGATCCGGGCAAGGCCCGGGCGTTCGCCGGGTTGGGCAAAAAATGCGGCCCCGCTGGCTTGATTGCGGCAGGCCAAGCCATTTGCCTGAAGCATGCCCGAACCCTTTCGGACTACGGGCTCTTCACAATGCCGCTCGCCGTCCTGGCGTACAAAGCCCTTTGGACCGCCTTCAAAGGAAGATGGGCGATTCGGCCGAAATGAATATGTGGCTGCATCAGGCCGTGCTTCGGAAACTCGCAGCAAACGGCGGCAAAATTCCTGCAGACCTGTTGAAGTAAGCCGGCAAGCTGTTTTCTGGAATTGATCTGGCATGGCCGCAATTTGATCCCGAGGCAAGGCAGACGGAGCTCAGCATGACAAACCGGATAATTTCAGTCATCGTCAAGGATCAAAACCCGCTGATGCTGCATGCCTCCGACACCGTCAAGCACGCCTGCGAATGCATGTACGAACGACGGGTCGGCGCTGTGCTGGTGGTCGACAAAAACCAGAAGCTGCAAGGCATCTTTACCGGCCGCGATGTCGTGCGGGTCATTGCGAGCAGTCCCGCCCCCGGCAAGTCCGCGCTGGCGGACGTGATGACCGCTGCGCCTGACACCATCCTCTGCGACAGTACGGCAATCGAGGCACTGCGTGCGATGGGCGACGGCGGCTACCGCCATCTGCCGGTGCTCGATGCCGACGGCAAGGTACTCGGCATCGTCTCGCGCAGCGATTTCAAGGGGCTGGAGCTCGACCGGTTCGAGGACGAACTCAACCTGTGGGAACGGATCTGCTGAGACGTCACTGAGACAGACGTCAATTCGCTCGCCAAAAACCGGCCATTTCCTGTGCAATTGATTGCACAGGTATTCACCCATTTCAGCCGGCGAGGCAGCTGCGTGATCGCCTTCTGGTGTTGCGCTTCACAGCGACTGAAGGGATTGGTTGCGCAAGCGTCGTCTCCGAGAACCATCTGATCCTGGAAATCAAATCAAACGCCCGAGATAACTGCCTCGATTTCCGCGAAGGTTCGAGCCATTTCGTGCGTATGAATCTGCACACCTAATTGACGCGCAATTTGCGACGCAGAGAAGATTCCCGCCAGCGATTGTTTGCCGTCGTTGGTCTGTCCAACCACCAACGCGTGCGCTCGTCCAGCTGCCTTCAAGGTAGCGATGATGTTGCCGACCGATGCCTTCCGAACATCATCAATGTGCAGCGTTTCCATCGCTTCCACGGGAATCATCACATCAGCAATGAGCAGTTCGCTGCGCTTGGCACGTCGGCTCTGTGCTACCAGAACCGGTTTTTCGCCGAGGATGTCTGCGGAGGTAACCAGACCAACAACCTTTCGCGCCTCTCCGACGACAAGCAACAAGCGAACACCTCGCAGAATCATCGACTGGTTGGCCTCTTCCAAGGTTGCCTTGGGATCGACGGTGGCGGCGGGAACACGCGACAAATCCGTCATGACTTGAATCGCTTCGGAATTTGCATTGACCGGAGGAGGGCTAACGCCTTCCGGCACATAGCAACCGGCTGCAGCGAGTTTGGTTTGGGGGAGCGGACGGAATTCAGCGGTCTGGTTCATTTGTCATCCCTGTTCAAGAAAATGTCGAATCTTTCATACGCCGACGGCTGCGCCATTGCGATCAACATTACGCTCAGTTGTGACAATGCAATGGAAAACGAGTTCAGCTCATCACATCCACGCTGCGGTAGTCCGGGTGGCCGCTGGCGTCGAATCGGCGCGAATGGCTGTCGGCTCCTGCAGCAAGGCACCGACCAGACCGCCGGGCAGTTCCGAAAAAGTGCGGAATCGAAACTGCCGCCACCACCAGCTTGGTGTCGACAGTCAGCGACAGCAAAGGCGTCAGCAGGCTACCGATGCCAAATCCTGCCAGTGCGGTAATGGCACCGGCGATCACTCCGACAAGAATCGTTGCGGTGACGAACATCAACCTTCGACAGCAATTTTCTTGCAAGTGCTGTAACGAGGATTGGCTGGCTGGATTGGCCGAAGTAAAGTCGGCGAGCCTCAAAACGCAATCGGCAGCAAGGCACCCTTGGCACGATCTTCAAGGGAGAGTGCGGGCATCCTGGCTCCGTGCAGATTCGGTGACGAATTTATAGATCAACAGAATGCGTTTGCTGCCCGGACTGGGCGCGCCTACACAATCGCAGCGTGTGATCATGATTGTGCCTGTAGTTTCGGTGAACTGGCAGTTTTGGAAACTGCTCGGGCCAGATGACAGTTATGGCCAGTGTACAGTTCATTGCAGCCATCAGCGCCCCAATCGAGGCCCTGCGCGCGATAGGCGATGGCGGCTACCGCCATCGCCCGCTTTGGTTCGTCAAAAAACGCGTGTGGGCGTCCTCCCGGCCTATGCCTCAAGGCCTCTTCCTTGCTACCCTGTGCCGACCATGAAAATCCACCAATTGACCAACGGCGCGCGCTTCGAGTACGAGGGCGAAGCGTATGTGAAGACCGGCCCGATGTTCGCCACCGGCAAGGGCGGGCAGCGCATGATTCCGAAATATGCCGTGCTCAAGCCGCTCGGCGACGGCGAAGCTGCGCAAAAGCGCGACACGCTGCCCAAGGCCCGCGTTCTCGACGCTTTCGACGCCTTCTACGCCGCTTGCCAAACACTGCTGCCGGAAAACCGGCAGCCGGCGCTGGACGCCGCCCGCGACCGCTTTCTTAAAGCGCTCGATTGACGACGTGCTCGTAACCCTGACTTAACAGGATGTTGAATTTCTTGGGCGGCGTGCATATGCTTATGGTATAATGATATTTTTCTACCCCCACAGAGCCATGCGCGGCCAAGACGTCACCCAGTCTCTGATATTCAGCTATCGAACGCTCG
>JBAQRB010000244.1:0-6435 GCA_049295655.1 Rhodocyclaceae bacterium
GAGACCGGCATGTGGCCGTCGGCGATCGCCGCGCGGTTGGCGCGGAAGGCGAAGTTCGGGAAGCTGACCACGGCTTCCTCGGCGACGCGCAGCATCTCGGTCAGGATGCGCTCGGTGGCGTGCATCGTCTGCAGTGCCTGCGAAATGATCACGTGGTTGAACGACTGGTCCTCGAAGCCCGAGAGGCCGCGCTCGATGTCGATCTGGACCACATCGACGCCGTTGCGGATGCAGCCGAGAACGCGCTCGTGGTCGATCTCGACGCCGTAGCCGGCGACGTCCTTGGTTTCGCGCAGATAGCGCAGCAGCGTGCCGTCGCCGCAACCGAGGTCGAGCACGCGCTCGCCGGGCGGAATCCAGTTGGCGATCACCGCAAAGTCGAAACGCTCGCGCTCCTGCGCCCTGATTTTCTTCTCGTTATCAGTCATCCCCGGGGATTCCTTTTAGTCATCGTCAGACCTCGATGTTCTGCAGATAGGCGCGCAGCACCGCGTGGTAATGCGCATCGTCGAGCAGGAAGGAGTCGTGGCCTGCATCGCAGTCGATCTCGGCGTAGGCGACATGGCGGCGATTGTGCAGCAGCGCGAAGACGATCTCGCGCGAGCGCGCCGGTGCGAAACGCCAGTCGGTCGAGAAGCTGGCGACCAGGAAACTGGCCTTGGCGCGCGCCAGTGCCGCGGCGAGGTTGCCGCCGTAATCGTAGGCCGGATCGAAGTAATCGAGCGCCTTGGTCATCATCAGGTAGGTGTTGGCGTCGAAGAAGCCGGCGAACTTGTCGCCCTGGTAGCGCAGGTACGATTCGACCTCGAAATCGACGTCGTAGGAAAACTTGTGCTCGCCGTGGCGCAGCTGGCGGCCGAATTTCTCGCCCATCTGGTCGTCCGACAGATAGGTGATGTGGCCGACCATGCGCGCCAGCCGCAGGCCGCTGGTCGGGATCACGCCGTGTTCGGCGTAGTGCCCGCCGTGGAATTCCGGGTCGGAGATGATCGCCTGGCGCGCCACCTCGTTGAAAGCGATGTTCTGCGCCGAGAGCTTGGGTGCCGAGGCGATCACCAAGGCGTGCCGGATGCGCTCGGGGAACTGCAGCGACCATTCGAGCGCCTGCATGCCGCCGAGACTGCCGCCGAGCACGGCAGCCCAGACATCGACGCCGAGATGGTCGGCCAAGCGTGCCTGCGCGGCGACCCAGTCCTCGACGGTGACCAGCGGGAAATCGGCGCCGTAGCGCTTGCCGGTCGCCGGATTGATTGACAGCGGGCCGGTCGAGCCGTAGCAGCCGCCGAGGTTATTGACGCCGACGACGAAGAATTTGTCGGTATCGAGCGGCTTGCCGGGGCCGACCAGGTTGTCCCACCAGCCGACGTTCTTCTCGTCGCCGGCATAAACGCCGGCCACGTGATGGCTGCCGGACAGCGCATGGCAGACCAGCACGGCATTCGAGCGTGCGGCGTTGAGGCGGCCGTAGGTTTCGAAAACGAGATCGAAGCCCGGCAAGGCCGCACCGCTTTTCAAGAGCAGCGGATCGCTGAAACAGACCCGTTGCGGCGCAACGACGCCTACTGAATTCACTTGTGACATCACATTCGTATCGGTTGGTCTGGCAACGACTGCCCAAAAACAAAAAGCCCGGTCGGCTCGGATAGCGGACTGGGCTGGCCCCGCTTTAGCCGTATTTATAAAGCGCCCGCAAGCTGATCGTTCAAATCGGCGCTATGGGGCGGAAAGTTACCGTCCGTCCCGGCAAAAGTCAAATGCAGTCAGATGCAGCCGTTCAGCTTTTCCAGCTGCTCGCGGATTCTTGCTGGTTCTTCGAGGCGCAGCATGCGGCGGACGATCGGCGTCAGCTCGGCAACGTCGCTTTGCATGACTTTCTGTTTGACTTCGAGGATGTGCGCCGGATGCATCGAAAACTGGCGCAGCCCCATGCCGAGCAGCAAACGCGTCAGCGCCGGGTCGCCGGCCATTTCGCCGCACACCGAAATCGGGATGCCGGCCTTCTCGGCGCTGGTGATCGTGTGCGCGAGCAGCATCAGGACGGCCGGGTGCAGCGGGTCGTAGAGGTGCGACACCTGTTCGTCGCTGCGGTCGATGGCCAGCGTGTACTGGATCAGGTCGTTGGTGCCGATCGACAGGAAGTTCAGGCGGCGCAGGAAGAGGCCGATCGCCAGCGCCGCGGCCGGGATCTCGATCATGCCGCCGATCTGGATACCTTCGTCGAAGGCGATCTTCTCGCCGCGCAGGCTCGACTTGGCCTGCTCGATGGCGGCCAGCGTCTGGTCGATCTCCTGCGCCTGCGAGAGCATCGGGATCAATAGCTTGATCTTGCCGTACTTCGAGGCGCGCAGCAGCGCCCTGAGCTGGACCTGGAACATCTTCGGTTCGGCCAGCGACAGGCGGATGGCGCGCAGGCCGAGCGCCGGGTTGGTGTGCACGCGGTCGCCGATGATGTCTTCCGGATGCAGATCCTTGTCGGCCCCGAGGTCGAAGGTGCGGATCGTCACCGGCCGCCCCTCCATGCCCTTGACGACCTGGCGGTAGGACTCGAACTGCTCGTCCTCGCTCGGCATGTCGCCGCGGTTGAGAAAGAGGAATTCGGTGCGGAACAGGCCGACGCCCTCGGCGCCGCCTTCGAGCGCAGCGCCCACGTCGCCGGGCAGCTCGATATTGGCGTGCAGCTGGATGTCGATGCCGTCGAGCGTCGTCGACTTGGCCGTCTTGAGCCGTTTGAGCTTGGTCCGTTCAAGCTCGATCTGGCTCTTGCGCAGCCGGTATTCCTCGAGCACGCCCGGATCGGGATTGACGATCAGCACGCCGCGCGTGCCGTCGACGATGATGATTTCCTTGTCGTGGATCAGCTGGCGGGCGTTGTGCAGGCCGAGCACGGCTGGGATCGCCAGGCTGCGCGCCAGGATCGCCGTATGCGAGGTCGCACCGCCGACGTCGGTGACGAAGGACGCGAAGCGATGCTCCTTGAAGGCGATCACGTCGGCCGGCGCGAGATCGTGCGCGACGACGATCAGGTTCTCTTCCTTGACGCCCTTCGCCGCCTTCAGTGCCGCACGGCCGGGCTGTCCGACGAGTTCGCGCACGACGCGCTCGACAACCTGGCGGACGTCGTAGCTGCGCTCGCGCAGGTACTGGTCCTCGATCTGCTCGAACTGTGCGACGAGCAGTTCCATCTGCTGCACCAGCGCCCATTCGGCGTTGCAGCGCCGTTCGCGGATCAGCTGCTTGGGCACTTCGGAAAGCTCGGGGTCGGAGAGGATCATCGCATGCAGGTCGATGAAGGCGCCGAGCTCGGCCGGCGCATGCACCATGCCCTGCATCATCGTCTCGAACTCGTTGCGCACACGCGCCAGCGCCGCCTCGAAACGGGCGATTTCGCGCTCGACCATGCGCGGCGCGATGACCAGATGCGACACCTCGAGCGTCGCGTGCGACATCAGGTGCGCCTGGCCGATGGCGATGCCGCCGGAGACCGGCAATCCGTGCAGCGTAAAGCTCATGGGCGGCCGGAGGGGCGGAATGAAGTGGCGGGAGTGCTGGGAATAGCGGAAAGCACGCTCATTCTCCCTCGCCGAACTTGTCGGCGATCAGCGCGAGGATGGCATCGAGTGCCGCCTGCTCGTCTTCGCCTTCGGTTTCGATCGACACCTGCGATCCCTTGCCGGCCGCCAGCATCATCACGCCCATGATGCTTTTGGCGTTGATCCGGCGCGCGCCCTTCGCCATCCATACTTCGCACTTGAAGCCGCCGGCCAGTTGCGTGAGCTTTGCCGAGGCCCGCGCATGCAGGCCCAGCTTGTTGACGATTTCAGTTTCGGCGCATGCCATCGGGAATCCTTGTCAGTATTTTTTGGGCAGCAGGGACTACATGTTCATTGCGCCGTCGCGGGCGCCGCTGATCGCTTTCTGCATCATCACTTCCATGCCCTTGTCGCGATAGGTCAGCGCGCGCAGGAGCATCGGCAGGCTCAGCCCGGCCACCCCCTCGATACGGCCGGGATCGAGCAGCTTGATCGCGAGGTTGGCCGGCGTCGCACCGAAAATGTCGGTCATCACCAGCACGCCACCGCCGCCGTCGACCTCGTTGAGCAGCAGCCGGGCGAGCGGCAGGATGTCGAGCGGGTCGTCCTGTGCGGCGACGCCTAGCTGGGCGATCAGCGGCGGGCGCTTGTTGAGGACGTGGCAAATGTTCTGGATCATGCTTTCGCCGAACGTGCCGTGGGTTATCAGGAGGATGCCGATCATTGCGCTGTCTGGCCGTTGCACATATTCAAGGGGCTTATTCTAAGTGATTCTGCCGCCCGCGGCAGGCTCTCAGGGGAGTATTTCCAGCGCCTTGGGCTGGCCGCCGACATACTCAATGCGGCGCTGCAATGCGGCGGAAACCTGGACGCGGCCATCGGCATCGACGCGCAGCACCTGGTCGACCGCGAGTTTTCTGGCCAGCAGCGGCCAGTCGGCACCGGCGATGAACAGCGGTTTGGATGCGGCATCGGAGAGCATCCCGGCGCCCGGGCGTGCCGTGACGAGCACGGTCAGCGCCTGCGTGTGGGTGACCGGTGCGCCGCTGCGCGGATCGAGCAGGTGGCAGTAGCGCCGGCCGTCGAGCTCGAAGTAGCGCTGATAGTCGCCCGAGGTGCCGATCGCCTCGCCGTCGTCGAGCGCAACGCTGGCCAGCGGCCCCGGCTGGCGCGGATGCTGGATGCCGATGCGCCAGCGCTCGCCGTTTTTCGTGCCGAGCGCCATGACGTTGCCGCCGATATTGATCAGTGCGTTGCGCACGCCCTGCGCACGCAGGATCGCCGCTGCCCGGTCGAGTGCGACGCCCTTCAGATAGCCGCCGAAATCGAGCGCCACCGCAGGGTTCGTGCTGCCGACGCGACCCTCCTTGACGGTCAGGTCGGCGATCGAAGGCTGCGCCTTGCGCCACACTGCCAGCGCCGTGGGGTCGGGCAGGGCGGCCTTGAACTCGTCGGACTGAAAGCCCCAGAGCCCGATCAGCCCGCCGATGCCAGGATCGAAAAGTCGCTCGCCGAGCGCCGCGATACGCTGCGCATCGGCGATCAGCGCCGCCATTTCGGGACTCACGGCCAGCGTCTGGCCGGCGGCAAGCGCGGCATTCAGCGCGCTGAGTTCGGACGGCTGCCAGGCGTGATAGCTGCGGTGCAGGCGGTCGAATTCGCGCAGCACGGCGGTCGCTGCCGGACGCGCCTGCGCTTCGTCGAGGCCGGCGATCAGGATTTCGACACGGGTACCGAAAACGAAGGACTCCTGATGGTGCAGCGGCGCCTTGGCGCAGGCGCCGAGGCAAACCACGAGCAGGACGAGGCAGGCTAGAGCGAGCGTGCGCATTCGCGCTCCAGCGCAGAGATGAACAGGGCAGCGACATCGAAACCCGTTTGCCTGCCGATTTCGACCATGCAGGTCGGGCTGGTGACGTTGATTTCGGTCAGCCAGTCGCCGATCACGTCGATGCCGACCAGCAGCAGGCCGCGGGCGGCGAGCACCGGCGCCAGCGTGCCGGCGATTTCGCGGTCGCGCGCAGTCAGTTCGCGGGCCACGCCGCGGCCGCCGGCAGCCAGGTTGCCGCGCGTTTCGCCGGCTTTCGGAATACGCGCCAGACACCAGGGAACGACCTCGCCGCCGACGATCAGGATGCGCTTGTCGCCGTCGCCGATCTCGGGGATGTATGACTGCGCCATGATCGTCCGCGCGCCATCGTGCGTCAGGGTTTCGACGATGACGTTGCGATTCGGATCATCATGACGGACGCGGAATATCTGGCTGCCGCCCATGCCGTCAAGCGGCTTCAGGATGGTATCGCGCTGACTGTCGACGAAGGCGTGAAGCCGTGCAGCGTCGCGCGACACCAGCGTCGGTACGGTGAATTGCGCAAACTCGGCAACCGCCAGCTTCTCCGAATGATCGCGCAGGGCGCGCGGCCGGTTGAAGACGCGCGCGCCTTCGGCCTCGGCGCGTTCGAGCAGCCAGGTCGTGGTGACGTACTCGGTATCGAAAGGCGGGTCCTTGCGCATCACCACGGCGGCGAAATCGCGCAGCGGGACGACGTGGCGAACGATCTCGACAAACCACTCGGCGTCGTCGCCGAGCATCTCCAGGTGCACGGCCTCGGCACAGACGCCATGCAGCGTAGACCAGTGAATCGCCGGCTGCTCGATCGCCCAGACGGCATGACCGGCGGCCTGCGCGGCGCGCATCATGGCGACGCTCGAATCCTTGTAGGCCTTCAGCGAATCGATCGGGTCAACAATGAAAGCGAAGCGCATAAGACCAACTCCAGAATTGATACAGCCAAGACTAAAAACTTGACCACGGCGACACGGCGGGCACGGCGGGCACGGCGAAAATCCTGTCGCTTTGTTTTTTCGCCGTGCCCGCCGTGTCGCCGTGGTTAAAGCTTTATTC
>JBAQRB010000245.1:0-7374 GCA_049295655.1 Rhodocyclaceae bacterium
CTGCCCGGCCGCTGGGCGAGGCGATAGCTGTCCTTGTGGCCGATCACTTCGAAGGCTTCCGGCGCAAGGCCTGCGGTTTCGGGAGAGGCGAGCTCGATGACTTCAACCGGGACGCGCGTTTCATCGAAGAAGGGGACGCTGTCATCGCCCGTGTCGGATTTCTTCGCTGCCGAGCGCCGCGAATGCGCCGCGACGGGGCGTTCAGCCGGCGCCGGCGGTGAGGCCGTCTGTTCGCGGTCGATGGCATCGCCGAGACTCATCTGACCATCGGCGCCGTCGACGATCCGACGTTCGCTCTTCTGGCCGAAGATCTGACGCTTGAACCAGTCAAGTTGATGCTTGAGAGCTTCGATTTCCCGACTCAGCGAGCAAGTCAGATCGATCGCGGAGCATGGCCTTGGGCCACGATCTGCTGCGGGCTGAAAGTGGCCGCAGCATCAAGACTGGGTACGCGGTTTAGGGGCGCCGAATTCATACCATCGTTATACCGCCAAATCCCTTGCTATCAGGGTGTTTGTAGCGTTTTCTGACGACTTTCGCTTCGATGCCTTCGAGCAATAATTTCAGCCCGGTCCAGTCCATTTCTCGCGTCGTCACCTGGCGCCAATTGGACAGGAAACGCCCCTGTTCGAGCCGCTTGGCCCACAGGCAGAAGCCGGTGCGATCCCAGTAGAGCACTTTCATCTGCGTCGCGCGCCGGTTGATGAAGACGAACAGGCGGCCACTCAAGGGATCCTGTCCCAGTTCCTGGCGCGTCAGTGCATACAGGCCATCGAAGGACTTGCGCATGTCGACCGGCTAGCCGTAGAGATGAACCCGGATCTGGCCTTCGGGGAAGAACATCAGCTGCGTACCAGATGCAGAATCAGACCGTCACCGAGATCGAGCTTCAGATCGATCCGCAGCCTAGGCGATGGCGCCGAATTCAGCGCACCCAGATCGACGAATGCTGGCTTGGTGCCGCGACCCGCATCGCCGCTCCCTTCATCCTTCAGGGATTTGCGCTGGTCATCGCTCAGCAGACCCTGCCACCGGTAGAAGCTCGCCTTGCTGATCGCTTCGCGCCGGCAGAAGGCGTCGACGCCCAATCCACTTGGCGCGAAGCGCGACAACAACGAACGCCACTCCTGCTCACTGCGTTGTACCCACTTACCTTGCCTTCTTCCCGCCATCTCTTGCGCTCCCGTAGATCAGTTCATTTCGGAAGCTATTCTCCTCATCGCGCGCCCGGCGGGAAGAACGCCGGTGGCTTACCGCTTACTTTCAGACAGCCAGATCATCGCCGTACTCAAGCAGGCCGAGGCCGGTAGCCCGATACCGGAACTGTGCCGGGAACACGGCATCAGTTCCGCCACGTTTTACCAATGGCGCAGCAAATTCGGCGGCATGGACGCCTCGCTGATGGCCCGGCTCAAGGAATTCGAAGACGAGAACCGGCGGCTCAAGAAGATGTATGCCGAAGAACGCCTGAAGGCAGAAATCGTGCAGGAGGCCCTGCAAAAAAAGTGGTGAAGCCATCTTGCCGACGTGAGATGGCGCAACAGAGCATAGAGCGCCAAGGCACCAGTATCCGGCTTGCCTGCGCCAGACAGTATGGTAAGCAGTTGAACCACGCACAGGTGTTCGTGTCGAATTTGCCTTCAGAAGGAACGGGGTGCATGTTGTTCCATTTCTGTTCTATTGTTGTTCCACGGAGTGGCACAAAGCAGGAAATCTAAGGAATCGACAGCAGAAGTAAAAAACCCTCGCAAACCCTGTTTTACCAAGGCTTGCGAGGGTTAGTACTACTGGGGCGACGTACGGGGCTCGAACCCGTGACACCTGGAATCACAATCCAGTGCTCTACCAACTGAGCTAACACCGCCATTTTTGGTGCGCCCGGCGAGACTCGAACTCACTACCCCCGGCTTAGAAGGCCGGTGCTCTATCCGGATGAGCTACGGGCGCGAGTCGCGAGACTTTTAGGAATTTCTTCCTGCCGGTGCCGCTTCTTCTTGAAACTTTTAATTCTGGTCGGGGCGGTGGGATTCGAACTCACGACCCTCTGCTCCCAAAGCAGATGCGCTACCAGGCTGCGCTACGCCCCGAAGAAGCGCGCATTCTACATACAGACCACGATCAGGTCAATCATATGCATCTATTTTTTCAAACGACACCCCGACAAAAAAATCATCACTTGCGACACACTACGATTTCTGATATTTAATCGCCTTTTGCAAAAAAGAACGGATGGTCTCCGAACATGGCTGAAGAATTACTCCACAAGCATTTCGCTCCCTACGTACCGAAAAAGGGGGAGGAATACATGAACAGCAAACAACTCGCCCACTTCCGCACGATCCTCGATACGCTCAAGCAGGAGCTGATTCAGGACATCGAACGGACGGTGCACACCATGCAGGACGAGGCAACGGTTTTCGCCGACCCCAACGATCGCGCCAGCCAGGAAACCGACATCGCCTTGGAGCTTCGCAATCGCGACCGCGAGCGCAAGCTGATCAAGAAGATCGACGAGACCCTCAGCTGCATCGATAACGACGAATACGGCTTCTGCAATACCTGCGGTATCGAAATCGGCCTGAAGCGCCTGGAAGCACGCCCTACGGCCACGCTATGCATCGACTGCAAGACGCTGGAAGAAGTGCGCGAGAAGCAGATCGCCAAGTAAGCGGAAAAACCCGCCACGGCGCAGCGATTCAGCGCCGGGCGACCGGGCAACAAAAAAGGACGCCGAAGCGTCCTTTTTTGTTGCCTGAAACAAACAGCCTTACTGCGCTGCCGGCTCGGCGGCGGCCGGCGCAGGGACGCCGCCCTCTTCCGCGGTCAGCGCCTTCATCGACAGACGGACACGGCCCTTCTCGTCGGCTTCCAGCACCTTGACGCGTACTTTCTGGCCTTCCTTGAGGTAATCGGCAACAGCATTGACCCGCTCGTTGGCAATCTGCGAAATGTGCAGCAAGCCATCGCGGCCCGGCAGGATGCTGACGATCGCGCCGAAGTCGAGCAGCTTGAGGACGGTGCCCTCGTAGATCTTGCCCACTTCAACATCGGCCGTGATCGCTTCGATACGCGCCTTGGCTGCATCAGCCGCTTCGCCGCTGACCGAAGCGATGGTGATCGTACCGTCGTCCTTGATGTCGATCGTCGTGCCGGTCTCTTCGGTGATGGCGCGAATCACTGCGCCGCCCTTGCCGATCACGTCGCGGATTTTTTCCGGATTGATCTTCATCGTGTACAGGCGCGGTGCGTAGGTCGACACTTCTTCGCGATGACCGGACATCGAACCCTGCATCTGGCCGAGGATGTGCAGGCGGGCTTCCTTGGCCTGCGCCAAGGCGACCTGCATGATTTCCTTGGTGATGCCCTGGATCTTGATGTCCATCTGCAGCGCAGTGACGCCACCGTCGGTACCGGCCACCTTGAAGTCCATATCGCCGAGGTGATCTTCGTCGCCAAGGATGTCGGTCAGCACAGCGAAACGGTTGCCGTCCTTGATCAGGCCCATGGCGATACCGGCAACGTGCGCCTTGAGCGGCACGCCGGCATCCATCAGCGCGAGCGATGCACCGCAAACGGAAGCCATCGAGCTCGAACCGTTCGACTCGGTGATCTCGGACACGACACGCATCGTGTAGGAGAAGTCTTCAGCCTTCGGCAGCACGGCAATCATCGCGCGCTTGGCCAGACGACCATGGCCGATTTCGCGACGCTTTGGCGTACCGACACGACCGCATTCGCCGGTAGCGTAGGGCGGGAAGTTGTAGTGCAGCATGAAGCGCTCGCGGTATTCGCCGGACAGCGCATCGATGATCTGCTCGTCACGACCGGTGCCCAGCGTGGCGACGACGATGGCCTGCGTTTCGCCACGCGTGAACAATGCCGAACCGTGGGTGCGCGGCAGCACGCCCGAGCGGATGGCGATCGGGCGAACGGTGCGCGTATCGCGGCCGTCGATGCGCGGCTCGCCGCCGAGGATGCGGCTGCGGACGATCTTGGCTTCGACATCGAAGAACATGTTCTTGATCGTGTTGGCGTCCGGCGCATCGTCACCGGCGGTCAGCACTTCGACTGCCTTGGCGGCGATTTCCTTGACGCGCTGGCTGCGCTGCTGCTTGCTCGTGATGCGGTAGGCTTCCTGCACATCGGTTTCGACGAGTTCGTTGAGCTTGGCGATCAGCGCTTCGTTCTTCGGCGCAGGCGCCCAATCCCATTCCGGCTTGCCGGCTTCTTCGACCAGATCATTGATCGCGTTGATTGCAGCCTGCATCTGGTCGTGACCAAACACCACGGCGCCGAGCATGATCTCTTCGGAGAGTTCCTGCGCTTCGGATTCGACCATCAGCACGGCCGATTGCGTACCGGCGACCACCAGATTGAGCTGGCTGGTCTGCAGCTGGGTCAGCGTCGGGTTGAGGACGTACTGACCGCTGATATAGCCGACGCGCGCGGCGGCGATCGGGCCGTCGAACGGGATGCCGGAAATGGCCATCGCTGCCGAAGCACCGATCATCGCCGGGATGTCCGGATCGATTTCCGGATTCAGCGAGACGACCATCGCAACGACCTGGACTTCGTTGTAGAAGCCTTCCGGGAACAGCGGACGCAGCGGACGGTCGATCAGACGCGAAGTCAGCGTCTCCTTTTCCGACGGACGGCCTTCGCGCTTGAAGAAGCCACCGGGGATCTTGCCGGCGGCGTAGGTTTTTTCGATGTAATCGACGGTCAGCGGGAAAAAGTCCTGGCCGGGCTTTGCGGTCTTGTTGCCGACCACGGAAACCAGAACAACGGTGTCATCGACCGAAACGATGACGGCACCGCCGGCCTGACGAGCAATCTCGCCGGTTTCGAGCGTGACCTGATGGGCACCGTAGGTGAAAGTTTTCTTGACGATATTAAACATTGTTCCCTCTCTCAATAATTCGGCGCGCACACACCCACGACGCTGGTGTGCAATTCAGCCGACGCGCCAATATGGCAAAAAGCTGCAAAAACAAGAACAGCGGCACAGCCCGCGAAAGGCTGTGCCGCTGTCGTTGATTCGTGTCATCCGCATTCCCGTCCGCGTAGCGGATCGGTGGGCAGAATTATTTGCGCAGGCCGAGACGCGAAATCAGAGCACGGTACGAATCGGCATTCGTGCGCTTCAGATAGTCCAGCAGCTTGCGGCGGCGGCTCACCATGCGCAGCAGGCCACGACGCGAGTGATTGTCCTTGACGTGATCCTTGAAGTGACCGGTCAGATCGTTGATCCGTGCGGTGAGCAGTGCCACCTGGACTTCGGAAGAACCGGTGTCGCCAGCTGTGCGCTGGTAATCGGCCATGATCTGCGCTCTTTGCGCTACGTTGATCGCCATGTCAAACTCTCTTTCAGTAAAAAACGACGCAGCCCCAGTTTGATAGAGCCGACGCCAGGTTGATAAACGTGTTAATCGCTTGGCGAAGCGAGCCTTGGATTATAGCGTGCGAGACCTTGGCACCGCAAGCGCAAGATCAGGATTTTCAGGCTGCGCAGACCAGTCGGCGCGGCTGCACCTGGCCCGCAACGTCGGCCTCGCCCAGCCCCAGCAGGCGATCGCCGGAATAGACCCGAACACGCCCGGCTGCAGCCTGAGCGCTGACCGAATTGCCGTTTGAGAAACGCGCCGCCGACGCTTCATCGAGACGAACCACCGGCAAGGACTGCAGCAAGGCATCGGGCGCCTGCAGCCAGATTCCCCGCTCCGCATCCGACAGCGCAGCCAGCTGGTCGAGCGTCACCGCATCGCCAACGCGCAATGCAGCAACTTCGGTCCTGCGCAGTGCCGTCAGATGAGCGCCGCAGCCAAGCGCAGCGCCGATGTCTTCGGCCAGTGTGCGGATATAGGTGCCCTTGCTGCAGGAGACGCGCAGACGGCAACGATCACCGTCCATCTCGAGCAGCAGCAGTTCGTGGATGGTCACTTCGCGCGCTTCGCGTTCAACCACGATCCCTTGCCGGGCAAGCTCGTAGAGCGGCTTGCCGTCGCGTTTGAGCGCGGAATACATCGGCGGAATCTGTCGAATCGGGCCACGAAAACGGGCCAGGACGGCCTCCAGCTCTTCGCACACGAAAGCGACCGGTCGCTGCTCGAGCACTGCCCCTTCGGCATCACCGGTATCGGTTGTGATGCCGAACAGCAGATCGGCTTCGTAGGTCTTGTCCGCTTCGAGCAAATCTGCGGAAAATTTGGTGGCTTCACCAAAGCAAAGCGGCAGCAGTCCGGTCGCCAAGGGATCGAGCGTGCCGGTATGACCGGCCTTGGCCGCCGAAAAAAAACGACGCGCTGCCTGTAGCGCCGAATTCGAGGTCATCCCGGAAGGTTTGTCGAGCAGCAGGACACCATCGACGCGCTGCCACTTGCGTTTGATCTGCAAAATCAGTTTTCGGGTGGGAGATCGGACTGATCGGGCGTTTGATCGGAAATGGCCCGCGCCTCGTCGATCAGTTTCGAAAGATCGGCACCGCGTTCGAGCGATTGGTCGAATACAAAATGCAGCTGCGGTGTCATGTGGATGCTGATGCGCTTGCCGAGCTCGCGACGCAGAAAGCCGGAGGCTTTCTGCAGGCCGGTCAGCACAGACGGCAGATTATCGCCGCCCGCCAAGGTGCTGAAATACACCTTGGCGTGTGCGTAATCGGCCGTCACCTCGACGTCGGTCAAACTGATCATGCCGACGCGCGGATCCTTGAGCTCGGTGCGAATCAACTCCGCCAACTCGCGACGGATCTGCTCCGAAACCCGATCCTTGCGTGAATAGCCCTTGTTGATCGCCACTTAGAGCGTCCGTGCGATTTCGGTCACTTCGTACACTTCCAGCTGATCGCCTTCCTGGTAGTCGTTGAAGTTCTTCAGCGACAAGCCGCATTCGAAACCGGAACGGACTTCCTTGACGTCATCCTTGAAGCGCTTGAGCGACTCGAACTCGCCATCCCACATGACCACGTTGTTGCGCAGGAGACGGGCACGCGAATTGCGCTTGACGATGCCTTCGAGAACGTACGAACCGGCAATGGTCCCGATCTTGGTGGCGCGGAAAACCTGGCGGATCTCCACGAGACCGATGATGTCTTCGCGCTTCTCGGGCGAAAGCATGCCGGACAGCGCAGCCTTCACGTCATCGACCGCATCGTAAATGATGTTGTAATAACGGATATCGACCCCGAAACTCTCGGCGGCCTTGCGCGCGCCGGCGTCGGCACGGGTGTTGAAACCGATGATGACGGCCTTCGAAGCCTGCGCCAGATGCACGTCGGACTCGCTGATCGCACCGACCGCGCCGTGGATGACGTTGACCTTGACTTCGGCGGTCGAAAGTTTCTGCAGCGACTGCACCAGCGCTTCCTGCGAACCCTGT
>JBAQRB010000246.1:0-13734 GCA_049295655.1 Rhodocyclaceae bacterium
GCGCAGGCCGGCGGGCACGCCACGCTGTTCCGTGGCGATGCCGCGCTGAAGGCGGCCGTCGGCGTCTTCCAGCCGCTCGGCGCGCCGCTCGCGCGTATTCATCGCAATCTCAAGAACGCTTTCGATCCGCAGGGCGTGTTCAATCCCGGCCGGATGTACGCGGATTTCTGAGCCCAATTTGGCGACCTGACGACCATGCAAACCAATCTTGCCGATTTCATCCGCGATACCCCCGAGGGGCGCGAGGCCGACGCCATCCTGCGCACCTGCGTGCATTGCGGCTTCTGCACCGCGACCTGCCCGACCTACCAGCTGCTCGGCGACGAGCTCGACGGGCCGCGCGGGCGGATCTACCTGATCAAGCAGATGCTCGAAGGGCAGCCGGTGGCGCAGAAGACGCAGCTGCACCTCGATCGCTGCCTGAGCTGCCGTTCGTGCGAAACGACGTGCCCGTCGGGCGTCAGGTATCACCGCCTGCTCGACATCGGCCGCGCCGTGCTCGAGCAGCGGGTGGCGCGCTCCCCGCTTGAAAAGGCGACGCGCTACCTGCTCTGCGAGGCGCTGCCTCGCCCGTGGCTGTTCAAGCCGGCGGTGAAGGTCGGGCAGTGGCTGCGTCCGCTGCTGCCGTCGGTCCTCGCCGACAAGCTGCCGGCGCCGGCCGAGGGCGCGCCCCGGCCCTGGCCGAAACCCCGGCCGCACAAGCGGCGGATGATCGCGCTGGCCGGTTGCGTGCAGCCGACGCTGACGCCGAACACCAATGCGGCGACGGCGCGCGTTCTCGACAAGCTCGGCATCAAGCTGTTCGAGCCGGCCGGCGTCGGCTGCTGCGGCGCGCTGCGCTACCATCTCAATGCGCAGGAGGCCGCGCTGGACGACATGCGGCGCGCAATCGACGCCTGGTGGCCGCATGTCGAGGACGGCTCGGCCGAGGCGATCGTGATGACCGCTTCGGGCTGCGGCGCGCACGTCAGGGAATACGGCGAGCTGCTGCGCCACGATCCGGACTACGCGGCCAAGGCGGCACGCATTGCCGGACTGACGCGCGATGTTTCCGAAGTGCTCGCCGCCGAACAGGGGCGTCTGGCGGTCTTGCTCAATGCCGGGGGGGGCACGAGGGCTGCGGCTTCGGGGCAGCGCGTCGCCTTTCATTCGCCATGCACCCTGCAGCACGGGCAGAAGATCCGCGGTGTCGTCGAAGCGCTGCTCGCCGCCGCCGGTTACGAACTCTCGCCGGTCGCCGATTCGCACCTGTGCTGCGGTTCGGCGGGAACCTATTCGGTGACCCAGCCGGCGCTCTCGAAACAGTTGCGCGACAACAAGCTCGCCGCGCTGGGCGCCGGGGCGCCCGCTGTGCTGGTGACGGCCAATGTCGGCTGTCAGACGCATCTGCAAAGCGGCAGCGCGCTGCCGGTTCGGCACTGGATCGAGCTGATTGATGAGCGGCTGGGCGCTTAAAACCGTAAAATGCCGAGCTGGCATGGGGCTCAGGAAAAAATCGGCGTGCAACGGATATGGCAGATATGAAAATCGACAAGGAAATCCTTACCTCGCTCTCCGAAAGCGAGAACCTCAGCGTCAAGCGCCTGCTCGAGAAGGGGGTCAGCATCCCCATGCAGCCGCAGGTGCTCAATGAGCTGCAGGCGTTCGTGACGCGCGGCGAGACCAATCTTCGTGCGCTGGCGCGCATCATTTCCGGGGACCCCGGCGTCAGTGCCATGCTGTTCAAGGTCGTGCAGTGCGCGGCGTATAGTCGCTATCAGCCGTTTTCGTCGATCGAGGCGATCCTGCAGGCGGTAGGCGTCAAGCAGACCTGCAATCTGGTGCAGGCCATCGCGCTGGCCTCGGCGCTGCCGAGCAAGCACAACCAGAAGGCGTTCGAGGCCTTCTGGGCGCGCTCGCAGTCGATTGCCCGGCTGTCCATGCTGATTGCCAACGAGCGGATTTCGGTGTGCAATATTTTCCCCGACCAGGCCTACCTCGCCGGCATTTTCCACGATTGCGGCGTGCCGGTCCTGATGCAGCGTTTTTCGACCTATTGCAAGGCCATGCATCTGGACGAACCGGGCTGCTGGACCGACCTTGCCGAGGAAGACGCGCGCTTCAATGCCGATCACTGCGTCGTCGGCTACCTGGTCGGCCGGCACTGGAAATTGCCCGACTTCATCTGCGATGCGATCCGCTTCCACCACGATATCAACCGTCTGGGAGATCATGCGGCGCGCACGATGGTCGCCATTTTGCAGCTGGCGATCCAGATCTATCATCGCGACCAGCGCATCGACTATCCGGAATGGGAATCGGTGCGCAAGGATGTGCTCGATGAACTGGGGATGGACGACAGTGCGCTGCCCGAATTCATCGACATCGTTCTCGAGGGCTATCACGGCAGCGAGCAGTGAGCAGAGAGTCTCCGGCGCTGCGGCGTCGGATCGTGGATCGGCAAGGCGGGGGAATCATGAGTAAATCGATGAGTGAATCGATGAGCGAATCGGTGAATGGCTTCGGCGGCACGGCGGCTGCCGCTGGCGAACGGCGGCAAAGTCAGCGCCTGCGTGCGATATTCGATACGGCCTTCCTGATGGTCGAGCCTTTCTTCAATCCGGCGCAGGGCTGGGGCGGGCATTCGCTCGAACACCTGGCGTTTCGCGTCGTTCGCGACAATTTTCCCGAGCTGACCAGCGAGGAAGTTCATACGCTGGTGGTCGTCGCGCATCGGGTTTACATCGACCGCAACCCGAATGGCAGCGACCACCTGCCGCGTCCGGAAGAGCTGCGCCGGCCACGCTTGTAAGCGTCGCGGCCTGCAGCGTTTCGGCCGACGTTATTTTCTGATTTTCCCGCCGATTCTCTTGCGGAAATGACCGCCGGCGTTGCGCCGGCAGCCCCCGGAATTCCTACTTGCGGCCCAGTCCGCCGAGCAGCGCAGCGACGGTGCGGCGCTGCTTGTGCGGGTGTTCCATGTGCGCGACGACTTCGGCTGTCTCGGTGTCGGCCGGTGCCGCAACGGGATGCGGTTCGGCGCTCTCGTAGGGCTTGCTGAAGTCGAAACCGTCCGCGGCGATGTGGCTTGGGCGTCGGCCGCTGCTGCTGCCGCGTCCGCCACTGCGCTCGCTGCCGTGGCTTGGCGAGCGTTCCCGTTCCCGGCGCGGCGGGGTCGGTGCGGCGGCGGGGGCGACTGCCGCCGGCGGTGCCGGCGGACGACGGTGATTCCCCTTCTTGCCGGTCGGCGGGTATTCGTAGTCGTACTCGGGCTCGAAGCCCGGAATGAGCACCTGCTCGACCTCGATCTTGATCAGCTTCTCGATATCGACCAGATACTGCACTTCGTGCGCCGAAACCAGCGAGATGGCGGTGCCCTGCTTGCCGGCACGTCCGGTGCGGCCGATGCGGTGCACGTAGTCTTCGGGCGTGTGCGGCAGCTCGAAGTTGATCACGTGCGGCAGTTCGTCGATATCGAGGCCGCGCGCCGCGACGTCGGTGGCGACGAGGACCAGCACCGAGCCGTCCTTGAACGCTTCGAGCGCCTTCAGGCGGTCGAGCTGGCTCTTGTCGCCGTGGATCGAGTCGGCCTTGATCCCGGCCTTCTGCAATTCGCGTGCAAGCTTGTTGGTTTCCAGCTTGGTGCGCGTGAACACCAGCACCTGGTTGAAGTCCGACGAGCGGAGCAGCTTGACGAGCAGCGCGCGCTTGCTCTCGGCGGCGACTGGGTGCACGCGGTGGGTGATCGTTTCCGAAACCGTGTTGCGCTTGGCGACTTCGATCAGCACCGGCGACTTGAGCATCTTGTCGGCGAGCTTCTTGATCTCTTCCGAGAAGGTCGCCGAGAAGAGCAGGCTCTGGCGCTGCTGCGGCAGCATGTTGAGGATGCGCGTCACGTCGGGGATGAAGCCCATGTCGAGCATGCGGTCGGCTTCGTCGAGCACGAGCGCCTGCACGCTGCCGAAATTGAGGCATTTCTGCTCGACGAGGTCGAGCAGGCGGCCTGGCGTGGCGACCAGCACTTCGATGCCGAGGCGGATTTCGGCGATCTGCGGCTTGATGTCGACGCCGCCGTAGGCGCACAGGCTCTTGATCGGGACGTACTTGCTGTAGCCCTTGACCGACTGGTGCACCTGGATGGCCAGTTCGCGCGTCGGCGCGAGGATCAGCACGCGCACCGGATGGCGCGCCGGCGACGGACTCGGGCTGGCGAACGGGAGGATGCGCTGGAGCAGCGGCAGGGTGAAGGCGGCGGTCTTGCCGGTGCCGGTCTGCGCGCCGCCCATCAGGTCCTTGCCGGAAAGAACGATCGGGATCGCCTGCGCCTGGATCGGCGTCGGGGTCGTGTAACCCTCTTCGGTAATGGCTCTCAGCAGTTCAGGCGCGAGGCCGAGTTCGTCAAAACGCATCGGCAACGCCTTCAAATAAATTTGGAATCAATAGCATAGGGGGGCGATTATACACTCTTCGCCAATTCGGCAATCCAGGAGACTCGATGAGATTCAAACAACTCGGCAACAGCGCGCTGCAGGTCTCGGAAATCTGCCTCGGGACGATGACTTTCGGTGCGCAGAACAGCGAGGCCGAGGGTCATGCGCAGCTCGATCTGGCCTTTGCCGCCGGCGTCAATTTCATCGACACCGCCGAAATGTACGCGGTGCCGCCGTCGGCCGCGAGCTATGGCCGCAGCGAGGAGATTGTCGGCAACTGGCTGGCGCGCCAGCCGCGCGACCGTGTGCTGGTGGCCACCAAGGCGGCCGGCCCCGGCCGCGGGCTCGACTGGATTCGCGGCTGGCCGAGGTCTGCCATCGCGAGCAGGTCAGCCTGCTGCCCTATTCGCCGCTCGCCTTCGGCACGCTGTCCGGCAAGTATCTCGCCCAGCCGCCAGCCAATGCGCGGCTCTCGCTGTTTCCGGGCTTCGGCCAGCGCTATGCGAAGCCCAATGTGCCGCCGGCGGTCGCCGCCTACGCCGATCTTGCGCGACAGAACGGGCTGACACCGGCGCAGCTGGCGCTGGCCTTCGTCTATTCGCGCGGCTTTGCCGCGAGCACGATCATCGGTGCGACGACGCTGGCGCAGCTTGAGGAAAATATCGCCGCCTGCGCGCTGACCCTCGCTCCCGAAGCGCTCGCCGCCATCGATGCGATTCACCTGCGCTACACCAATCCGGCGCCATGAGGTCGGCGAGCCCAATGCCGGTTGGCAACGACTTGCCCGATCCGTTTTCCCTGCCGCTGAAAACGCTGGCCGCTGCACAGGCCGTCGTGCACGCCATCGAGGCCTTGCTTGCCGAACGCCAGCTCGGCCTGCGCCCGCCACCGCCGGTACCGGACAGCTGTTGCGGCCGGGGCTGCAACGGTTGCGTCTGGCAGGCTTACTGCGAGGCGCTGGCGTACTGGCGGGAGCAGGCCGCGACGCTGCTCGGGCTTCGCTGACTCCCCGAAGCCCTTCCTTTCTGCGCATCCGCCTTCTGTTCGCCAGCGCACAGAAGGCGGGAGATGCTTGCCATAAGCTGATGCGATCGGTGCCGGCAAAGAGGCTTGTCCAGACCAGGCATTGCTTGCCACGGCGTCATTTCCGCGCTCACTCCGCGGCCGACGAGCAAGCCGGTCAGAATGGCGTTGTGCTCGAGTACCAGGCCAGCAAGGCCGGTTGTGCGGCGCTGTTCGCGAACGCAAGGGACATTTGCGTTGCCAAAGCCAGAGGCAGGGAAAAAGTGGCCGTCGCCGAACTTGAAAGCAGCGAGCAGCCGAGCCACAAGGCGAGTTGTCGGGTGTCCGTCGCCAGGGCCGAGGCCGTGCGGATCAGCAGCAAAAAAGCCGATGCCAAGGCGCGGATGAAGACTTCGGATGCGAACAGCACGGCCGGCGAGAAGATCCAGGACGCGACCAAGGGCAGCGGGAAGTAAGCGTCCCGCCGCGCCATTTTTTCTACGCAGCATTGCTGACCACAGGAGGCTCAACATGAAACGTCTGCTTATCGCCGCCGCATTCGCCGTCGCTGCCGTCCCGGCATTTGCCGCCGACGTGTCGATCAGTATCGGCCAGCCCGGCTTTTATGGCCGGATCGATATCGGCGACTATCCGCAACCGCAAGTCATCTACCGGCGTCCGATGATGATCGAACGGGTCGAGATCGACCGTCCGCCGATCTACCTGCGCGTGCCGCCCGGTCACGCCAAGAACTGGCGGAAACATTGCCACCGCTACAACGCCTGTGGCGAGCGCGTCTACTTCGTGCAGAACAACTGGTACAACCAGGAGTACGTACCGCGTTACCAGGAGCGTCATCGTGATCGCCGGGACGGCCGCGATCATCGGGACGGCCGTCGCGACGAGCATCGGGACCATGACCGCGGGAACGAGCGTTACGGAGACGATCGCGGCCACGACCGGAATCGCTGAGGCATGAGGCGGGAAAAGCCCCCGACCGCGCTCCGAGGCCGCGCGGGGATGGGGTTTCCGCCCTCGTCGATGCGGATCGCTGTGTGAAGACGGCCTTGAAAACATGATCAGCTTCGATTACCACCTGTGGCGGCGCTTCCGGGCGCTGGCCGCCCCCTATTGGCTGGGCAGCGAGAAATGGCAGGCGAGAACCCTGCTCGTCATGCTGGTGCTGTTGCTGCTCGGGCAGACCGGATTTTCCGTGCTCTTCAACCAGCTCACGGGCGAGTTCACCTCGGCGCTGGCGGCGCGGGACGCCGACCGCTTCTGGCAGTCGATCGCCCAGTGCCTGGGCATCCTGATCGTCGCAGTGCCGATCTATGCGTTCTACTACTATGTGCGCGACAAGCTCGGCCTGCACTGGCGGCGCTGGCTGACGCAGCGTTTTCTCGGCAGCTACCTCGACCACCGGGCCTATTACGATCTCAATGCCAGCATCGAGATCGACAATCCGGATCAGCGCATTGCCGAAGACATCAATACCTTCACCCAGCGCTCGCTCTTCTTCCTGCTGGTGCTGGTCGGCGCCCTGTTGCATCTGATCGCTTTCTCCGGCGTTCTCTGGTCGATTTCCCGCGAGCTCGTCTATTTCCTGCTCGTCTATGCCGTGATCGGCACGGCGGTCACCGTGCTGGTCTTCGGCAAGGTCCTGATCGGACTCAATTTCTACCAGTTGAAGCGCGAGGCGAATTTCCGTTTCAGCCTGGTGCGCATCCGCGAGAACGCCGAATCCATCGCCTTCTACCGCGGCGAGGCGCAGGAGTCGGCGCAGGTCGGCCGGCATTTCGGCGAAGTGTTCGGCAACATGAGCCGGCTGATCCGGGCGCAGCTGAATCTGAACCTGTTCCAGTACGGCTACAGTTTCATGACCATCATCCTGCCCAGCGCGATCATCGCCGGGCGGGTCCTGTCGGGGGAGCTGGAGGTCGGACGCGCGATCCAGGCGGCCGGCGCCTTTGCGGCGATCCTGACCGCCTTGACGGTGATCGTCGATAACTTCGAGAGCTTCAGCCGCTTTGCCGCCGGGATCGACCGGCTCGACAGCTTTTCCCGATTCCTGGCCGGCAAGGATGACGGTCTGGGCAAGGCCGGCGATGGCATCGTTTTCGTGAAGAACTCGCACCTGGCGATTGAAAATCTGACCTTGCTGACGCCGAACCATGCGCGGACCCTGGTCAGGAATCTCTCGCTGGCGATCGCTCCGGGCGCCGGCGTGATGATCGTCGGCGCCAGCGGCTGCGGCAAAAGTTCCTTGCTGCGCGCGGTGGCCGGACTGTGGCGCTCGGGAAGCGGCAGCATCATCCGGCCGGATCGCCGGCAGATGCTGTTCCTGCCGCAACGCCCCTACATGCTGCTCGGCAGCCTGCGCAGTCAGCTGCTCTATCCGCAGCAGGATCTGGAAGTCTCCGACGAGGCGCTGCAGCGCCTGCTCGTGCGGGTCAATCTGCCCGACCTCGTCGCCCGTGTCGGTGGGCTGGATGCCGAACTGGACTGGGCAAAGGTGCTCTCGGTCGGTGAGCAGCAGCGCATCGCATTCGCCCGTGTGCTGCTGATCGCCCCCCGCTACGCCATCCTCGACGAGGCCAGCAGCGCCCTCGATGGCGCCAACGAGGACAGCCTCTATCAGCAGCTGGCGGAAAGCAAAACCACGCTGATCAGCGTCGGCCACCGTCCATCGATCCTGAAATATCACCCGCAAGTGCTGGCGCTGACCGGCGATGGCGGCTGGCAGCTCTGCGCGGCGGCCGATTACCGTTTCGATCGCCGGGGGCCGTCGGAAAGTCCCGCCTGACGCTTCGCCGCGTCGGCGCTCGTCACCGCCCCAGCCTGGTCGCCGAGCCTTGGCCGATCGGACTATGTGCGCCAGCGTACGGAATGGCGCAGCGCTGGTGAGTATGCTGTATTCAGATCTCGCCAAAGCGTGCGCCCAGGCTCGGCGTCCCTCTCCAGGGAGGCTTCGCGCTGTCGCTGTGGTTTGAACTGAAGTTTTTAAGATCAATTACCCTCGGAGCATCCATCATGAAACAGCTTGGCAAGTATTTTTCCGCACTTTTCCTGGCCCTGGCCCTGCTCACCGTCGTCGGCTGCGCGTCCACGCCGACGCAAGAGGGGACCGGCGAGTACATCGACGACAGCGTGATTACCACCAAGGTCAAGGCGGCCATCCTTGATGAGCCGACGCTGAAGGTGGCCGAGATCAACGTCGAAACCTTCAAGGGCGTCGTTCAACTGAGCGGCTTCGTGAGTTCGTCGGCAGCGATGAGCAAGGCGACCGAAGTGGCGCGTGGCGTGCGCGGCGTGAAATCGGTCAAGAACGACATGCGCCTCAAGTAGACGATGGCTGGCCGCGGGTGATGGCCGGGTTCGACCGCCCGGCCTGATTCCGTCCCCGAAGATAAGCGATCATGGAACCCGACCCCGATGCCCGTTCCCGCGGCAACACCCGCAGCGCCGGCGCCAGGCGATCCGGCGCCCGCTGATCCGGAAGGCATCGTGCCGCCGGCAACCGTTCGCTTGCCCGATGCCCGGCACGGCCTGGCGATGACCATCCTTGCCACGCTCGCGGTGGTCTTCGCGCTTGACTGGGCGCAGAGCTTCGTCATCTCGCTGCTGCTCGGCATCCTCTTTGCCTACACGCTGAACCCCCTCGTCGTCTGGCTTGGCCGGTTGCGCATTGCGCGGGTCTTGGCCAGCACGCTGGTGATGCTGGGGGTCGTCTGCGCGCTGGGGCTCGGCAGCTATTCGTTGCGCGGGCAGGTGCAGACCATCATCGACCGCCTGCCCGAAGCTGCGAGCAAGCTGTCGGCCGGACTGGCCAGCCTGCGCAAGGGGCAGGCCAGCACCATGCAGAAGATGCAAAGCGCGGCGAGCGAGATCGAGAAGGCGACGAGCCAGGCGGCGGGCGTCGCGGTCACGTCCAGGCCGCTGGCGACGCGCGTGGTGATCGACCAGCCCGGTTTCCGGCTCGGCAACTTTCTCTGGGCCGGGTCGATGGGCGTCGCCGGGGTGATCGGCCAGGCGGCGATGATCCTTTTCCTGACCTTCTTCCTGCTCCTCTCCGGCGATACCTACAAGCGCAAGCTTGTGCGTCTGGCCGGCCCGACGCTGTCGAAGCAGAAGATCACCGTGCACATCCTCGACGACATCAACGAGTCGATCCAGCGCTACATGTTCATGCTGTTGGCGACCAACGTGCTGGTCGGCCTTCTCACCTGGGTCGCCCTGCGCTGGATCGGCCTCGAGAACGCCGGTGCCTGGGCGGTGGCCGCCGGGCTGCTGCACGTCATCCCCTATTTCGGTCCGGCGCTGACCGCTGCCGTCCTCGGCATGGCGGCCTTCATGCAGTTCGAAACCCTGTCGACGGCGCTGTTCGCCGCCGGCATCTCACTGGCGATCGCGACCCTGGTCGGCACCTTCGTCACCACCTGGATGACCGGCCGGATCGCCCGGATGAACACCGCGGCGGTGTTTGTCGCGCTGCTCTTCTGGGCATGGCTGTGGGGGGTCTGGGGAATGCTGCTGAGCATCCCGATCGTCGTCATCGTCAAGGTCGTGGCGCAGCATGTCGAACAGCTTCAGCCGGTGGCCGAACTGCTGGCTGAATAGGCGGTCGGCTGCCGCGGGCTTTGTGCGCCAGCGAACGGAAGCGGAGGCGCTGGCGGCGTAGCCTGAGGTTGTTGTCGAAGTGGCCGCGCCCTGTTCGCACAGGCGCGGTTTTTGTCAAACCATCCCAAAGGAATCCTCATGAAATATTCAATCGCATATTCAGCGGCATTGTTGGCCCTGGCATTGAGCGCCTGTGACAAAGCCCCCGTTCCTCCGCCGGCGACCGTCATTACCGTTCCCGGGCCGGCCGGCGCAACAGGCGCTCCCGGACAGGCTGGTCCAAGCGGGGCAACCGGTTATACCGGCTCAACCGGCTCAACCGGCGATAGCGGCGCGACCGGTGCCAAGGGAAGCGCCGGGGCGACCGGCGAGCCAGGCCAAACCGGTCAAACCGGCAAAACCGGCGGCGATACCGTGCTCATCGTTCCGGCCCCGGCCCCCGCTCCAGCGCCTGCACGCTGAGTCATGGCTGTCCGGAGGCTCGGGCGGGCGGTGGTGACGGCATTTTGTCTGCTCAGCCTCGCCGCCTGCGCGACGCTGCCGGACACCGACCTGCTGATCGCGCGGCACGCCGGGCAGCAGGCCCGCTTCGAAAATGCGCGTGGGCTGCTGTCCGCCGAGAAAAGTGGGGCGATCCTTGCCGGCCTGCAGCGCAAATCCGGCGACATCGACATTCTCGACAAGCAGATCGCCCTCGAGCAGGCCATCGTCGGCAGCCCGCTGATCGTCGGCAACAAGGTCACGCTGCTGGAGGATGGCGCGGCCACCTATGCGGCGATGTTCGCCGCGATCGGCCAGGCCCGCGATCACATCAACCTGGAGTCCTACATCATCGAAGACGATGATGTCGGGCGCCAGTTTGCGGATTTGTTGCTGGTCCAGCAGGGGCGTGGCGTTCAGGTCAATATTATTTATGACAGCGTCGGCGGCTTCAATACGCCGAAGTCTTTTTTCGACCGTCTGAGCGCCGGCGGGGTTGCGGTGCTCGAATTCAATCCGCTCAACCCGCTTGCAGCGCGCAAGGCATGGCTGCTCAATAACCGCGATCACCGCAAATTGCTGGTGGTCGACGGGAAGACAGCGTTCATTGGTGGGGTCAATATCAGTAGCGTCTATTCGTCGGGCTCGGGTAGTCTAGGCTCGGGGCGCCGCACGCAAGTGGCGAGGCCGGCCGGGGGCTGGCGCGATACCGACCTGCAGATCGACGGCCCGGTGGTCGGCGAATTACAGAAACTGTTCATCGCAACCTGGGAGAAGCAGCACGGCCCGCCGCTCGCGGCGAAGGAGTATTTTCCCGTACTGACGGCGCAGGGCGACGAGATCGTGCGCGCCATCGGCAGTACCCCCGACGATCCCTACAGCCTGATCTACCTGACCCTGCTTTCCGCGATCGGCAACGCCGAAAGGCAGGTGCATCTGACCAATGCCTACTTCGTTCCCGATCCCCAGTTGCTCAAATCGTTGACCGATGCTGCGGCGCGCGGCGTCGAAGTGAAGCTGATCCTGCCCAGCCATTCCGATTCGGCGCTGACCTTTCATGCCGGGCGCTCGCACTATGCCGATCTGCTGCGCGCCGGCGTCGGGATTTACGAGCGGCGCGGCGCGCTGCTCCATGCCAAGACGGCGAGCATCGACGGCGTCTGGTCCTGCGTCGGGTCGAGCAATCTCGACTGGCGCAGTTTCCTCGACAACGACGAGGTCAATGCGGTGGTCATCGGGCGTGCCTTCGGCCAGCAGATGCAGGCGATGTTTGCCAAGGATCTCGATGCTTCCGAGGCGATCGACCTGGAAAGCTGGGAAGGTCGGTCGCTGATGCTCCGTTTGAAGGAGTGGGGGAGCCGGCTGCTGCAGCGCCTGCTCTGACGCTGCGTTGTCAGCGGCGCATCGTGCGCCACCAATCCAAGTGCAATGAATCAGTTACTTGCCTGGCTGGCACCGCCGATCAGGCTGACGCGCTCTCCCACCTGCCAGTTCGTCGGGTTCGTGTCGATGAACACGCGGCTTGTCCCGTCGCGCATGCGAATGGTGATCTCGTAGCGCGCGGCGTTTCCGCTCGGGCCATCGTGTGCTGGCCTGTTCTGCTGCCCGATTCTGCGGGCAGACTCGACGACGCCGCATGCGCTGCACCGTGTCCGGCTGCGCGCTTCGCTTTCGCTGGCTATTGGCTGAACGTCAGGCGCCTCGGCCGTATCGGCCATCTCGCTCGTGTTTTTCCCCCACGCCGCCACCCCGCTGGCGCCGAAGGCCGCGAGCAGGAGCAGGAGCAGCGCGGCGCCGGCGATCATGCGCTGTTTGTTGCTGCCGCATCTGAACGGAGCAGGGGAACGGTGGGCCTTTCCCGCCCCTCCGGGCTCAATAGCGGCGCGCATCGTCCGGTCGCCGGTCCTGGCGATTGCGCACGCCGTCGCCGTCACGGTCGCGATCGACGCGGTCGGGGACGCCATCGCGGTCGCGGTCACTGCGCTGTTCGCCGCGATGGTCGCCATGACGGTCACCACGCTCATGCGGCGGAACCTCGTAGGCGACGCAGCCGGATAGTAGCGCGCCGACTGCGAGCAGCAGCACGGCAAGTTTTTTCATGGACTTTTCCACGGTTTTTTCTCCTGAAGTATTCCGGCGATCTAGCCCCTGCCCGGTTGCCGAAGACGTCGTCGCGGTTTTGCAGTATGGACAGCGTTCTCCATGCTGTATGTGCGCTGACGAACAGACGATGCGCCAGCGGCCGGTCAGGATGGTCGGTGAATCGATGGGCGTCGATCTGCCGGGTGCTCAAGTCAAAACGGCTACATCCACGAGGTGCGTAAAAATGAAAAACAGGATAGTCATCGGACTGCTCGCCCTGGCGGCGTTCTTGCCGCTGCAATTCTCGGCGAGCCAGGCATACGCCCAGCAAAACCGGTCTTCGGCGATGGCGCCGAGCATCGACGGCTTCGACGTCGAGCCGGTGGCGCAAGCGACGCCGGGCAATGAACTGGTCTTCACCCTGTACGGCAGTCCCGGCGGCGTTGCGGCGGTGCAGATCGATGGCGCAACGGGAGGCGTGACACTGGTGGAAAGCGAAGCCGGTGTTTATGAGGGAATCTACACGATCAGACAGCGCGACCGGATCAACGCCGACAGCACGGCGACCGCCAACCTGCGCCTCGGCAACCGGGTGGCGAGAGTCATCCTCGACGAGCCGCTGATCGGCCGGGCGTCGGCCGGAAGGCCGGCCGCTCCGGTGCGCCCGACCGCATTGCCGACGATTGAACGCTTCGAAGTGCTTCCTGCGCCGGCGCTGGTGTCTGGCGAAGAGTTGGTCCTGATCCTGTCCGGCAGCCCCGGCGGCAGTGCCAGCGCCCGGATCGCCGGCGTCAAGGGCAAGCTCGTTCTGAACGAAACCAGGAGCGGTATCTACGAAGGCAGCTACACGATCAGAAGTCGCGACCGGATTGCCGCCGATGCCGCCGTGAGCGGAACGCTCCGCGTCGGCAATCGTGAAAGCAGCGTGCTGCTTGGCGAGCGCCTGCTCGCTGCGCCCGGTTCTTCAGCCAGCAGCCGGCGCGCGGCTCGTCCCTGCGCCACTTGCGGCGTGGTCGAAGCAATCAATCTGGTCGAGGTCCAGGGCGATGGAAGCTATCTTGGCAAGATCGCCGGCGGTGTGGTCGGCGCCTTGCTCGGCAGCCAGGTCGGGCAGGGCCGCGGGACGACGGTCGCCGAGGTGGCC
>JBAQRB010000247.1:0-5892 GCA_049295655.1 Rhodocyclaceae bacterium
CAGCCGCATGTGCGCCGAAGGCCACCGCCCGATCTGCCAGGACACAGGCATCGCCGTGATCTTCCTCAAGGTCGGCATGGACGTGAATTGGGAAGCCACCCTCTCGGTGCAGGAAATGTGCAACGAAGGCGTGCGCCGCGCCTATGGCAACCCGGACAACAAGCTGCGCGCCTCGGTGCTGCTCGACCCGGCCGGCAAGCGGACGAACTCGAAGGACAACACGCCGGCCGTCGTGCATTACGAGATCGTCCCCGGCCACCACGTCGAGGTCATCTGCGCGGCCAAGGGCGGCGGCTCGGAGAACAAGACGAAGTTCTACGCCTTGAACCCCTCCGACTCGATCGTCGACTGGGTGCTCAAAACCGTCCCGACGATGGGCGCCGGCTGGTGCCCGCCCGGCATCCTCGGCATCGGCATCGGCGGCACGCCGGAAAAGGCCATGCTGCTGGCCAAGGAATCGCTGATGGCGCCGGTCGACATGCACGAACTGATCGCACGCGGTGCGAGCAATCGCGTAGAGGAACTGCGCCTCGAACTGTACGAAAAAGTGAACGCGCTGGGCATCGGCGCGCAAGGCCTCGGCGGACTGACCACCGTGCTCGACGTCAAGATCCTCGACTACCCGACACACGCCGCGTCCTTGCCGGTCGCCATGATCCCGAACTGCGCCGCGACGCGCCACGCGCACTTCCACCTCGACGGCTCCGGCCCGGCGATCCTGACGCCGCCTGATCTGAACGAATGGCCGAAAGTCGCGTGGGCGCCCGACACCGAGAAATCGACCCGCGTGAACCTCGACACGCTGACGCCGGCCGAAGTCGCCGCCTGGAAGCCGGGCCAGACCCTGCTCCTGAACGGCAAGATGCTTACCGGCCGCGACGCCGCGCACAAGCGCATCCAGGACATGCTGGCCAAGGGCGAGAAGCTGCCGGTCGACTTCACCAACCGCGTCATCTACTACGTCGGCCCCGTCGATCCCGTGCGCGACGAAGCCGTCGGCCCGGCCGGCCCGACCACCGCGACGCGCATGGACGGCTTCACCGAAATGATGCTGGCGCAAACCGGCCTCATTTCGATGGTCGGCAAGGCCGAGCGCGGCCCGAAGGCGATCGAGGCGATCCAGAAGCACAAGTCGGCCTACCTGATGGCCGTCGGCGGCGCCGCCTACCTGGTCGCCAAGGCGATCAAGACGGCCAAGGTCGTCGGCTTCGCCGACCTCGGCATGGAAGCGATCTACGAGTTCGACGTGAAAGACATGCCGGTCACCGTCGCCGTCGATTCGTCGGGCACTTCGGTGCACAACACCGGGCCGAAGGAATGGCAGGCCAAGATCGGCAAGATTCCGGTCGCCGTCGCCTGATCGCCACCAAGTAACGCAGTAACGAAGCCGGCCGCGCGCCGGCTTCGTTTTTTCCCGAGGACCATCGCCATGAACATCGAACGCCACGGCACGACGCCGCGCTACTCGGATGCCGTCGCACACGGCGGCACCGTCTACCTCGTCGAAGTCGCGCAAACGCTCGACGCCGACATCGCGACGCAAACGCGCGAGGTGTTGGCCAGCGTCGAACGCCTACTGCTCGCCGCCGGCAGCGACAAGAGCCGGCTGCTGCTGGTCACCCTTTACCTGCGCGAGATGGCCGACTACGCCGCGATGAACGCCGTGTGGGACGCCTGGCTTCCGGCCGGCAGCGCCCCGGCGCGCGCCTGCATCGAAGCCAAGCTCGCCAACCCCGGCTACCGCATCGAAGCGGTGGTGATCGCAGCGCGCTGAGGGCGCTCGACCTTATGCGCAAGCAGGTTTCTTTTCTCCAGAAATGTGCATAGTATGCGCATAGGAGGTTTCCCATGAAAACTGCTGCCCAACCGCCCCAAAAACGCCCGTTCAACCTGTTGCTGAGCGAAAGCACCGTGCAGCAAGCCAGAGGCTTTACCGGCAACCTTTCCGCCACGGTCGATTCGCTCCTCGCCGATTATGTGAAAAAGCAAAACGAAGCCCTGCTCTCCAAACAGCAGCAGGGAGACGCCGTTGCCGAAGCATGGAACCAGTTCCACGCAAGGCATGGCTCGTTCGCCGACGATCACTCGACCCTATGATTTCCCAGTTCGATGTCTATCGAAATACCGGAAAAAACCGGGCGACCATCCCGTACATCGTGATCGTGCAATCGTCCTACTTCGAGAAATCGCGCCGACGTGTCGTCGTACCGCTGGTATCGCTGAACGAACTCAGCAAGACGACCACCCTGCCCGCATCGACGATCAACCCGGTGTTCACCATCGAAGGCGAGCAGCTTGTCCTGAACCCACTGGAAATCACCTCGATTCCAACCGAGGTGTTGGGCGACAAAGTTGGATCGCTGGCCGACGAAGGCGAACGAATCATCGCGGCACTGGATGAACTGCTCTCCCGCGCCGGGCGTTAGTCGACGTGACGCAACGCAACCAATCCCAGAGCAACCTCATGCTCGCCCCGTCCAAGACCCAGCACGTCGCCTTGCGCATTTCTCCCGCCGCCAAGCAGATGATCCAGGCCGCTGCGCGAGCGCAGGACAAGACGGTCAGCGAATTTCTGCTCGACAGCGGTTTGGCGTCGGCCGCCGAGACGCTGGCCGATCGTCGCCTGTTCATTCTCGACGACGCGCAGTGGGCGGCATTCAAAGCCGCACTGGACACGCCGCCGCGCGCCCGCCCACGCCTTGCCCGCCTGATAAAAGCCCCTATCGGGAATCGGCATGCTCCGTGAATGGCAAGCGAACGCGAATGGCGTCGATCCGAACGGGCCGAAGATGGGTTGGCGCGACCTTTTTTCCCGTGCAGAATTTCTTGCGCAACGCCTCGCCAGCTTCCTGCAGATGAGCTTTGTCGACGACCCGGCGTGGCTGGCTTTCATGCTCAGCTGAGGGGCCACTCATGCCATCTCGTGTATGCTGGCGCACTATATTTCAGCATGCCGGTTTTCACGGTTAATGCAGCAAAACTGCTCCCGATAACAAAGTTATATTTTTCATCCACATATGAGCATTTACGACGACGCCAAGACTCACCCCAGCCTTGTTGCTGCTGTTGCCATCGCATCTTTTAGTATCGCATGGGCTACATTTGAGGGTTATGGAAAGCTCGCGGGAATCGACCGAGTTCCTGCCAATACGTACATTCTGCTTAAAGACTTGCGGGACACCCATGTATTTAAGGCTGAGCACGATAAAGAGATTGAAATTCTGCGAAAGCAACTTGCTGACATAAGAGAGTCGGCAACGCAGTTTGAACTCTGCTCCACAGCTTTACAGAATTGGAAAACAGGACTCGCGCAATGGAAGCAAGCATCAGAAAACTGTCAGGCTGAATTGTCGGGTACAAGTTCCAACTGCTCAATTTTGCGCGAAGTAAGGCGCCTTGAACAACAAAAGGAATTCCTTGAACGGGATGCGTGGACATTGAGTTCTTCCAGTGTGAATGGAAATCCGAGCGACGGCATTTCAAAGAACAACCAGATCAAGCTGGAAAATGTTCAACGAGCCATCCATGATTTGGAAACTCGCACTCTTGAAATTACGAAACGCCTCTCCTGCGAACGCAAAATCTAACCTCATCCGAGGCGACCTGCGTGACAAGCCGTGCAGGTCGCTCACTTCTACGTTGGGCATCATGAAACGCCGCAAGTCCGACATTTCAAATCGCAACGATGAACACCACTCCCAACCTCACCCCGCTACGGAAAGCCCCAGTGATCGGCATCTTTGACAGCGGCATCGGCGGCCTCTCGGTGCTGGCGGCGATTGCGCGTGCGCTGCCGCAGGCCGACCTCATCTATCTCGCCGATACCGCGCACCTGCCCTACGGCGACAAGGACGACACATTCATCCGCCGCCGTGTGCTGAAAATCGGCCGCCACCTCGTCGATCAGGGCTGCACGGTCGTCGTCGTCGCCTGCAACACGGCGACCGCCGCAGCGGTCGCCGCCTTCCGCGAGGCCTTCCCGGGCATTCCGGTGGTCGGCGTCGAGCCGGGCGTCAAGCCGGCGGCGGCGGCTTCCAAAACCGGGCGCATCGCCGTGCTGGCGACCGAATCGACGGCGCGCAGCGAGCGGCTAGCGCGCCTGATCTGCCAGCACGCCGGCGGCGTCCGGGTCGACGTCGAAGCGTGCCCGGGCTGGGCGACGATGGTCGAGTCGCTGCAGCTCGACGGCCCGGCCTTTGCCGACGAGGCGCGCCGCCACGTCGAACCGCTGCTCGCCGCCGGCGCCGACCGGATCGTCCTTGGCTGCACGCACTACGCCTTTCTCGCGCCGGTGCTCGAGCCGATCGTCGCCGGCCGCGCGCAGCTGGTTGATGTCGCCGACGCCGTCGCCCGCCAGTGCGTGCGCCTGGCCGGTGCGTCGGCGCTCGGCAAGGGCCGGCTCACGCTGCTCGCCACCGCTCACCCGGAACGCCTGCAAGCGGCGCTGCCGGCGCTCGGTCTGCACTGGCTGACGCCACGACTGTCCGGCCCGGCGCGGCATTCGCCGGCCTGACGACGGGCAACGGCGCTATCGCCTGTCGTGCCTTGCAGGACGCTGCCGTCAGAATTTCAAAAGCAGCAACAACTGCGGATGGCGCTCGTTCACCCCGTCGATGCCGAACTTGTTGCGCCAGTACTGGTACTCGATTCCCGCATAGACGCTGCCCTTCTGGCCGAACGGCTTGCCCACGTCGAAGCGCAGCTGCGGCTGGGCGAGCGTCTGGCGCACCGTTCCCGCGCCGCGCGAACCGATGAAATCGACGAAACCCGTGAACTCCCCGTCGATGCCGCCCAGAGAGAACGGCAAGCTCCAGGCAGGTGTGATCTGGTAAGTGCCGCGGTAGTCGGGGCACGAGGAAATCCCGGCCGAACACGAACGATCCCGGTAAGCGAGGACGTCCACGTTGAAGAAGCCGCGCGGCACCGCGAAATCGATCGTGACGCCGGCGAGATAGACGCGCGGTTTGGGATGCAGCTGGCTGTTCTTGTCGCCAATGTTGATGCCGGCGGTCAGGCCGAGATCCTTGACCGGCCCGGCGGCAAAGGATTTCCCGGAAAGCCTGGCGAGCGAGAGCGTGGTGTACGCTTCGCCGTAGATGCCGGTCGGCGCTTCCCGATTGCCCGACAGGTTCCGCTCCTGGTCGCCGGACTTGAGGATGTCGACGAACATGAAATTGCGCCCCAGGCTGTAGCCATTGGCGTGCATGACCGTCAGGATGTCCTTGCGCACCGGGTCGGGGTTGGACGGTTCGCGATAGCGGCTGCTGTGCAGCAGCCGAAGCTCGGTGGTCGTCCACTCGAAGGCCAGCGCCGGGGCGGCCGGCATGGCGCAGAGCAGCGCGACGATCCAGAGGATGGGGTTTCTGCCGGGCATGGGCATTTTCCTGGACGGTTTTCGGAGCGGGAATATTAAACGATTGGGCATATTTCCCCCAGCGCACTTGAGGGAAGATCGCCGCCAGCGGCCGCGACCCCGCCAGATCCCCGCCGCAAAGCCCACGCAGCGCTTAAAATGGCGGCTGTCCAATTTTCAGCAGCCTGCCGCCATGCCCGATCACCTCGCCTCACGCGTTGCCATTGTCGGTGGCGGCCCGGCCGGCCTGATGGCCGCCGAGGTCCTGAGCCGCGGCGGCGTACCGGTCGATCTCTACGACGCGATGCCGTCGGTCGGCCGCAAGTTCCTGATCGCCGGCAAGGGCGGCATGAACATCACACACTCGGAGCCGGCGCCCGCCTTCCGCGCGCGTTACGGCGCACACGAGACGAACATCGCGCCGCTGCTCGACGCCTTCGGGCCGCAGGCGCTGCGCGACTGGATGGACGAACTCGGCTTCACCTCCTTCGTCGGCAGCTCCGGGCGCGTCTTCCCGACCGACATGAAGGCCGCGCCGC
>JBAQRB010000248.1:0-15288 GCA_049295655.1 Rhodocyclaceae bacterium
CTACCACATTGACTGATTGACCCGGTCTTTCGCAAGGCGGCTCCCGGAGCCGCCTTTTGCATATTCAAGGTTTGAAAATGGCTCACCAGAAAATCCTCATTCTCGATTTCGGCTCGCAGGTCTCCCAACTCATCGCCCGCCGCGTGCGCGAGCAGCAGGTCTATTGCGAACTGCACGCCTACGACGTCTCGGAAGAATTCATCCGCGAGTTCAAACCGCAGGGAATCATCCTCTCGGGCGGCCCGAATTCGACCTACGAGGCCGAAGACTTCAAGGCGCCGCAAGTCGTCTTCGAACTCGGCGTTCCGGTGCTCGGCATCTGCTACGGCATGCAGACGATGGCTGCACAGCTCGGCGGCAAGGTCGAAGGATCGACGCACCGCGAATTCGGTTACGCCGAGATGCGCGCGCGCGGCCATTCGGCGCTGTTCAAGGGCATCGAAGATCGTGTCAACGACGAGGGCCATGGCCTGCTCGACGTCTGGATGAGCCACGGCGACAAGGTCACCGAACTGCCGCCCGGCTTCAAGATCATCGGCGGCAACGATTCGACGCCGATCGCCGCGATGGCCGACGAGGACCGCAGGTTCTATGCCGTCCAGTTCCACCCGGAAGTCACGCATACGCTGAAGGGCAAGCAGATGTTTTCGCGCTTCGTGCACGACATCTGCGGCTGCAGCAACGACTGGACGATGCCCAGCTATATCGATGAGGCAATCGCCAAAATCCGCGCCCAGGTCGGCAACGAGGAAGTCATCCTTGGCCTGTCGGGCGGCGTCGATTCCTCGGTCGCCGCCGCGCTAATCCACCGCGCGATCGGCGACCAGCTGACCTGCGTTTTCGTCGACAACGGCCTGCTGCGCCTCAACGAAGGCGCGCAGGTGATGGAGACCTTCGGCCGTAACCTCGGCGTCAAGGTCATCCACGTCGATGCCACTGAGCAGTTCATGGGGCATCTGAAGGGCGTCTCCGACCCCGAGCAGAAGCGCAAGATCATCGGCCGAGAATTCGTCGAAGTCTTCCAGGTCGAGTCGCAGAAGCTCGCCAACGCCAAGTGGCTGGCCCAGGGAACGATCTATCCAGACGTGATCGAATCGGCCGGCGCCAAGACCAAGAAGGCGCACACGATCAAGAGCCACCACAACGTCGGCGGCCTGCCCGAAACGCTCAACCTCAAGCTGCTCGAACCGCTGCGCGAGCTGTTCAAGGACGAAGTGCGCGAACTCGGCGTCGCCCTCGGCCTCGCGCACGAGATGGTCTATCGCCACCCCTTCCCCGGTCCCGGCCTCGGCGTTCGCATCCTCGGCGAAGTCAAGCACGAGTTCGCCGACCTGCTGCGCCGCGCCGACGCCATCTTCATCGACGAACTGCGCGCCGCCGGCTGGTACGAGAAGACCAGCCAGGCCTTCGCCGTTTTCCTGCCGGTGAAATCGGTCGGCGTGATGGGCGACGGCCGCACCTACGAATACGTGGTCGCGCTGCGCGCCGTCGAAACGCAGGACTTCATGACCGCCGACTGGGCCGAACTGCCGCACAGCCTGCTCGGCAAGGTCTCGAACCGGATCATCAACGAAGTGCGCGGCATCAACCGCGTGGTCTACGACATCTCGGGCAAGCCGCCGGCGACGATCGAGTGGGAGTGAGGGGTGGTATGAATTTGTTTATTAATCAATGGCATACATGAAGGCGACGATGATCGCTTTTGCGACATCAATAGCATATTGACTCGATGTAATGCCATGAAAATAAACAATTTATTCTATCTCGCTGGGCAGGCGATCCAATACCCAGGCCTACGTTTTTGACGGTAGACCTGACAGCAGAAAATTGGCGTATTAGCCAACATGTATGTTTACCGTCAAGGTCATTCACCGCATTGATCAGCCCGAGGTCTTATCGCCATGAATTTCTCGGATGTTCTCAAGGCCTTGAATCAGGCCTCTGCCTTCGAACTCTACCGTATGCGCGCGGCCATCGACCGGGTGCTGGATGAACCGCGCTGGTTGCTGGCGATTCAATCCCGTTTGCGGATCGGCGAATCCGTTGAGTACTTCGACAGTCAGGCCAATACGCTGCGGTGGGGGCAAATCCTTAAACTGCGCCGCAAGCAGGCAGTGATTCTGGATCAGGATGACGGACGACGCTGGCTGATTCCTTACGTTGCCATCAATCTGGATGCACCGATGTTCAGATTCGCGAGCAGCCGCGCCAGGGCCTGGGCCGCAACGAGGTTGCCGTAGGCGAGGTGGTGGGTTTCGTGGACCGCAACCAGCAGCAGCGCAGCGGCCGAGTCATCCGCCTCAACGACAAGACCGTCACCTTGCTCTGCGGCAGCCAGCAATGGCGGGTGGCATACTGCTTTCTGCATCGCGTGGTGGATTCCGCCGTTGTCGAGCAGAACGTCCTGGAACTCGACGTGACGCCTGCCAGCGGGAAATGATCAGCCTGCTCAGCGAATTTCCTTGAATTCTTGCGTTGTAGTTGCGCCAGGTTATGCGGTTTCCAGCGAATTCCCGATAGGTGTTCGGCGGCGGCTGCCGAGCGCCCGAACTGCACTCGTCTGCCACACGTTGGCGCCCACCCCAACCAGGTGTTGAATAATCAATTTATTGACGAAAAGTAAATTTGTAATCAAAATTTATGGCGATTAATCAAATTTGAGCCAATCTCCGGAGATCTAAGTGGCCGACTGGATCGGGTACCAATGGCTGGCCGAGCGCCATGGCGTCTCGCCCGTGCAGGCGTTTCGCACTGACAGCGCGATCGCCAGGACACGATCGACCGTGCAGGAAGACGGCTATGTCCATGAATATTACCCGCCCGGGGCCCGGCCGGCCGACACCCTGGCGGGCCATCTGACTTTCGCGCTCAAGCACGAAGGCATCCATCTGGAGTTCCTGGCGCGGCTGTTCGATGTGGTCTCGGCGGCCGACCTGGAGGCCTGGGTCGCGGCCGAGCCGACCGGCCAGTATGCGCGCCGCGCCGGCTTTTTTTATGAAGCCCTGACCGGCCGGCAATTGTCGTTTCCCGGGGTCGTGGCCGGCAATTATGTCGCCGCCCTGGACGAGGACCGCTATCTGACGGCCAGCCAGCCGGTCAACAACCAGCGCTGGCGCGTGCGCGACAACCTGCCGGGCAGCCGCGATTACTGCCCGCTGGTGCTGCGTACCGGCCGCGTGCGGCAGGCCGAACAGTATGACTGCGCGCAGCATCTGGCCGATCTGGAGGCGGAGTTTGGTGCCGACCTGCTGCAGCGCAGCGTGGTCTGGCTGACGGTCAAAGAAAGCCGGGCGAGCTTCGCGATCGAGCACGAAGCGCAACACTTCGATCGGGTGCAGCGCTTCGCCGCCGTGATGGAACAGCGCTGCGGGCATTACGACGAGCCGCTGTCGGAAGGCGCCCTCGGCCAGTTGCAGTCGCAGATCCTCGGGCCGCGGGCGACGCGCTACGGCGTGCGCCGCTCACCCGTGTTCGTCGGCGAGGTCGATGGCTTTACCGAGGTGGTTCACTACATCGCGCCCCACTGGGACGACGCGCCTGCGCTACTGTCCGGGTTGCGCGATTTCGCTGCCCGCACGGCGGGTGCCTCAGCACTGTTGCGCGCGGCCGTGCTCTCCTTCGGCTTCGTGTACATTCACCCGATGTCCGACGGCAACGGGCGCATCTCACGCTTTCTGATCAACGACGTGCTGCGCCGGGACCAGGTGATCCCCGCTCCGTTCATCCTGCCGGTATCGGCTACCATTACGAGCTCGATGGTCAACCGGCGGGGCTACGATCAGGTGCTCGAACTCTTCTCGCGACCGCTGATGCGCAAATACGCTGAAGCCTGGCGTTTCGGCGCCGAGCAGGTGGCCGAGGACGGCGTGTATTACAACCTGCAGTTCGATGCCTACCGGGATGCGCTGCCGGCCTGGCGCTATCCCGACATGACGGACCATGTCGAGTACCTCGCCCAGGTGGTGCAACTGACCATCGAGCAGGAAATGCGCAAGGAGGCGGGCTATCTGCGCAGCCTGCGCATGGCCCGCGAGCGCGTCAAGCAGGTGATCGAAGGACCGGACGGTGATATCGACCGCATCATTCGGTCGGTGCGGGAGAACGGCGGCAAGGTGTCGAACAAGCTGCTCGGGGAATTTCCGGCGCTGGGCGACGAGACCCTCACCAACGAGTTGATGGCGGCCATCCAGGCAGCCTTTGCACAGCCATGAGCGACATCAGATCGACACCAATCAGGGGATACTTTGCTGAAAAGGTTTGCATTCATGAACAAGAAGTCGACAAAGCCACGCCGGGCCAAGACCACCAAGCTGCCAAAGGAACAAAAACTATCCCGAACTCACGCTCCAGCTGAAATTTCCCCGCTTGAATGGCAGCGCACATTGCGCCGTCAATTCGGTCGTGAGCAGGCTGAGCTTCCCTCGGTTTTTCGTCTGCCAAAGGGCGGGGTTCATGCTACCAGTTTTTCCTGATGCTGCTCTCTGATCCAGTTCGCCAGAAACCGAACAGGCGACTTGTAGCCAAGCGTCGAATGCTGCCGTTTCCGGTTGTAGAAAATATTCAAAGGCCGTAGCTTTGATCTCGGTGTGCGTGGCATAACGAACGCCATGACCCGCTCATTCTTGAAGCTATTGAACCAGCTCCCTGTCGGCGCGTTGTGCCCCGAGGGCACTTCGCGCTCCCAGCAGTTCCCTTTCCGGCTATCGAACAGGTCATGCCGTAGGCCTTGAGCTTGTCCTGAAAGACATGGCTGGCGTACTGGCTGCCCCGGTCGGAGTGGTGCATCAGTCCCGCTGCCGGGCGCTTCCTGAACCAGGCCATGGTCAGTGCATCCGTCACAATATCCGCCGTCATGCGCGGCTTCAGCGACCAGCCAACGACTTCGCGGTTGAACAGGTCGAGCACAATCGCCAGATAGAGCCAGCCTTCATCGGTCCACAGGTAGGCGATGTCCGACGTCCAGACCTGGTTCGGCGCTGCCGGCGTGAAGCCTCTGGCGCGCAGCTCGCGCCATGCGCGGGCTGCCGTAGGCCCCTTTGAGTTCGGCATGAATGGCCCGGATGAGCGCCAGCATCTGGCTGTCGGCAGGCGCTTGCGATCCAGCACACCACCACGCTTCCATGCGCGATAGCCGCTGATGCTCACGTCGAGCACCTCGCACATTCCGGCCAGCGCAAACCCCTTGCCCTGCTCGGCAATCCAGGCGTCCTCCAAGGGGATTTCCTGCGGGGCATACTTCACAGAACATCCCTTGCGAAGTACGCCGTCACTTTTTTTAGAATTTCGTTCTCCCGCTTGAGTCGGAGATTTTCGGCTCGCAGCCTCATAGTTCCATTTTTCAGGCGTCACGACTCTGCCGCCAGCGCCGCTGAGCTTGCCTTCCGCCGCCGCCTTGGCCCAGTTGCGCAAGGTCTGGTCGCTCAGCCCGAGCTCTTTGCAAACCGTGCCAACGCTTTGCCCGTCCTTGATTCGCTTGACCGCCAGTTCCTTGAACTCGGTCGTGTATGCCTGTTTCGGCATCTTCATTTCCTGCCTTCCAAAAGTGACGTCAATTTTAAGTCACCCTTGGCAGACGAAATTTCGGGGGGAGCTCACCTGATTTATCGGATTGCTCACTTGAATTTATGTATCCCAAGGGCTACATTAATGGCAATTAAATGTTTTTTTGATGCCCGAGGGCTACAGTGACAACACTTTTCGATGTTGCCGAGATGCTCAAGAGTGCTCGCCGCGAAGCGCGGCTGAGTCAGGATGAACTCGCCCAGCGGGCGGGGGTTTCGCGCACAACCGTGGCGCGCATGGAAACCCTGGCCAAGGGCGACATGAGCGTGTCCGCGCTGGTACGCCTGCTCGAAGCCGCTGGCTACGACTTGAAGCTGGTGAAGCCTGGGCATGTGCGCACGGTCGAGGACATCCTGGCCGAGCAGCGCCAAGGTGACTTGCCATGAAGCTTGATGTTCAGGTCAGTGGCAAGACCGTTGCCCAACTCTACCGCGAACGCGATGAGTATGTGCTCAAGTATCTGCCGGGCGCTGATGCGGCCGATTTCATCAGCCTGACCATGCCGGTGCGCGACGAGCCTTGGCGCTGGCCGCGCGACCTGCATCCGTTCTTTCGCCAGAACCTGCCCGAAGGCTACCTGCTGAACATCATTCGCGAGGAGTTCGGGCCGTTGCTTGACGGCACGGATCTGTCCTTGCTGGCGGTCGTGGGAGGCACCGGCATCGGCCGCGTCACGGTCACGCCCGAAGGTGGCAAGCCCGGCGTCGAGATGGAGCCCCTGCAGATCGACAACCTGCTGACGGCGGATAACACCACCGAGCACTTCGTATCGTTGGTGCGCCGCTATGCCCGCGCATCCATTTCGGGCATGGTCCCCAAGTTCCTCGCGCCGGAAGAAGCACCCGACGATGAACTGGGCCCGCTGGGCAAGCCTACGCTGCGTACCAGCCGCCACATCATCAAGGGCTCAGACGACAGCACGCCCTACCTCGGCTTCAACGAGTTCTACAGCATGCGGGTTCTGGAGCGCCTGAATGTCGTGCCGGTGGCCCGAACCCGGATGTCCGACGATGGTCGGGTGCTGGTTGTTGAGCGTTTCGATGTGGACAAACAAGGTGCGCCAACGCACGGGCTCGAAGATGCCTGCGGGCTGCTCGGCCTACCCCCTCACGAAAAGTACGCGACCACCACCGAGAAGGTGCTGAACGCCACGCGCGCCTACTTGCCGCCCGCGCGCGTACGCGTCCAGTTGGAGAAATTTGGTTGGCATGTGCTAGCCAACTATGTGGTGCGCAATGCGGACTGCCATGCCAAGAACATCGCGCTGTACTACACCCGGCTTGGCGATGTGGCCTTCACGCCGGTCTATGACATCGTGACCACCCAGGCTTACCCACGCTATGCGAACAACCCACCGGGCTTATCCATTGACGGTCGGCAGACTTGGGCGGCTGGTAAGGCACTGCAGCGCTTTTTCAATGCACGGCTCGGTATTGCCCCACGGGATTACGCAGACATGGTCGAGTGCTTGTGCGAATCGGCGGTTGAGGTCGGCGCAGAAGTGATCGAAGCGGCCAAGAACGAGCCGCACTGGCGTCCGATTGCCAAGCAAATGGTGCACGCCTGGAATGAAGGTATGGCATCCCTACGCGACCCGAAGAAGTCCGTAGCGTTTCGAGGCCTGGATAGCGCGATTGCCGCGGCCGGTTTTTCCGAACCCGAGTCCCCCGAACAAACCCATCTGACGATCGGTCGCTCTGAACTACTGGCCCCGCAGCGGCGCAAACGGTAACTTTACGAAAACATCCATTACCTTGAGATAGATTTAGCGATATGGCATACAATAGCATTGAGGCTTTTCAAAACCTGCATTTGAAAGGCCGATCATCGGCAAGTTCTATCCGAACCGGCATCCTGGCCCAGGTTCAGGCACCCATGGCACCATGATCAGGAGCGGGAAGAAAACATCCGGGATCACGCAACCGATGGCGAGGACGTGATCGTTCTCGTGCGGGATTCATTCGATGACGTTGACGAATCCGGCTTGGTGCTCTGGCAGGAGGGGAAAGGCTACAGAGTCTCCAACATCGTTCCCCGCAATGTCGGTGAACTTGGTATCGACAAGTACAACGTCATCCTGCGGGGTTTCGTTGCCAAGATTGCAGAGCCTGCGGCTAGTACCAGTAGCTTCGGTGTTGAACTGACTTCTCCCTATCAATCGCTGGATGATTGGCTTGATGCAGAACCCGCGGCAGCATTGCGGCGTTTTTCGCGCTCGGCCAACAAATCCCCAGGTGCCGCTCATCCCATGGACAGGGCTCGCCGGTGCTATGCGTCGACAGGCAGCGCGCTCAAAATCTTCCGCTACCGGTCAAAAGCGGTAACCAACCCCAAAAAGAATCACATCCGTGTCGCGGTTGTAGTCGGTGTTGATGCGGTTCCAGGATAGACGTCCGTTCCATTGCTTGCTCAGTTGGTAGGCAGCCATTGCGGAGAATATCGATGACAGTTTCCTCTCGTCGACCTCCGTCGGCGACGTCCGGTGCCTGTCGATTGCCAGATAGGGGCCGACGCCTATCCCCAGAGCGAGGCGATCGTTCGCCAGAAACCTGTGCACACCCCACAGCTGCGCAGCGATACCGGTACGCCTGATCAGCTTCGGGTCGCCTTCGTTCAGCAGGCTGACCGTCATATCCACATGGGGGACCAAGCCATGGCGATACTCAAGCGCGCGCGCTGTGTCGTGCTCGGAATGGTCGCTGTTGACGATGGTAAAGCCGAAGGATGCGGTGACTTCATGGCCCGTCCTCTTGCCCCCCCGGCGTGCGGTGGCGTCGGCCAGCGGCCCGGAGGCGTTCCCCAGCTGGTAACCGATGCCGAGCATCAGGGCGTTGGTATCAATGCTGTTGTTGCCGACAACCCGGTTGAAACGCAGCTGATAAAGCCAGCGGCTGTCCGCGTAATAGCTCGCCGCCAGACTGCCGACCGTGCCCCAGCCATGGGCATTGGCGTAAGCACCGCTGGGCGAGGAGACGATGGTGTCGGAATAGCGGTACGGCCCCAGACCGGCAGCCAGAGAAAACCGCTGCCGGAATAGCTTGCTTCGGCCCCAGATCTGAAGGCTTTGCCCGTCGCGATGGTGCCCCGGAAGATGTCCTTCGTTAAGCCACGAAAAGCTGGCCAGGATATTCTCGTGCAAAGGGTGCTGATACTCGAAAGCCCACGCATGGGAGTTTTTATTGCTTCCGGATTGCTGTATTCCGCCTCCGAACAAGCTCAACTCCTGTGCATGGACTGTGCCTCCCGCAATTAGCGGCAACAACGCAAGAACGATTCGCCACATGCCGGCTTCTCCGAGGTCTGAATTCTTCCATTGGCTGAAAATCGCGGTATTGCCGATTGCTATCGATCCATTTGATTATCAATTGCTTGGTTTTCTTGTCGTCCTCCGCATGCATTCGGACGCTATCCGGGCGTCTGGCCGGGCGTTCGAAGAGCGAGACAGAGGGGAGAATGCTATCTGCGTTTTATTAAGCAGCATGAACGGCAAAGGCCCGATTGCTGGCTCAAATGCACTACTTGGCGCTTCTTTCAGCGTCTTGATGGCAGGCATGGCGACCGGTTCTGACGGGCCTGGCGATTCATTAAAAGCCGCAGGGCTGGTCTATCCTTCAAGGAACGGTGGGCTACCCCGCGGCGAAACGGAGGCTGAGACGCGCCATGAGCACGAAGGTCGGATTATTGAGTGATCCGCACGCCACTCCACAACCGGTGGCGGAGGCGCTGGTCATATTTTGCCGTGAGCATGTCGATCGCGTGCTATGCGCGGGCGACATTGCCGGCTACGGCAACGCCCTGGCGGAAACGGTCGAACTGCTGCAAAACGCCGGCAGCGCCTGCGTGCTCGGCAACCATGACCTCTGGTATCTCGCCCACCATCGCGGCGAAGATCCGCGGGTTGACGTTTTTCTGGAGGCTTTGCCGAGTTCGCTTGAATTCATGATCGAAGGGTGTTCGGTCTATCTGGTTCACGCCCACCCGCCCGACGCCAACCGTGGCGGCATCAAGCTGCGCAACAAGCAGGGCGAGTTCGACGTCGCCGCACTCGCCGACTGGGCGGCACAACTGGCCGGCTTTGGCCGTCAGTTGCTGGTTGTCGGCCACACGCATCAGGTCTACGCCGAACGGATGGGCCGGACCCTGCTGATCAATCCCGGCAGCTGCACCTTCAACCACAGTTGCGCGATCATCACCTTGCCAGAGCAGCGGGTCGAGTGGTTCCCGCTCGGTGGAAAACCCATATCCCTTACCTGGAACTGGGGCACTAATGAGCTTCGTGATGATTAAACGGCAATCATCGTCTGATCGCGACGGGCTATTTGATCGTCGTTTTCATCCCCAGCACCACGACGATCAAAAGCAGCAGGATGAACGAAACGGTTTTCCAGAAGATGACCGGATGGCGTTCGATGAGCGGCGGGCGGGTCTTGTTCAGAAAATCCTTGTTCGGATGGTGGAGATCGAAAACAAACTCGGATAACTCCTCGTAACGCCTGCTCGGATCGGGATGCACCGCTTTCCTGATCGCATCGTCGATCCATGCCGGGATCTCGCGATCGTCGTTCAGGACAGATTCGTACGCCAGTTTTCTCTGGGCGGCGCGGGTTCTCGATTTCGGCACCTCGGCGCCGTACGGCAGCTTGCCCGACAGCATCTGATAGGCAATCACGCCCAGCGAGAAGATGTCCGAACGCGGCGAGCCGTTCTCGCCGAGGAAGTATTCCGGCGCGGCGTATTGCGCGGCGCCGAGCAAATTGATCTGTTCGATCGGCGTCGTCATTTCGATCACGCCGGCCACCCGGGTGGCGCCGAAATCGATGATCTTCACCGTGCCGGTGCTGTCGATCATGATGTTGTCCGGCTTCAGGTCCTGATGCAGCATTTCCAGGCGATGGAATGCCTGCAGTCCCTTGGCGATCTGGTCGACGATGCCGCGCACGGTTTCCAGATCCGGCTTCGGGTTGTCGATTTGCCACTGGGCCAGCGTCTGCCCTTCGATGAACTCGGTGGCGACATAGATGTAATTGCGTTTCCGGGTCTGCTGGCAGGGCTTCAGAACGTGCGCACTGTTGATCCGGCGGGCGATCCATTCCTCCATCAGAAAGCGCTCAAGGTAGGCCGGATCGCCCTGTAGGTCGATCGACGGCGTCTTGATGATCACCTTCTGTCCGGTTTCGTCATCGACGGCAAGATGGATATGGCTGCGGCTGCTGCTGTGCACCCCGCGGATGATCCGATAGCCGTCGAAATTCATTCGCGCTTCGAGCAGCGGGGCGACGGGCAGTTCGGAGAGCTGCCGATAGATCTCGTTGGCTTCCGGACTCGGCAATTCCTCGATGCAGACGATCTGGACGGTGAGGTTGTCGCCGCTGCCCTGCGCGTACGCTTCCCCGGCGATTGTCGCGCAGGCCTTGTCCAGCGCGCCTTCGCAGCCGTTGATGGTGGCGACGATGAAATCGGCTGCGGCGTGCTCATAGACGCCGTCGGTCGCCAGCAGAAAGACGTCGCCTTTTTCGACCGGAAGCGAGCGGTAATCGATTTCGATCTTGCGGTCGATGCCCAGCGCACGCGCAAGATAGCTTTTCTCGGCCGAGACCCAGACCCGGTGGTCTTCGGTCAATTGCTCCAGCGTGTCGTCGCGCAGCCGGTAGATGCGCGAGTCGCCGACGTGGAAAAGATGGGCCGTGGTCGATTTGACGACCATCGCGCTCAGGGTGCACACGTAGCCCCGGTCGGCATCGTAACGGTGCTGGCTGTGCTGGGTCTGCGAATGCAGCCAGGAGTTCGTCGCGACCAGCACGCGCTCGGCGGCGGTTCTGACCGACCACGCTTCGGAGGTGCAGTAGTAATCCTCGAGGAAGCCGGTGACGGCGGACTGGCTGGCGACCTGGCTGACGTCGCTGCTGCTGATCCCGTCGGCCAGGGCAATGGCGATGCCTTTTGAGCTCAGCTGCGGTTCTTTGGGGATGTAGACGCCGTGAAAATCCTGATTGGCTTCCTTGCGCCCTTTGTCGGAGTATTGTCCGACCGCTATTTTCAGTTGACCGGCCATGTTCAAACCTCAACAGCCCCGGCCCTTGCCGGGTCGGGGCTGTTTCCTTTCCGATGTCAGTTGAACGAACGCTTGGGCGCCGTCTTCAAGTGCGTGGTGTACAGCGTCAGCCCGGTAAATGCCAGCCCGCCGACCAGATTGCCGAGAACGGTCGGAATCTCGTTCCAGATCATGTAATCCATGATCGAGAAGTTGCCGCCCATCAGCATGGCCGACGGGAAGAGGAACATGTTGACCACCGAATGCTCGAAGGCCATGCCGAAGAAGAGCATGATCGGCATCCACATGGCGATCACCTTGCCGCTCACCGTGGTGGAAATCATCGCACCGACGACGCCGGTGGACACCATCCAGTTGCACAGCATGCCACGCACGAAGATCGTCATCCACCCGGCGAGGCCGTATTGGGCGTAGCCCAGCGTACGCGCTTCGCCGATTCCGGAGATCGCGACGCCCACCTTGCTGGGCGCGGCCGAGAAACCGTAGGTGAAGACAACCGCCATCAGAAAGGCCACGGTCAGCGCGCCGAGGAAATTGCCGACGAAGACGAGTCCCCAGTTCTTCAGAACGCCGTTCAGCGTGACCCCCGGACGCTTGTCGATCAATGCCAGCGGCGTCAGGACGAAGACCCCCGTCAGAAGATCGAAGCCCAGCAGATAGAGCATGCAGAAGCCGACCGGAAACAGAATGGCGCCGACCAGCGGCGAGCCGGTCTGGACCGATGCGGTCACCGCAAATACGGCAGCCAGGGCGAGGATCGCCCCGGCCATATAGGCCCGGATCAAGGTATCCCGGGTGGCCATGTAGATCTTTGATTCACCGGCATCCACCATCTTTGTGACAAATTCCGAAGGCATTAAATAGGCCATGACGCTTCCTTCCACATCCGCGATTAATACTGCTCATCAATTAAGAAACAAACCGTTTTCAATATGGATTCCATATCTGGTGGTAGCAAAAGCAAAGTGCGTGCCATGGCCGAAAGTTGTTTCTAAAGTATTGTTACAACAGCGTTTTTCGTCTTCTCCGGCGATCCGTGAATAAATTGCGGGGATCGGGTCGCGAAACGATGCACCAAGTTGCTCGACGGTGCCTCGTCGTGGTGCATCCAGGTGCTCAGCGGCGGTGAACTCGGCGCAAACGGTCGGGCCGCTGGCTTATCCGGAAGCTGTTTGGCAACGGGAGAGGGGGAGTAGCGGTGCCGGTGCGGGGCTTGCCGCCCTGCAGCTTTCAGGCGTTGCCGGCCACCGGGCATTCGAGGCCGAAACCGAATTCGGCGGATGATTGCGGATGGGCGGCCAATGCTCGCCGGCGTGCGGTGTGCGCCCGCACGGCCGGAACGTAATCGGCGTCAACGGTCAGGATATGCTGGCAGAACCAGCCGTTGATCAGCGTCTCGACACGGTCGGCGATCTGGTCGAGCGTCATGCTGCGGGAGTCTTCGAGAAGCTCGCGTAGCATCTGGCGGAAGCGGACGTGGTGCCGCTTGTGTTCCGCCAGTTCCGGGTAGCCGATGGCCTGCAGCATGGCTTCCTCTTCGCGCAGGTGGGTGTTGGCGTAATCGCACAGCATCGCCAGGCTTTTCATGACGCGAATCTGATTGCCTTCGCCGCGGAAGGAGGCGGCCAGGTCGAACAGCTGCTTGTGCTGTCCGTCGATGGCCGGCAGACCGACTTCGATGGCCTCTGACCAGCTTACATTCGGGGGAGCGATCGTCATATGGCTGTTGCCTGCTGTTGAATTTGAGCGTTGCAAAAGAGCGTCGAGCGTTCCGGCGTCTTCCGCTTCGGTTCGCATAGTACGGTCAAAGGGCGGTTGCGTGGGGCTTTATCTATGACTTATTGGATAGGGGGCTGCCGCTATCGGCGCAGCAGGATCGTCGCCAGTTCCTGCGGGGCGGCCACCAGATCGGCCAGCGTGTATTCGTCGAGCGTCGCGTAGAGCGCCTCGAAGGCGCGCTGCAGGATCACCGTCAGCCGGCAGGCCGGCGCGATCCGGCAGGCGCAGGGATCGGCGGACAGGCATTCGACAATCGCGCCGCTGCCTTCGCTGGTACGCACCACCTGGCCGAGGCGGATCGCGGCCGGTTCATGCGCCAGCCGGATGCCGCCGCCCTTGCCGCGTACCGATTCGATCACCCCCGAACGTGCCAGCTGGTGCACCACCTTCATCAGGTGATTTTCAGAAATGCCATAGGCGGCGGCGATCTCGGGAATCGTCGATAGGCGATCGCGCTCGACGGCGAGGAACATCAGAACGCGCAGGGTGTAATCGGAGAACACGGTCAGTTTCATGAGGGCCTCTCTGGTCGCGACGAGGATGCGAGAACACGCCGATCCATTGCTTTGTAAAATCGTCGATGCTACGATGAAGCGGTATTTATTCTACCGCTTTAAAATCGCCATGACCATCGAAAGCAACAAAGGCAACGAAGGCAACGACTCCCCCGCACCGAACAGCGAGATGCTCGATGCCGACGCCGTCCGTGAGCGCCTGCGCCGGGTGATCGACCCCGAAGTGGGCGTCAATATCGTCGATCTTGGCCTGGTTTACCGGATCGACGTGAATCCGCAGGGCGTGCTGATCGAACTGACGATGACCTCGCCGGCCTGCCCGATGGGCGACATGATCATCGACGATGCCCACACGGAACTGGCTGCCGTGCTGCCGGAGGGCAGCGTCGTGGAAATCCTCCTGGTCTGGGAACCGCCCTGGCACCCCTCGATGATGAACGAAACCAGCCGGCTGAATCTCGGCTGGCTGGATTAACCGTTATCACCCCCGGTCATTTTCTCCGCCGCAAAGGAAACCGCGCTTGATGAACGATCTGCCCCCCGTTGCCCGTCTGCCCATCCTGCTGCTCGGCATGCTCTCGCTGGTCGGCGGCGTGCTTGCCGGACTGGCGCGCCTTTCCTGGGACGTTCCCTCGTTTGCCGCTGCGGCGGCCGGCGGACACGGCGCACTGATGATCTCGGCCTTCTTCGGCACGGTGATCAGCCTCGAACGCGCGGTCGCCATCGGCCGGCGCTGGGCTTATCTCGCACCCGCGACCGCCGGGGCAGGGGGCCTCGCCCTGCTCGGCGGCGCGCCGTTGCCAGTCGCCCAGACACTGGCGATTGCCGCCGCCTGCGTCATGGTCGCCGCCAGCGTCGCCGTGCTGCGCCGCCTCGTTGCGCCGTTTACGCTGGTGCTGGCGAGCGGTGCACTGTGCTGGCTGGTCGGCAACCTGGCCTGGCTGGGGTCGGGCGCGATCGGCGTCGCCATCCCGTGGTGGCTGGGTTTTCTTGTCCTGACCATCGCCGGCGAACGGCTCGAACTGAGCCGCTTCATTCCGACGCCGCGCGCCGCGACGCGCGTTTTCTTCGCCATCGTCGGCACGCTGCTGGCCGGCGCGACGCTCGATCTGCTCGGTCTGCGCAGCGGGCTACCGGTCTTTTCCGCCGCGCTGCTGGGCCTCGCGCTCTGGTTGCTGCGCTTTGACATCGCCTCGCGCAACGCCAAACGCGACGGCCTGCCGCGCTTTATCGCCGTCTGCCTGCTCACCGGCTACGTCTGGCTGGCCCTTTCGGGCCTGCTCGGCCTGGCCGGCGGCTTCGAGGCGGGCCACCCGCTGCGTGACAGCACGCTGCATGCGCTCGGCCTGGGCTTTGTCTTCTCGATGGTCTTCGGCCACG
>JBAQRB010000249.1:0-1889 GCA_049295655.1 Rhodocyclaceae bacterium
GGGTAAGCAAGATGTGTGCATAGATTAGCCCCCGAGGGGAGGCTTCGCGCTGTTCGCCGTCCCCCAAGGGGAGGCTTCGCGCTGCTCGTTGTGGTTATCTGCTTTTCCCTGGTTCATTCGCTGGAAACCTGTTCGGCCTGATCGTGCAGCGCCGCGCGCAGCGTGTGCCAGGCGAGCGTCGCGCACTTGATGCGGGCCGGGAATTCCTGCACGCCGGCGAGGACCTGCAGCTTGCCGAGTGGCGCTGCATCGGGCGCCGGCGCGGCGCCGGTCACGAGATCGTGGAAGGCGGCAAACAGCGCCTCGGCCTCAGCGATGCTTTTCCCTGGCAGGGCTTCGCTGAGCAGCGAGGCCGACGCCGTCGAAATCGCGCAGCCGCTGCCTTCGAAGCCCGCCGCCTCGATGATCCCGTCGGCGACCCGCAGGTAGAGCGTCAGCTGGTCGCCGCACAGCGGGTTGAAGCCTTCGGCGCGGCGGTTGTGCGCCGCCGGCGGACCGAAATTGCGCGGCCGGCGGCTGTGGTCGATGATCACCTCCTGGTAGAGGTCGCGCAGGCCGGACATCAGGCGAAGACCTCGCGCACCCTGGCCAGCGCGGCGAACAGCGCATCGACCTCGGCCGGCGTGTTGTACAGCGCGAACGATGCGCGCACGGTGGCCAGTACGCCGAAGCGTTCCATCACCGGCATCGCGCAGTGGTGGCCGGTGCGCACGGCGACGCCTTCCTGATCGAGAACGGTGCCGACGTCGTGCGCATGCACGCCGTCCAGAACGAAGGAGAAGATGCTCGCCTTGTCGCGCGCGCTGCCGATCAGGCGCAGGCCGGGCGTCGCGGCGGCCTGCGCGCCGGCGTAGTCGAGCAGCGCCTTCTCGTGCGCGGCGATGGCCGGCAGGCCGACCGCCTGCAGGTAGCCGAGCGCCGCGCCGAACGCAATGCCGCCGGCGATGTTCGGCGTTCCCGCCTCGAACTTGTACGGCAGGTCGTTCCACGTGGTCTTCGCGAAAGTCACCTGCCGGATCATGTCGCCGCCGCCCTGCCATGGCGGCATCGAATCGAGCAGCGCCGCCTTGCCGTAGAGCACGCCGGTACCGGTCGGGCCGTACAGCTTGTGGGCAGAAAAGGCGTAGAAATCGCAGTCGAGCGCCTGCACGTCGACCGGCAGGTGCGCCGCGGCCTGCGCGCCATCGACCAGCACCACGGCGCCGTAGGCGTGCGCCAGCGTGATCAGCTGCCTGACCGGGACGATCGTGCCGAGCGCGTTCGACAGCTGGGTGATCGCCACCAGCCGCGTGCGCCGGCCGAGCAGCCGCTCGAAGGACGCGGCGTCGAGCTGGCCGGCGTCGGTGATCGCGGCGACGCGCAGGACGGCGCCGCTGCGCGCGCAGAGCAGCTGCCAGGGAACGATGTTCGAATGGTGCTCCATCGCGCTGATCAGGATTTCGTCGCCCGGCCCGAGGCGCTGGCCATAGCTCGCGGCGACCAGGTTGATCGCCTCGGTCGTGCCGCGCACGAAGACGATCTCCTCGCGCCGCGCCGCGTTGACGAAGCGCCGCACGCTGTCGCGCGCCGCCTCGTAGGCGTCGGTCGCCTCCTGGCTCAGACAGTGGATGCCGCGATGGATGTTGGCATTGGTTTCGGCGTAATAGCGCGCCTCGGCGTCGATCACGCAGCGCGGCTTCTGGCTGGTCGCGGCGTTGTCGAGGTAGACGAGCGGCTTGCCGTGCACGCGGCGCGCGAGGATCGGGAAGTCGCCGCGCAGGCGGGTGACGTCGAAGGCGTTGAAGGCGTTGAATTCGATTTGCGGGCTGTTCATGCGGAAGACCTCAGTTCAACCACGGCGACACGGCGGGCACAGCGAAAAGACAAAACGAGCGAATAAACCTTTTGTC
>JBAQRB010000250.1:0-6022 GCA_049295655.1 Rhodocyclaceae bacterium
GCGCCGAGACGGTCGATATCAGCCTGCCCAACATGAAGTTGTCGGTCCCCGCCTATTACGTGATCGCACCGGCCGAGGCGAGTTCCAACCTGTCGCGTTTCGACGGCGTTCGCTACGGCTATCGCGCCCCGGAATACAGCGACCTCAACGACATGTACAGCAAGAGCCGGGCGCAGGGCTTCGGCGCCGAGGTCAAGCGGCGCATCCTGATCGGCGCCTACGTGCTGTCGCACGGCTACTACGACGCCTACTATCTGCAGGCGCAGCGCATCCGCCGCCTGATCGCCAATGACTTCGTCGCCGCCTTCAAGCAGTGCGACGTGATCATGGGGCCGACCAGCCCGAGCACGGCTTTTAAGCTTGGCGAAAGGGCCGCCGATCCGGTGCAGATGTATCTGTCGGACATCTACACGATCGCCGTGAACCTTGCCGGTCTGCCCGGTATGTCGATTCCCTGCGGCCTGGCGAACGGCCTGCCGGCCGGACTGCAGCTGATCGGCAACTATTTTGCCGAGGCTTGGCTGCTCGACGTGGCGCACCGCTATCAGCAAACGACCGGCTGGCATTTGCAGCATCCGGCCGGTTTCGTCTGAGCCTCGTCGCATGCGGCGGATTTGCGCAGCGACGCTGATCCTTTTGCTCGGCGCGTGCGCGACGCCGGCACCGCCGCCGTCGGAGCCGCCGGCGCCCGTGCCGGTCGCTGTCGAAAAGCCGGTCGCCGAACGCATGCAGTCGCAGCCGCTCAGGCATCTGCTCAACCGTAACCTCAAGCCGATGCCGGTGCAGGCGCTCAATGTGCGCACCAAGTGTGCGTTCCGCGACGCGGTCGGAACGCGCGGCAAAATGGACTTGCAGGTAAAAAACGCCGAGGTGCAGCGCTTCACCGCCGAGGTGAACATTCCGAAGCACGGCATCTGCCGCTTCGACATGAAGAATTTCACGCAGACCGCCACGCTGCCGTCGGTGCAACTCGCCGGTTCCGCCAGCGGCTGCGCGGTGCGCATGTGGTCGCAGGAGCTGGGTAAGGAAAAAAGCGTCGCGGTCGCCTTCACCGGCTGCGAGACGCAGTGCAGCGGTGATTCTTTCAGCTATCTCTGGCCGATCCTGGTGGACACCCGGAACGGCCGCTGTTCTTGACGGGTAGGTAACAAACAATGAAACAGTGGGAAGTCGTCATCGGCATCGAGACGCACGCGCAGCTCTCGACGCAATCCAAGATTTTCTCGGGCAGTTCGACCGCCTTCGGCGCCGAACCGAACACCCAGGCCAGTGCGGTCGATATCGCGCTGCCTGGCGTGCTGCCGGTGCTCAACCGGGGCGCCGTCGAATGCGCCATCCGCTTCGGGCTGGCGGTCGGTGCCGAGGTCGCCGCGAAGTCGGTCTTTGCGCGCAAGAACTACTTCTACCCGGATCTGCCCAAGGGCTACCAGATCAGCCAGTTCGAGCTGCCGGTCGTCGTCGGCGGGCAACTGACGATCCAGGTCGGGCAGGGCGACAAGGCCGTCGAAAAGACCGTCAATCTGACGCGCGCCCACCTCGAGGAGGACGCCGGCAAATCGCTGCACGAGGATTTTCACGGCAAGACCGGCATTGACCTGAACCGCGCCGGGACGCCGCTGCTCGAGATCGTCACCGAACCCGACATGCGCTCTTCCGCCGAAGCCGTCGCCTACGCCCGCGCGCTGCACGCGCTGGTGCGCTGGATCGGCATCTGCGACGGCAACATGCAGGAAGGCTCGTTCCGCTGCGATGCCAACGTTTCGGTGCGTCCGGTCGGCCAGAAGGAATTCGGCACGCGGCGCGAGATCAAGAACCTCAACTCGTTCCGCTTCATGCAGCAGGCGATCGATTACGAAGTGCAGTGGCAGATCGCCCGCATCGAGGACGGCGGCCGCATCGAGCAGGCCACCGTGCTCTTCGACCCCGATAGCGGCGAGACGCGGGCGATGCGCAGCAAGGAAGACGCGCACGATTACCGCTACTTCCCCGATCCCGACCTGCTGCCGCTGATCATCGACCGCGACTGGGTCGAGCGCACGCGTGCCGCGCTGCCCGAATTGCCGATCGCCAAGCGCGACCGTTTCGTCGCCGACTACGCGCTGTCGGTCTATGACGCGAGCGCGCTCACCACGTCGCTCGAGGTCGCCGCTTTCTTCGAGACCATGGTCACCATCGGCGGCAAGGCGAGCGCCAAGACCTGTGCCAACTGGGTGATGGTCGACCTTGCCGCCCGCCTGAACAAGGACGAGCGGGAGATCGGCAACTCGCCGGTCAGCGCCGCGCAACTGGGCGGCCTGATCGCGCGCATCGCCGACAACACCATTTCCAACAACATCGCCAAGAAGGTGTTCGAAGCGCTGTGGAACGGCGAAGGGCAGTCCGCCGACGAGATCATCGAAAAGCAGGGGCTCAAGCAGATCACCGACAGCGGCGCCATCGAGGCGCTGATCGACGAGGTGCTCGCGGCCAATGCGGCGATGGTCGCCGAGTTCAAGGCGGGCAAGGAAAAGGCCTTCAACGCGCTGGTCGGCCAGGCGATGAAGGCAACCAAGGGCAAGGCCAATCCGCAGCAGGTGAACGATCTGCTGCGCAGCAAGCTCGCCGGTTGAAGGAGAAGATGCCCTGCCGCACGACGGCAGGGCTCTGTCCGGCGGCTTTAACGCGCGCCGGCCGGCGCGCGCTTCTTGCGCTGCTTGAGCACCTCGGCAATCTTCGCTTCGGCAGCCTTGAGGTGGCTAGGCGTTGCGCGCAACACCGTATTCGGCGCGGTAAGCGGCGACCGCAGCCTCGTTCTGCTTGAACTCGGCGCGATCGCGCAGAAAGGCCATCAGGTCGTCGAGGTCGGCCACCGCAATCACCGGAATGCCGTAATCGCGCTCGACTTCCTGCACCGCCGACAAGGCGCCGCTGCCACGTTCCATGCGGTCGAGGGCGATCACCACGCCGCAGGGCGTCGCGCCCGCCGCACGGATCATCTCCACCGACTCGCGGACCGAGGTGCCGGCCGAAATCACGTCGTCGATGATCAGCACGCGCCCCTGCAGGGCTGCACCGACGATCGTTCCGCCCTCGCCGTGATCCTTGGCTTCCTTGCGGTTGTAGGCGAAAGGCAGGTTGCGCCCCTCGCGCGCCAGCGCAACGGCGGTCACGGCGACCAGCGGGATACCCTTGTAGGCCGGCCCGAACAGCGTGTCGATGGCGATCCCGCTGGCGGCAATCGCCGTGGCGTAAAATTGCGACAGCCGGTCGAGCGCGGCGCCGTCGTCGAACAGACCGGCGTTGAAGAAGTAGGGCGACAGTCGCCCGGCCTTGGTTTTGAATTCGCCAAAACGCAGCACGTTGCGGGCGACGGCAAAATCGATGAATTCCTGACGAAAGTCCATAACAACCGATGTATTGAAGCCGCAAGCGGCGTGGATTCGCTATGTTACGCATCATCACCCTAAACCTCAACGGTATCCGTTCGGCATGGAGCAAGGGCGTTCTGCCCTGGGCTGCGGCGCAAAAAGCCGACGTCATCTGCCTGCAGGAGCTGAAGGCGCAGCCCGCCGATCTTTCCGACGAAATGAAGGCGCCGGATGGCCTGCACGCCTATTACCACTGCGCGCAGAAGAAGGGCTACAGCGGCGTCGGGCTGTGGTGCCGCAACAAGCCGGACGCCGTCTTCGAGGGAATCGGCAACGCCGAGTTCGACGCCGAAGGCCGCTATCTGCGCGCCGACTTCGGCAAGCTGTCGGTGATTTCGCTGTACCTGCCTTCCGGATCGAGCGGACCCGAGCGGCAGGCAGCGAAGTTCCGTTTCATGGACCTCTTCTACCCGCAGCTGGTCGACCTGTTCAGCAGCGGGCGCGACATCGTCATCTGCGGCGACTGGAACATCGCGCACCAGGAAATCGACCTCAAGAACTGGAAAGGCAACCGCAAGAATTCGGGCTTCCTGCCCGAAGAGCGCGCCTGGGTCGGCCGTCTGCTCGGCGAAACCGGCTGGTGCGACGCCTACCGGGCGCTGCACCCGCAGGCGACCGACGACTGCTACACGTGGTGGAGCAATCGCGGCCAGGCCTGGGCCAAGAACGTCGGCTGGCGGCTCGACTACCAGCTGGCTACCCCGGCGCTCGCCGCGACGGCAAGGCAGGCGGCGGTCTACAAGGCCGAGCGTTTCTCGGATCATGCGCCGCTGTCGATCGATTATGACTATGCGCCATGAATCTTCACATTGATCTGTTCTGATAAATTGGATAACCTGAGCGGTCTGCCCGAAAGCATCCGGCGCATTGCGCCGGAATTCTTTCCGTAAATTTCTTGCCACCACGAGGTCTGCCATGTCCGAAACTACCGAAATGTCCGCCGTCAACAAGGAAAAGCTCGTCTCCGACATGAAAATCGTCGTTGCCGACGCCGAAGAAATCCTGCGCGCCACCGCCAGCGTTGCCGGCGAAAAGGTCGGCGAACTGCGCGAGCGCATTCAGGATCGCCTGCGCGACGCCAAGCTGCGTATCGCCGATGCCGAAGCCGCGCTGGTCGACAAGACCAAGGCCGCAGCCCGTGCGACCGACGACTACGTGCATGAAAATCCCTGGCGCGCAGTCGGTATTGCCGCCGGCATCGGCCTGCTGCTCGGCGTCATCATCGGTCGTCGCTAAGCACCGCACGACATGAGTCCAACTCAAGGCGGCGAAGACAGCGGCCGCAAGGCTGGCCTGTTCGCCGCCCTGAAAAACATCGCCGCAACCTTGCTGGCGAGCGGACGCACGCGGCTCGAACTGCTCGCTAGCGAATTCGAGGAGGAAAAGCTGCGCGCCCTCCGCTTGCTGGTCACGGCGCTGGCGATGGTTTTCTGTCTTGGCGTCGCGACGCTGCTGCTGGTCGGCCTGCTCACGCTCGTTTTCTGGGAGAGCCGGATTCTCGTGATCGGCGGCTTTGCCGGTCTGTTCCTGCTGCTCGGCGTCATCGCCTACAAGGCGCTGATGCACGCGACACAACGAACGCAGCCTCCCTTCGCGAACACGCTGGCCGAACTCGAAGAAGACTTGCGCCAACTGAAAGCCGCTGCGCGCCATGGCTCAACGACTGATTGAGATCGGCGTCCGGCGCGGCCGGCTGATCGAGCGCATCGCCAGTCAGCGCGCGCTGCTCGGCCAACAGCTGGAGCCGGTGCGCAGCGCCCTGCATAGCGCCGATCGCGCCAGCGCTGGCCTGCGTGCCGGGATCGGCTACCTCAGGCAGCACCCCGGCATCGTTTTGGCCGCCGTCGCCGTGCTCGCCATTCTCAAACCGCGGCGCACTTGGCGCTGGGCGCAGCGTGGCTTTGTCGCCTGGCGCGCCTGGCGTGCCGTGCGCGCCCAGCTGGCCGCATTCGGATCGCGCGGATGAGCGAAGTTCCCGACGAGACGACCTTCCAGCGGCTGCTGGCAAACCAGAAAACCGAAGCCAGGGCCTTCCTGACCGACGTGCTGCGCATGCGCGGCCTGATGCCCCTGTTGATGAAAAACCGCAATGGCGGGGCATGGACTTCCGAGGAGAGAACCGAGCTGCTCGCCCAGCTGCGCACGCTTTCCCGCATCTCGCCGTATCTGCTTTTCCTGATGCTGCCCGGTTCGGCGCTCCTGCTGCCGGCCTACGCCTGGTGGCTCGACCGCCGGCGCAAGGGGCGGACGACGCTCTCCTCCGGTATTTGAAGGGAAAGTAGGGCATTGAAGTTGGCGACCTGAGCAAGCCTTCAGCAAGTTCAGGTCGTGCTCGCCCCATCATCGGCTGCAGCGATAGCGTACCGGCCTCACACTTAATGGTGTCCAGCACACCGCAGATCGCTGCCGTCACACAACCAGCAGCGCCCTCAAAATCACTCGGGCAACCCGACCATGAGCAACATCTCGGCGATCTTCGTCGCCATCCAGCGGGCGCTCAAGGTGGAGATTCAGACCCGCATCGTGCTCGCCTGACCGCAATCACTTTTTTCAGCCAGCGTGGGCGGAAACTCCAAACCGCAAACCGGTGGCCTTGAGTACGGCGTTCAGGGTCT
>JBAQRB010000251.1:0-4337 GCA_049295655.1 Rhodocyclaceae bacterium
GCCCTACACGCTGCAGGACGACCAAGGCCGCGTCGTCGCCTTCGAAAAGCACCTGCTGTCGATGAAGGACAACAACCAGAGCGCCAATCTGCGGGCGCTGATCGACGCCGGCATCCGTTCGTTCAAGATTGAGGGGCGCTACAAGGATGTCGCTTACGTCAAGAACATCACCGGGCATTACCGGACGCTGATCGACGACATCCTTGAAGGCCGGCCGGATCTGCGCCGTGCTTCCAGCGGCAAAACGACGCTGTTGTTCACACCCGATCCGGACAAGACCTTCCACCGCGGCACCACCGACTATTTCGTCAACGGGCGCGGCGCCGAGATCGGCGCCTTCGATTCGCCGAAGTTCGTCGGCCAGCCGATCGGTGTCGTCACCCGCATCGGGCCGAACTGGTTCGAGATCAAGCTCGATGCGGCCGACGAGCGGCTGGCCAATGGCGACGGACTGAACTACATGCACAAGCGCGAAGTGTTCGGCATGCCGGTCAACTGCGCGGAAAAGCAGGGCGAAGTCTGGCGCGTCGAGCCCAATCTCGAACTCAACGTCAAACTGGCCAGCCTGCCCGGCTTTCGTGTCGGCACGCCGATCAACCGCAACGGCGACCATGCGTGGGAACTCGCACTGACGCGAAAATCGGCGGAACGGCGCGTCGCGATCGACCTGCGGCTCAGCGAGACGGCAGCAGGCTTTTCGCTGCAACTGACCGACGAAGAAGGCATCTGCGCCAGCGCGCAGTTCGACAGCGATAAAACACTGGCGACCCAACCCGACAAGGTCGAATCTTCTTTGCGCGACAACCTCGGCAAGCTCGGCAACACGATGTTTGCCGCGCGCGATATCGAGACCCGGCTGACTGCCCCGTGGTTCCTGCCCGCTTCCGGCGTCAACGCCCTGCGCCGGGCGGCGATCGCCGAACTCGAAGCGATGCGCGCGGCGGCCTACCGTCGCCCGCCGCGCAAGACAGCGAGCGAGCCGCCCGCGACCTACCCGGAAGAGTCGCTGTCGTATCTGGCGAATATCTACAACAATGCGGCCCGGCAGTTTTATGCACGGCACGGGGTCAGGCTGATGGATGCGGCCTTCGAATCACACGAGGAAAGCGGTGATGTCTCGCTGATGGTGACCAAGCATTGCCTGCGCTTTTCGTTCAACCTGTGCCCGAAACAGGCCAAGGGAGTTACCGGCGTGCAGGGACAGGTACGTGCCGAACCGATGACGCTGGTTTCCGGCGGTGAAAGATACACGCTGCGTTTCGACTGCCGCCCGTGCGAAATGCACGTCGTCGGCCGCATGAAGAAGCACATCCTGAAAACCCCGCCGCCCTCGACCGTCGCTGCGGCACCGCTGGTTTTTCACCGCAAGCGGCCAGCCGCCGACTGACTTAGCAGCTGCGGTGCGAGCCCCCATCAGCCATCAGTACCATAAGGACAAAAGCTGGCATCAATAATGCGGCGGAATTTCGTCGCGCAGGTTGCGCGGCTCGGCGGGACCGGCGTCCGGCTGCATCTGTTGGAAAATGTGGCGCAACTGGTGCTGCAGCAGGTCGATCTGCTGCTGTTGCCGATAAACGGTACGATTGAGTTCATCGACCAGATCCTCGGCGAGGTTGATTTTGATTTCCAGCTCGGTCAGACGATCTTCCATGACAATTCCCGGCGTTCTGCTGCGGACCAGCCCGCGTAGGGCGCTGATTGTAATGCAAGAGAGGACGGCGCCCGGACAAGATCCGGATAAACTTGCCCGCGGCCAATCCGCCTATTCGACCAGCAACGCACGCAAACGCTGTCCCAGCGTCAGAGCAGACCACCAGGATTCCAGCTCACGCTTCAATTCGAGGCCGTCCGCTGACAGGCGGTACTGGATCACCGCCGCAGACCAGTGCGGCCGACCGGCCGTCACCCAGCCGTGATTGATCAACACCCTGGCAATCACCGGCTGCAGCACCGTATGCCCGATCGCGTAATACTGGAAAGGCTCCTTGACGCCGAACTGGTGCAGGCTTGCCGCCAAGACCCCCTGCAGCGCACGCATGAGCGAAAAACGCACGCCATCGATTTCCGCCGGCAACGCCTGCTTGCTGCAAAGCGGCGGAAAATCGGCGAGCGCTTTTGCATATGGCTCGCGCAGCAGGCGGAAAGCCAGTCCGATCAACATGGCCGCACGCTCCCGGCAGACGAAGCGACCACTCCACCCATGCCAGCAAACCAGGAAATGTTTTTCACAAGACTCTCCCGACAGATTCCAGCGACAAGTCACACACCATTGAGGTGCAAGCGCGCATTGATCCTGGAACACGGTGGCCGTCCGGAAAATCGCGCCAATCCACAAAAGTTCGACCGGGCTTTCGAACAAAGGTTTCCGGGTAACAGATCGCTTCAGGCACATTTTCGTTTCAATGAAAATCCCGGCTCGCCGTCGACAGCCCGCCGAGCAGCGGCGTCAGATCGACCAGACGCTTGGCGACCAGATGGACGACCCGGCCTTCGCGTCGTACCTGGCCGAGCACACCGAGCAGGCGCGCGCCAAGCAGTTCGCGGCGCTGCTGCTCGACGAGTTTGGCATGCACGACGATGTTGGTGAGGCCGGTTTCATCTTCGAGCGTCACGAAAACGATGCCGCTCGCCGTTCCCGGCCGCTGGCGGCAGGTAACGATGCCGGCGACGCGCGCCAACTGGCGGTCGCCGGCGTTCTGCAGCTCGGCAGAGGCAATGAAGCGCTGCGCGGCCAACTGCGCACGCAAGAGGGCCAGCGGATGGCGGCCCAGTGTCAGGCCGCTGCTCGCGTAATCGGCAATCAGGTCTTCGCCTTCGCTCGGCGCGGCCAGCTCGGGGCAGACCTCCGGTGCTGCTGCGCTGTCGAGCAAATCGAGCTGGACAGCCGCCCCTGCAGCGGCCCACGCCGCCTGCCGGCGGTGGCCGGCAAGCGCGGCGAGTGCACCGGCCGCAGCCAGTGCATCGAGGTCGCCGTGCACCAACCGGGCGCGCGCAGCCAGATCGGCAACGTCGGCAAACGCCCGCAGCCGGCGCGCCGCGACGAGCGTGGCGACCCCGGCACGCGAAAGGCCGGCAATGCCGCCGAGGCCGATCCGTACCGCAGGACCGGCAGCAGAGGCTTCAAGGACAGCCTCCCAGTGGCTGTCCTGCACCGTTGCCGGACGCACTTCGACACCATGCCGGCGCGCATCCTGCACAAGTTGCGAGGACGAGTAGAAACCCATCGGCTGGCTGTTGAGCAAGGCACAGAGAAAGGCCGCAGGATGGTGGCACTTGATCCATGCCGAGACATAGACGAGCAGCGCGAACGACGCTGCGTGCGATTCGGGAAAGCCGTATTCGCCGAAGCCCTTGATCTGGGCAAAGATGCGCCGGGCAAAATCCTCGCCATGGCCACGCTCGCGCATGCCGGCGATCAGCTTCTGCTCGAAGGGCTCAAGCCCGCCCTTGCGCCGCCAGGCGGCCATCGCCCGGCGCAGGTTGTCGGCTTCGCCCGGCGTAAAGCCGGCGGCAACGACGGCGAGCTGCATCACCTGCTCCTGGAAGATCGGCACGCCACAGGTGCGGCCGAGCACTTCGGCGATTTCCGGGCGCATCGCTTCGATGCGTTCCTGCCCATGCCGGCGGCGCAGATAGGGATGCACCATGTCGCCCTGGATCGGTCCGGGACGAACGAGCGCGACTTCGATCACGAGGTCGTAGAAGTTGCGCGGCCGCAGACGCGGCAGCATGGCCATCTGCGCACGCGATTCGATCTGGAAAACGCCGACCGTATCAGCCGCGCAGATCATCCGGTACACCGCCGGGTCTTCGGGCGGAACGTCGTGCAGCTGCATCCCGACAAGGCCCAGCGCGCGGCGGATCGCCGAGAGCATGCCGAGCGCCAGGATGTCGATCTTGAGCAGGCCGACGGCGTCGAGGTCGTCCTTGTCCCACTGGATGACGGTGCGCTCGGCCATCGCGGCGTTCTCGACCGGCACCAGGCGCGACAGCGGCCCGCGTGAGATGACGAAACCGCCGACGTGCTGCGAGAGGTGACGCGGAAAGCCGCGCAGCGCCTCGGCCAGCGCCAGCCATTTGGCGACGCGCGGCGAGTCCGGGTCGAGGCCGATCGAACGCAGGCGTTCGGGCAGTTGCTCGCGGCTGTCCCACCAAGCCAGCGAACCGGCCAGTGCGTCGATTTGCGCACGACCGAAACTGAGCACCCGGCCGACGTCGCGCAGCGCGCCGCGCGTGTGCCAGGTAATCACTGCCGCCGCCAGCGCCGCCCGCTCGCGACCGTATTTTGCGTAGAGGTACTGGATCACCTCCTCGCGCCGCTCGTGCTCGAAGTCGAC
>JBAQRB010000252.1:0-34729 GCA_049295655.1 Rhodocyclaceae bacterium
GCCAAATAGGGAAGCGTCAGGCGTGGCTCGCGCTGCTTCCGGGTAGGCTGCTTGAGCGTACTGGCAACAGTGCGCCTAGAGGAATGGTTGTCCACGACAGAACCCGGCTTATCGACCGGCTTCCCACTCCCGATTGCTTGTGCAGCGGCATGGCGGGCGTTTTATTGCCAGGATTTCCGTGGCACACTGTCGGCATCCGTTTTTACCGGCTTTGAGATGAGCAATGTCGACGTCGATGAGTTGATTTTTCGCCTGATCGCGGGGGTCGATTTGTTTCGGCATCTTGAACGGGAGGCGATCGCGGGTCTTCTGCGCGGCGCTTCGAAGGCCGCGTTCAAGGCGGGTGAGGTCGTCTTCGACGAGGGTGAAGACGGTCATTCGCTGTACGTGGTCGTGCGCGGATCGTTCGAGGTTTATCGTGTCTCCGGCGGCAAGCGCCTGCGTCTGGCCGAAGTGACGGCAGGTGAGCATTTCGGTGAGATTGCCTTGCTCGGCAAGCATCGGCGAACCGCTTCCGTGGCCGCCCTTGAAAGCAGTCTGACCATCCGCATCACCCGGCAAAGTCTCGAACCCCAGCCGGCAGCCGCCGCGCTCCTCTATCGCAATATGGCGCGGATGCTCGCCGATCGTCTGCTCGATGCCGACGACGAGATTGTTTGCCATCGCCGCGCCGCGCAAAATCAGCCGGAACCCAGCCCCTCCACACCGGCCAAACCGGTCTCTCCACGCCGAATCGGTTAGCGTGGCGCCTGCTGCGTCGCGACTGGCCGAACGCTGACTCTTCACACCGCGCAGGCGTCCGTCCTCGCGTTGCATCCGCAGTGCCTTTCTTCATCCGGGCGCGTTCGTTCGGACCCGCCTCTCCGTGCCTTTCGGCGCGCCCTCCCTTTCGTATGTCCAGTTGTTGTAACAAAACACTTTAAGTAGTGTTTTGTGGCTATTGTTTTTAAAGGGAAAATTTGAACTGAAATATATCGTGAGTCGCTCATAAGTCCTTGTCGCAATTGGAAAAAGTCTAAAAATCCCCCTTGCTTTGCCGGTTTCTTTGTCTTAAAGTGGCGTCAAGTGGTAAAAAGTGGGGATTTTGGGTTTCGGCCCATTCGAATCCTCGTCCAAGTTTGGGAGGCTGGATTTTTGATGTTTTTTCAGGGTGCGGCTGCGTTAAGTCTCGATGTCAAAGGTCGGCTCGCCATTCCGGCGCGCCACCGGGAGGCGCTCGCGGCTGCCGCTGACGGCAGGCTGGTGCTCACCGCCCATCCGCATCGCTGCCTGCTGCTCTATCCCGAGCCCGCCTGGTTGCCTATCCGCGACAAGGTGCTGGCCGCTTCCAGCTTCAATCCGCAGTCCGCTGCCATCAAACGTCTGCTGGTCGGTAATGCGCGCGACGAAGCGATGGATTCCGCCGGCCGTCTTCTGGTGGCGCCCGAGTTGCGCCAGTTTGCCCAGTTCGAGAAGCAGGTCTGGCTGGTCGGGCAGGGCAGTCATTTCGAAATCTGGTCGGATGCCGGCTGGCAGCAGCAGCAGGACGCCATTTTCGCCATGGGCGATCAGGCCTTGCCGCCCGGGCTTGAGGATCTGGCGCTGTGAGCCTTGTCTCGCAGCACCTGACGGTTCTTCTGCAGGAGGCGGTTGAGGCTCTGGAGGTAAAACCCTCCGGAATCTACGTTGACGGCACCTTTGGCCGCGGCGGACACAGCCGGGCGATTCTCGAACGACTGGGTCCCGCCGGCCGCCTGCTGGCGCTCGACCGCGACCCGCAGGCCGTGGCGGTGGCGCGCGAAATCAACGATCAAAGATTGACCATGCTGCACCACAGCTTCGGCGAACTGGCCGAGGCCGTGCAGCAGGCAGGAATCGACGCTGTGGATGGGGTGCTCCTCGATATCGGGGTGTCGTCGCCGCAACTTGATGAGGGGGGGCGGGGATTCAGTTTCCGCTTTGATGCGCCGCTTGACATGCGCATGGATACGACGCAGGGCGAGACGGCGGCAGAGTGGCTGGCGCGAGCCGAAATCAGGGATATTACGGAGGTTATAAGAAATTATGGCGAAGAACGGTTTGCTTTCCAGATTGCAAAGAAGATTGTGGCTGCTCGGAGCGAGCGGCCTATTGCAACCACAGGCGAACTCGCCGCGCTTGTACGCGAGACCGTGTGGACCCGCGAGCCTGGTCAGGACCCGGCGACGCGTACCTTTCAAGCTCTACGGATTCATATCAATCAAGAACTCGAGCAGCTTGCGCTAGTTCTGCCGCAGGCGATGGCGGTGCTGAAACCGGGCGGACGGCTGGTGGTGATCAGCTTCCATTCGCTTGAAGACCGCATCGTCAAGCGCTTCATGCGCGACGAGGCGGTGCCTGACGCCCTGGTGCCGAAAGACCTCCCGTTGCGTGCTGCCGATCTTCCCCAGCCTCGGCTGCGGATCGTCGGCAAGCCGCTCAAGGCAAGTGCCGCAGAAGTCTCCGCCAATCCGCGGGCGCGCAGTGCCGTGATGCGAGTTGCTGAAAAACTCGCCGAGAAGCTTGCCGGACAGCCGGCAAGCAAGGCGCACTGAGATGCTTCGTTTCAACCTGTTCCTGCTGCTCGCCGTGGTGATTTGCGCCCTGGGCGTGGTGACCTCGCAGCACAAGGCGCGCAAGCTGTTTCAGGCGCTTGAGGCCGAGCAGGACCGGGCGAAGCAGCTTGAAGTCGAGTTCGGCCAGTTGCAGCTCGAGCTGTCGACCTGGGCGACGCCGCCGCGGATCGAAAAGATCGCCCACGACAAGCTGAAAATGCGTACGCCCGAAACCGCCAAGGTGATCTCGGCGACCGCGTCGGCAGGGGGTGCGGAGTGATGAATTTCAAGGCCGGGCTGGCGCACAAGTTCGCCGAAAGTCCGATCCTCCGCATGCGTCTACCAGCCTGGCGCTCGCGCCTGATGGCCTTGATCATTCTCGGCTGCTTTGGCGTCCTGCTTGGGCGCTCTTTCTATTTGCAGATTCTCAACAACGATTTTCTGCAGGAAAAGGGCGATTCGCGCTATCGGCGCGATCTGGAAGTCTCTGCTTCGCGCGGCCGTATCGCCGATCGCAACGGCGATGTGCTGGCCATCTCGACGCCGATGAAGTCGGTCTGGGCAATTCCGGCCGACGCCCGGCTGACGCCGCAGCAGGTGCAGCAATTGGCGACGCTGCTTGAGGCGGATCAGAAGGAACTGATGCGCAAGCTGGCCAGCGACAAGAGTTTCGTCTTCCTGCAGCGCCAGATTCCTCCCGATGTCGCCGAGAGGGTCGCCGCGTTGCGCTTGCCGGGCATCGGGCAGAACAAGGAATACCGCCGTTTCTATCCGACCGGCGAGATGACGGCGCACATCGTCGGCTTTACTGGCGTCGACGACAAGGGGCTGGAGGGCGTCGAACTCGCCTATCAGGGGCAGCTGCTCGGCCATGCCGGCAGCCGCAGCGTGATCAAGGACCGGCGCGGCCAGATCGTCGAGGACGTCGGTTCGATCAAGCCGCCGCAGGACGGCAAGGACATCCGCCTGGCGCTCGATTCGAAGATCCAGTACCTCGCCTACAGCCAGCTCAAGCAGGCGATCGTCGAGAACAAGGCGAAGGCGGGCGGCGCCGTGGTGATCGACGCCAAGACCGGCGAAATCCTCGCGCTGGCCAACTGGCCGACCTACAACCCGAACAATCGCGAGCACCTGTCGGGCGCGCAGCTGCGTAACCGCGCCGTGACCGACACCTTCGAGCCGGGATCGACGCTCAAGCCATTCACGATCGCGCTGGGCCTCGAGAGCGGCAAGGTCCGTTTCGACTCAATCATCAACTGCGCGCCGGGCAAGCTGACGATCGGCACCGCAACGATTGCGGATGCCCATCCGCACGGCGCGCTGACTGTCGCCCAGGTCATCCAGAAGTCGTCCAACGTGGGGGCGGCGAAGATCGCCGCCATGCTGGCGCCGCAGCAGATGTGGGAGATGTTCGATGCCAGCGGTTTTGGCCAGATTTCGCGTCTGGGCTTTCCCGGCGAAGTGGGTGGCCGTTTGCGCCCGTGGAAGAGCTGGCGACCGATCGAGCAGGCGACGATGTCCTACGGGCATGGCATCTCGGTGTCCTTGCTGCAACTGGCGCGCGCCTATACCGTCTTTGCCCGCGACGGCGACCTGATTCCGCTGACCCTGACGCGTTCCGATGCCTTGCCGCTGAGCGGCGCGCCGGTGTTCAGCCAGCAGACCGCGCGTGAAGTCCGAGCAATGCTCGAAATGGCCGTCCGGCCGGGCGGCACGGCGCCGAAGGCGCAGATTCCGGGCTATCGCGTCGCCGGCAAGACGGGCACGGCGCACAAGCTGGAAGGCGGGCAATACGCCAACAAATACGTCTCCTCCTTCGTCGGCTTCGCGCCGGCGTCGGATCCGCGCCTGATCGTCGCCGTGATGATCGACGAACCGGGAGGCGCCCGGCATTACGGTGGCGACGTGGCCGGTCCGGTATTTGCCGGCATCATGAGCGGCGCCCTGCGTACCCTGGGTATTGGCCCGGACATGCAGGTTGCCCAGACGCCGGATGTCAGGGAGCAATTGTGAGCCTCTCTGGCCTGATCGACAATCCGCTCGCCGTGCTGCAGCGCCTCGCGGCACTCGGCGTGCAGCCGGGCGGCGTGGCCGACGACAGCCGCCAGGTACGCGCCGGCGATCTTTTCCTGGCCTATCCCGGCGATCTGGCCGACGGACGCCGCTATATCGCCGACGCCATCGCGCGCGGCGCCGCGGCGGTGCTCTGGGAAGAGAGTGTCGATTTCGCATGGAATCCGGCGTGGCGCATCGCCAATCTGCCGGCCAGCGCTTTGCGCATGCTGTGCGGCCCGCTGGCGCATGCCGTTTGCGGCCGACCGAGCGAGCGTCTTTCCCTGATCGCGGTCACCGGGACCAACGGCAAGACCACCATCAGCCAGTGGATTGGCCGTACCCATCCGAAGCGCTGTGCCATCATCGGTACCCTCGGCGCCGGTCTGCCCGACCGGTTGGCCGAGACCGGCTTCACGACGCCCGAAGCGACGACGCTGATGCGCTATCTGGCCGAATTCGCCGACGATGACGTACAGGCTTGCGCGCTCGAGGCCAGTTCGATCGGCATCGACGAGGGGCGCCTGAACGGTGCGCGGGTCGATGTGGCCGTATTCACCAACCTGACGCGCGACCACCTCGATTACCACGGCACGATGGAAAACTACGCCGCCGCCAAGAAAAAGCTGTTCACCTGGCCGCAGCTGCGTCTGGCCGTCGTCAATCTCGACGATCCCTTTGGGCGCGAACTGGCGGCGCGCAGCACGGCGACCAAGATTGTCGGCTACACCCAGAGCGATGCGCCAAATGACCGGCAGGGAACAGTTTCAGCCGACCATATCCAGGAAAAACTCGACGGCCTGAGCTTCCGGCTCAACGCACCAAATGGCCGCGCACGGGTCGAAACACGCCTGATCGGCCGTTACAACGTTTCGAATCTGCTGGCGGTTGCCGCCGTGCTGATCGACGCCGGCCTGACGCCTGGCGAAATCGCGCAGCGCTTTGCCGAGCTCGACCCGCCGCCGGGTCGCCTCGAGAAAATCGGCGGTTACAACGAGCCGCTGATCGTCGTCGACTATGCCCATACGCCGGATGCGCTGGAAAACGCCTTGCGCGCCTTGCGCGAAGTGGCCAGCACGCGCGGTGCCGGACTGACCGTCATCTTCGGTTGCGGCGGCGACCGCGATCAGGGCAAGCGGCCGCTGATGGGCCGCGTCGCAACGCAGTTTGCCGACCGCGTCGTGCTGACCAGCGACAATCCGCGCAGCGAAGATGCCGCGGCGATTCTGGCGCAGATTCATCGTGCTGCGCCCGCCGCAGAAATCATTGCCGATCGCGCCGAGGCCATCCGCCGCACGGTCGCGGCGGCGCATCCGGCCGATGTCGTGCTGGTTGCCGGCAAGGGGCACGAGTCGTATCAGGAAATTGCCGGCGTGCGCCGCCCGTTCTCGGATGTCGCCGAGGCCCGCGCTGCGTTGGCCGCACGAAAGGAAGAAGCCGAATGACTGTCAAAATGGACCTTGCCGCCGCCGCGCGCGCGATGGGCGGAACGCTGCTCGGCGAAGAGCCGCTGGGGGCGGCGACCTTCTGTGGCGTATCGACCGACAGCCGGGCCATTGGCGCCGGCGAACTGTTCATTGCCTTGCACGGTGAAAATTTCGACGGCCACGCTTTCGTCGCCGCTGCGCAGCAACGCGGCGCGCTCGCTGCCGTGGTCGCGGCCGATGCCGCCGAGCCGCTGCTGGCGATCGGACTGCCCCTGATCCTGGTCGCCGATACCCGGCTGGCGCTCGGTGCGCTGGCCGCGCACTGGCGCGCCCGCTTCGTCCTGCCGGTGATCGCGGTGACTGGCAGCAACGGCAAGACGACGACCAAGGAAATGATCGCCAGCATCCTGCAAGCCGTTTTTGGCGAGGCCGTCCTCGCCACGCAGGGCAATTTCAACAACGATATCGGCCTGCCGCTCACCCTGCTCAAGCTCGGCGCCGCGCACCGGGCGGCGATCATCGAAATGGGTATGAATCACCCGGGCGAAATCGCCTATCTCGCCGGAATCGCGCGGCCGACGGTGGCGCTGGTGACCAACGCGCAGCGCGCGCATCTGGCCGGAATGGGTTCGATCGAGGCGATTGCCGCCGAAAAGGGCAGTATCTATCAGGGGCTGCCCGACGACGGGGTGGCGATCTTCAATGCCGACGACCAGTGGGCCGACCTGTGGCGCACGCAAAGTGCCGACCGCCGGACGATGCGTTTCGCGCTGGAAAAACCGGCCGAGGTCTGCGGCCAATGCCAGGCGCACGGGCTGGAAAACCATCTGACCCTGCGCGCCGCCGGCGAGCAGATCGAGGTGGCGCTGGCCTTGCCGGGCGAGCATAACGCGCGCAACGCCCTCGCTGCTGCGGCGGCGGCGCTGGCCGCCGGATTGCCGATCCGTGCCGTGCGCGACGGGCTGACGGCCTTCCGCGGCGTCAAGGGACGGCTGCAGCGGCGCGCCGGCCTGAACGGGGCGGTCCTGCTCGACGACACCTACAACGCGAATCCCGATTCGGTGCGCGCCGGGATCGACGTGTTGGCCGCCACGGTGGGCAGGAAAATCCTGGTGCTTGGTGACATGGGCGAAATCGGCGAAATGACCGGACAGTTCCACGACGAAGTCGGCGGCTATGCGAAGAGCCAGGGGATCGATCGCCTGTTTGCCTTCGGCGAATCGAGCGCGCTGGCTGCGCATAACTTTGGCGCCGGTGGCCAGCACTTCAAGAAAATCGACGATCTGATCGCCGCCGTTGCCGCCGAGTTGGTGCCTGCATTGGCGCCCGATGCAAGCGAAACAACCGTCCTCGTCAAAGGCTCACGCTTCATGCGCATGGAACGCGTGGCCGATGCGCTCAGCGCCGTCGCGCCACCGGAGGGCAAATCATGCTGCTGATGCTGACGCAATGGCTGTCGCAGGACATCCGCGGATTCAACGTTTTCGGCTACATCACGCTGCGCACGGTGCTCGCGGCGATGACCGCGCTGATCATCTGCTTTGTCGCCGGGCCGCGCGTCATCCGCTGGCTGGCGGCCAAGAAAATCGGACAGGCGGTACGCAACGACGGCCCGCAGACGCACCTCGTCAAGTCCGGTACGCCGACCATGGGCGGCGCGCTGATCCTGATCGCGATCGGCATCACCACGCTGCTCTGGGCCGATTTGGCCAACCGTTACGTCTGGGTCGTGCTGATCGTCACCCTCGGCTTCGGTGCGATCGGCTGGTACGACGACTGGAAGAAGGTCGTCTATCGCGACCCGAAGGGACTGGCCAGCCGCTGGAAGTATTTCTGGCAATCGGTGATCGGACTCGTCGTGGCGGTCTACCTCGGGCTGACGACAACGGTTCCGGCACAGATGGAGCTGATCGTCCCCTTCTTCAAGACCGTTTCCTATCCGCTCGGCGTCATCGGCTTCATCACGCTGACCTACTTCGTGATCGTCGGCACCAGCAACGCCGTCAATCTGACCGACGGCCTCGACGGGCTGGCGATCATGCCGACCGTGATGATCGCCGCCGCGCTGGCGATCTTCGCCTACGTCGCCGGCAATGCCGTCTATGCGAAATACCTGTTCATGCCCTACATCCCGGGGGCTGGCGAACTGGCGGTCTTTCTCGGCGCGATGGCCGGTGCCGGACTCGGTTTCCTGTGGTTCAACGCCTACCCGGCCGAAGTCTTCATGGGCGACGTCGGCGCGCTGGCGCTCGGTGCGGCGCTCGGCGTTGTCGCCGTGATCGTTCGCCAGGAAATCGTCTTGGCGATCATGGGCGGCGTCTTCGTCGCCGAAACGCTGTCGGTCGCCGCGCAGGTGCTCTATTTCAAGTTCACCGGCGGCAAGCGGATCTTCCGCATGGCGCCGCTGCACCACCATTTCGAACTCGGCGGCTGGAAGGAAACGCAGGTCGTCGTCCGTTTCTGGATCATCACCATCATGCTGGTGCTGATCGGCCTGTCAACATTGAAACTGCGTTAAAACTGCGCTGGAATCACACTGAAATGAATCTCAACGGCATGCAGGTACTGGTGATCGGCCTCGGCGAGAGCGGGCTGGCGATGGCCCGCTGGCTGGCGCGCCAGGGCGCCCGCGTACGCGTTGCCGACAGCCGCCTGCAGCCGCCGAACGTCGATGCGCTGCGCCGTGCCGTGCCGCAGGCCGAACTGCTGGCCGGCCCCCTGGTCGATGCCACCTTTGCCGGCATCGAGCTGATCGCCATCTCGCCCGGCGTGCCGGTGCAGCAGGCCGCGATCCAGACGGCCGTCGCGCATGGCGTACCGCTGGTTTCCGAAATCGAACTGTTCGCCTGGGGCATGCGCGCGTTGACGCCGCAGGCCAGGGTGATCGCCATTTCGGGCAGCAACGGCAAGACGACGACCACTGCGCTGGTCGGCGCGCTGTGCGCCGCTGCCGGGCGCCGGACGGGCGTGGCCGGCAACATCGGACCGGCGGCGCTCGACGCGCTGATGGCGGCGATCGACGCCGGAACGCTGCCCGAAATCTGGGTGCTCGAACTCTCGAGCTTCCAGCTTGAAACGACGCATACGCTCAACGCCGACGCCGCAACGGTGCTCAACGTCAGCGAGGATCACCTCGACCGCTACGACGGCATGGGCGATTACGCGGCGGCCAAGGAGCGCATTTTCAAGGGCCGCGGCATCATGGTGCTCAACCGCGACGACGACCGCAGCCTGGCTGCCGGCCGCTGCGGACGCAAGCTGCTGACTTTTGGTCTCAATCCCGCGCCGCGTCCGGTCGACTACGGTCTGGCCGACGGCTGGCTGATGCGCGGCAGCGAAAAGCTGATTGCGCTCAAGGCGCTCAAGCTGGTCGGTCTGCACAACGCGGCCAATGCGCTGGCCGCGCTGGCTCTGTGCGAAGCGGTGGGGGTCGCCGTGCAGGAGGTGCTGCCGGCGCTGGCGGCCTTTGCCGGGCTGGCGCATCGTGTGGCGTGGGTCGCCGAAACTGCCGGCGTCACCTATTACGACGACTCGAAGGGAACCAACGTCGGTGCGACGCTGGCGGCGATCAACGGCCTGGGCGGCGTCGATGCGGCAAGCGGGGCGAAGATCGCGATTATTCTCGGCGGCGATGGCAAGGGGCAGGATTTTTCGCCGCTCAAGGCCGCGCTGGCCGCCCATGGGCGCGCTGTTGCGCTGATCGGCCGCGATGCCGAAAAGATTGCCGCGGTGATCGACGGTTGCGCACTGCCGCTGCAGCGCTGTGCCGACATGGACGAAGCCGTGCGCTGGTGCGCCACGCAAGCGCGTGCCGGCGATGCGGTATTGCTCTCGCCGGCCTGCGCGAGTCTCGACATGTTTCGCAACTATGCGCATCGCGCCGACGTTTTCGTCGCCGCCGTGCGTGCCTTGCAAGGGGAGGGTGCCTGATGCTGCCCGCCCTCGATGCGCCGCGCCGGATGCCCGCCGAAGTGGATCTCGCCCTGCTCTGGAGCGCGCTGATCCTGCTCCTGATGGGCATGGTGATGGTCTACTCGGCGTCGATTGCCATTGCCGAGGGGGGGCGCTTTACTGGTCACCAGCCGGCCTACTATCTGGTACGCCATGGTGTTTTCCTGGTGATCGGTCTGGTCGCCGCCGCAATCGCCTTCCAGGTGCCGCTGGCGACCTGGCAGCAACTGGCGCCGTGGCTGTTCGTCGCCGGTTTCATCCTGCTCCTGCTGGTGCTGGTTCCCGGCGTCGGCCGCGATGTCAATGGCGCCCGTCGCTGGCTGTCGCTCGGTGTCGCCAACCTGCAGCCTTCCGAGCTGATGAAGCTCTTTGCCGTGCTCTACGCCGCCGATTACACGGTGCGCAAGATGGCGCACATGCACGATCTGAAGAAAGCCTTTCTGCCGATGGCCGGCGCGATGGTTGCAGTCGGCGTCCTGCTGCTCAAGGAGCCCGACTTCGGCGCCTTCGTCGTCATCATTTCGATCGCCATCGGCATCCTTTTTCTCGGCGGCATGCGCGCGCGCCTGTTCGCCGGACTGATCGTCGTTCTGGTCGCCGCTTTCGCGGTCCTGATCCTCGTTTCGCCGTACCGGCGCGACCGCATCTTCGGATTCATGGATCCCTGGGCCGATGCCTTCGGGCGCGGCTACCAGCTCTCGCACGCGCTGATCGCCTTCGGACGTGGCGAGCTCTTGGGCGTCGGACTGGGGGCGAGTGTCGAAAAACTCTTCTATCTGCCGGAAGCGCACACCGATTTTCTGCTCGCGGTGATCGCCGAGGAACTCGGCTTTGCCGGCGTCGCCGCGGTGATCTTCCTTTTCGGTCTGGTCATCCAGCGCGCCTTCGTCGTCGGACGTCAGGCCGTCGCCCTCGACCGCTTGTATCCGGCGCTCGTCGCGCAGGGAATCGGCATCTGGATCGGCGTCCAGGGCTTCATCAACATGGGCGTCAACATGGGCCTGCTGCCGACCAAGGGCCTGACCCTGCCGCTGATGAGCTTTGGCGGCTCGGGAATCCTCGCCAACTGCGTCGCGCTGGCGATCCTGTTGCGCGTCGATTGGGAAAATCGGCAATTGATGCGCGGGGCGAAATTATGAATGGCGTAGTCAAGCATGAGGAGTCAGGAGTGAAGAGCGGTGTGTCCTCCTCACTCTTCACGCCTCACTCCTCACCGACTTTACTCGTCATGGCCGGCGGGACCGGCGGACACGTCTTCCCTGGCCTCGCGGTCGCCGACCTGCTGCGCGAACGCGGCTGGAACGTCGTCTGGATGGGCAATCCCGACGGAATGGAAGCGAAACTGGTCCCGGCGCGTGGCTACGAGATGGCCGCCGTGCGCTTTGCGGCATTGCGCGGCAAGGGCCTGCTGCGCAAGTTCCTGCTGCCCTATGCGCTGCTCTCGGGCTTCCTGCAGGCGCGGCGCGAGATACGCCGGGTCAAGCCCGATGTGGTCCTCGGGATGGGCGGTTACGTGACCTTTCCGGGCGGCATGATGAGCGCCTTGCTCGGCGTCCCGCTGGTCATCCACGAGCAAAATTCGATTGCCGGTCTGGCCAACCGGGTGCTTTCCCGGATCGCCGATCGCGTGCTCTGCGGCTTCCCCGATGCGCTGCCGAAAAGCTGCTGGGTCGGCAATCCGGTACGTGCTGAAATCACGGCGCTGCCGCCGCCCGCCGAGCGCTTTGCCGCGCGTCAGTCTGATGACCGCTCGCCGCTCCGCCTGCTGGTGCTCGGCGGCAGTCTCGGCGCCAGCGCGCTCAACGAAATCGTACCGCAGGGGCTGGCCTTGCTACCGCTCGACGAGCGGCCGCAAGTGCGGCATCAGGCGGGCGAAAAGCATCTTGCGCAACTGCAGAAAAATTACGCTGCGGCCGGCGTGCAGGCCGACTGCCTGGCCTTTATCGACGACGTGGCCGCTGCCTACGCATGGGCCGATCTGGTGATCTGCCGGGCTGGCGCGCTGACCGTTGCCGAACTCGCCGCCGTCGGCGTGGCCAGCATTCTGGTGCCGTATCCGCATGCCGTCGATGACCACCAGACGGGCAACGCGAGATTCCTCGCCGATGTCGGCGGCGCGATCCTGCTGGCGCAGGAGAAAATGACGCCAGAATCGATCAGCCTGATCCGCAACTATGGGCGCGGTCAGTTGCAACAGATGGCCGAGCGCGCGCGCGAGATGGCAAGGCCGGACGCGACGGCAGCGGTTGCCGCCGCGTGTGAAGAATTGTGCAAGGTGAGCAAATGAAGCATAAAGTCAAAAACATCCATTTTGTCGGTATCGGCGGCTCGGGAATGAGCGGTATCGCCGAGGTCCTGTTCAATCTCGGCTTCGGCATCAGCGGCTCCGATCTGGCCGACAACGCGACGACCCGGCGCCTTGCCGCACTCGGTGTGCGGACGATGGTCGGGCACGGCGCCGAAAACGTCGCCGGTGCCGATGCGGTGGTCGTTTCGACGGCGGTCAAGGAAGACAATCCGGAAGTGCTCGCGGCGCGCAGCCGCAAGGTGCCGGTGGTGCCGCGCGCGCAGATGCTGGCCGAGCTGATGCGCCTGAAACAGGGCATCGCAGTGGCCGGTACGCACGGCAAGACGACGACGACCAGCCTGACCGCATCGATCCTTGCCGAAGGCGGCATGGACCCGACCTTCGTGATCGGCGGTCGACTGAATGCGGCGGGCGCCAATGCGCGTCTCGGTTCCGGCGACTTCCTGGTAGCCGAGGCCGACGAGTCGGATGCCTCGTTCCTTTTCCTGTCGCCGGTGATCTCGATTGTCACCAATATCGATGCCGACCACATGGAAACCTACGGCCACGATTTTGGCCGGCTCAAACAGGCCTTTGTCGACTTCCTGCAGCGCCTACCCTTTTATGGCGTCGCGGTGCTCTGCGCCGACGATGCCAACGTACGCTCGATTATGCCGCAGGTGAGCAAACAGATCGTTACTTACGGTTTTGACCCGGCAGCCAACGTCCATGCCGAAAATGTGGTGGCTGACAACGGCCGCATGAAGTTCGATTGTGTGCGCGTAAACGGCAATATCAGCCGGTTTCCGGTCACCCTCAATTTGCCGGGTCTGCACAATGTGCTCAATGCGCTTGCCGCGATTGCCGTGGCGACCGAGGTCGGCGTCTCCGATGCGGCGATCATCAAGGCGCTCGCCGAGTTCAAGGGGGTCGGCCGCCGCTTCCAGCGTTACGGTGAAGTGCCGATTACTGCGGGCGGCAGCTTCACGCTGATCGACGATTACGGCCATCATCCGGCCGAGATGAAGGCCACGCTGGCTGCTGTACGCGGCGCCTTTCCTGGGCGTCGGCTGTTGCTGGCATTCCAGCCGCATCGCTATACGCGCACCCGTGACTGCTTCGACGACTTCGTTACGGTGCTCAACGGGGTCGATGCCCTGGTACTTTCCGAGGTTTATGCCGCCGGCGAACAGCCGATCGTCGCCGCCGACGGTCGTGCGCTGGCACGGGCCTTGCGTGTGGCAGGCAAGGTTGAACCAGTCTTCGTCGACGATGTCGGCACGATGCCGCAGGCAATCCTCGATGCGGTGCGTGACGGTGACGTGGTGGTGACGATGGGGGCCGGCTCGATTGCCGCGGTTCCCGGCAAGTTGGCCAATGGCTGAGATGAATATGATGGATGTGAAAAAATTCGGTAAGGTCGCGGTACTCCTCGGCGGACGTTCGGCCGAGCGCGACGTGTCGCTGAACAGCGGGTCGCGCGTGCTTGCCGCATTGTTGCGCCAGGGCGTCGATGCGCAGGCTTTCGATCCGGCCGAACGCAAACTCGACGAACTGGCGGCCTATGACCGTGCGTTCATCGCGCTGCACGGGCGTTACGGCGAGGACGGAACGATCCAGGGCGCCCTCGAACTGATGGGCATTCCCTACACCGGTAGCGGCGTGATGGCTTCGGCGGTGGGCATGGACAAGTGGCGCACCAAGCTGCTCTGGCGTGCGGCTGGCCTGCCGATCCCGGAATACGCCATGCTCAAGGCCGATAGCGACTTTTCCGACATCGAGGAAGAGCTGGGCTTGCCGCTTTTCGTCAAACCCGCCTGCGAGGGGTCGTCGATCGGCATCAGCAAGGTCAAGCATCCCGGCGATCTGCAAGGCGCCTACCGCGAAGCGGCAAAGCACGATTCGCTGGTGATCGCCGAACGCGCGATCCTCGGCGGCGAATACACCGTCGCGATCCTCGGCGGCGAAGCGCTGCCGATCGTCAAGATCGAGCCGGCGACCGAATTCTACGATTACGAAGCCAAGTACCTGCGCGACGACACGACCTACCGTTGCCCCTGCGGCCTGCCTGAAGCGCGCGAAGCCGAGTTGCGCCGCCAGGCCGTCGATGCCTTCCATGTGCTGGGCGGGCGCGGCTGGGGACGGGTCGATTTCCTGATGGACGAAACGGGCCATGCCTATTTCCTCGAAGTGAATACCTCGCCGGGGATGACCGATCACTCGCTGGTGCCGATGGCCGCGCGCGTCGCGGGTATCTCCTATGACGAACTGGTCGTGCGGATACTCGCGCTGGCCGCAACGCAAGCGTGTTTTCCGCAGGGCAGTGCTGCTGCCCCGAGCGGCACGCCGGGATGATCGATGTGGCAAAAACCACAGCTGATGGCGGCCGTATCCGACCTGCTCTTTGCCGCAGCCGCAGCCGCTTTGCTGGTCGCCGCGGCCGTGTGGTCGACACGCCTGCCGCTTTTTCCGCTGCGCGAGGTGTTTGTCACCAACGAACTGCAGGAAGTGCGGCGCAGCGAGATCGAGCGTTCGCTCTCCGGTTTGCTGCGCGGAAATTTTTTCAGCGTCAATCTGGAAGCGCTGCGCCTGTCGCTGGAGAAGCTGCCCTGGGTGCGCCACGCCGAAGTGCGCCGACGCTGGCCGGCACGCGTCGAAATCAGTGTCGAGGAGCATCAGCCGGCGGCGCGCTGGGGCGAGGGCGCCGCACAACTGGTCAATACGCACGGCGAAGTGTTCGCCGCGCCGCTGTCACGCGACATGCACCTGCCTTTGCTGACCGGGCCGGCCGGATCGTCGGCCGACGTGCTGCGGCATTACGCGGTTTTCGCGCAGACGCTGAAGCCCCTCGGACGACGTCCGGAGATCGTGGCCTTGTCGCCGCGTCTGGCCTGGCTGCTCAGGTTGGAGGACGGCATGCAGATTGAGCTTGGACGCGAACAGGCCAAGGCGCCGATCGATCTTCGCCTGCAGCGCTTTGTCACGTACTACCCGACCTTGTCCGACCCGCGCCGTCCGCGGCCGTTGGCGGTCGATATGCGCTATCCGAACGGATTCGCATTGCGTTTCACCCCGGCGGCCGGCAATCGCGATGCCGCCGATACCAGTCATGAAGTCAGAGGAAAACAATGAGCAGGGATAGCAAGGATCTGATCGTCGGTCTCGATATCGGGACGACCAAGATCGTCGCGCTGGTCGCCGAAGTGACGCCGGAGGGGCGGCTCAACGTCATCGGGATGGGCTCGCAGGAGTCCCGCGGCTTGCGCAAGGGCGTCGTCGTCAATATCGAAGAGACCGTCGCAACGATCTCGCGCGTCCTGCAGGAAGTCGAGCTGATGGCCGACTGCAAGGTCAAGGATGTGTATACCGGGATCGCCGGCAGCCACATCAAGAGCTTCAACTCGAACGGCATGGTCGCGATCAAGGACAAGGAAGTCACGCCGATGGACGTCGATCGCGTGATCGAAACCGCGCGCGCGATGCCGATACCGGCCGACCAGGAGATCCTGCACATCCTGACGCAGGAATTCATCATCGACGACCAGGACGGCATCCGCGAGCCGATCGGCATGAGCGGCTTCCGGCTTGAAGTGAAGGTGCATATCGTGACCGGCGCCGTTTCGGCCGCGCAGAATATCGTCAAATGCGTGCGGCGCTGCGGGCTGGAAGTCAATGACCTGGTGCTGCAGCCGCTGGCTTCGTCCTATGCCGTGCTGTCCGAGGATGAGAAGGATCTGGGCATCTGCCTGATCGACATCGGTGGCGGAACGACCGACCTCGCCGTCTGGACGCAGGGTGCGATTCGTCATACTTCGGTGATCCCGATTGCCGGCGACCAGATCACCAACGATATCGCCATGGCGCTGCGCACGCCGACGCGCGAGGCCGAAGACATCAAGCGCAAATACGGCTGCGCGCTGTCGCAACTGGCCGATTCGGTCGATGTGCTCGACGTGGCCGGCGTCGATGACCGGCCTTCGCGCAAGCTGTCGCGCCGGGCGCTGGCCGACGTGATCCAGCCGCGCGTCGAAGAATTGTTCGAGCTGATCCAGGCCGAACTGCGCCGCTCCGGTTTCGAGGAGGTGCTGTCGTCGGGAATCGTTCTGACCGGCGGTTCGTCGGTGATGCCGGGGATGATCGAGCTCGGCGAGGAAATCTTCCACATGCCGGTACGCCTCGGCGTGCCGAAGTATCAGGGCGCCCTCGCCGACGTGGTGCAGAACCCCCGTTTCGCGACAGCCTGCGGCCTGCTGCTCGAAGCGCAGGCGCAGCGCAAGCGCGGTCTGAAGGTGCGCGAAACAAGAGATTTCAAGCAGGTGTTCGGCAGGATGAAGTCCTGGTTCGAAAAGAATTTTTAAGCTTCATTTTTCAGATTTCCACTATTTCAATTTTTTCGACTTTTTGCAGAGGAGACAGCCATGGCCATGTTTGAGATTATCGACAGGGAAGAAAGCAGCAACGACCTGGGAACCGTGATCAAGGTGATCGGCGTCGGCGGCGCCGGTGGCAACGCGGTCGATCACATGATCCGCGAAGGGGTCAATGGCGTCGAGTTCGTCGCGGCCAATACCGATGCCCAGGCGCTCAAGCGCAGCGAGGCGGCATCGAAGCTGCGTCTCGGAAAAACCGGCCTTGGCGCCGGTGCCAAGCCCGAAGCCGGCCGCAGCGCCGCGCTCGAGGAGCGCGCACAGATCGCCGAAGCGCTGAAGGGCGCGCACATGGTCTTCATTACCGCCGGCATGGGCGGCGGCACCGGAACCGGCGCCGCGCCGATCGTCGCCGAAGTGGCGCGCGAGCTCGGCATCCTGACCGTCGCCGTGGTGACCAAGCCTTTCGGTTTTGAAGGCAAGCGCCTGAAGGTCGCCGAGGCCGGCATCGCCGAGCTGCAGAAGAATGTCGATTCGCTGATCGTCATCCTCAACGACAAGCTGATGGACGTGCTCGGCGACGACGTGTCGATGGACGAAGCCTTCAAGGCGGCGGACAACGTGCTGCGCAACGCGGTCGGCGGCATCGCCGAGATCATCAATTTCCCGGGCCTCGTCAACGTCGACTTCGAGGACGTGCGCACCGTGATGAGCGAGATGGGCATGGCGATGATGGGTTCGGCCAACGCGGCCGGCGTCGATCGCGCGCGCATCGCTGCCGAACAGGCGGTCGCCTCGCCATTGCTCGAGGGGATCAATCTGTCGGGAGCGAAGGGCGTTCTGGTCAATATCACCTCGACGCGCAGCCTGAAGATGAAGGAAGTCAACGAAGTGATGAACACGGTGCGCGCTTTCGCCGCCGAAGACGCACACATCATTTTCGGGGCGGTGTACGACGAGAGCATGGGCGAGGAAATTCGCGTCACGGTCGTCGCGACCGGCCTGGGTCAGGCGCAGGCGCGTCGTCAGAGTTTCGAGGTGATCAATACCCCGGTCATGCAGGCGACCGGAACGGACGGCGCGTTCGGAGCGAACAGCACGTCGAGCATCGATTACGGCCAGCTCGATGCCCAGCCGGCGGTGGTGCGTCGCGGTCGTAGCGCACAGGTCGAGGCGCTGGCCAACAGCGGTGTCGATCGTTACGACATTCCTGCTTTCCTGCGCAAGCAGGCCGACTGACGAGCGGGCACGCTGTAGATCCCTGGCGCAGTGCCTTGCGCACTCCCAGGGCGTCTTTTTCGCTGGCGTGACTCGCTGGTCGGTCGTCTGCCGCAATTAGTCCGTCCGCATCAGGGGGTTGGCATCTTCGTGGCACGATCCGGCTGTGCTACAATCCGCCAATTCCCAGTTCTTTCAAGCACATGCTAAAACAGCGCACACTCAAATCGTTGATCCGCGCCTCCGGCGTTGGTCTGCACTCCGGCGCCAAGGTCACCATGGTGCTGCGTCCGGCGGCGCCGAATACCGGCATCGTCTTTCGCCGCGTCGATCTGGATCCGGTCGTCGATCTGCCGGCATCGGCGCTGATGGTGGGCGATACGCGCATGTGCTCGTGCCTGGAGCGCGACGGCGCCAAAGTGGGAACGATTGAGCACCTGATGTCGGCTTTTGCCGGATTGGGGATCGACAACGCTTTTGTCGATCTCGATGCCGCCGAAGTGCCGATTCTTGACGGATCGGCTTCCCCCTTCGTTTTTCTGATCCAGTCGGCCGGTATCGAAGAGCAGCCGGTGGCCAAGAAGTTCATTCGCGTCAAGCGTTCGATCGAGGTGCGCGAGAGCGATCCGTCGGGCGACAAATGGGCGCGCTTCGAGCCTTACGACGGATTCCGTCTGTCGTTTTCGATTGCTTTCAATCACCCGGCGATCAATCGCAGCGGCCAGTCCGTGACGATCGATTTCGCCGAGAACTCCTACGTGCGCGAAGTCGCGCGCGCGCGCACTTTCGGCTTCATGCAGGAAGTCGAGTGGCTGCGCGAGAACGGTCTGGCGCAGGGCGGTGGCCTCGACAATGCCGTAGTCCTTGACGAGTACCGCGTACTCAACGCCGACGGTTTGCGCTACGGCGACGAGTTCGTCAAGCACAAGGTGCTTGACGCAATCGGCGACCTCTATCTGCTCGGTCATCCGCTGTTGGCATCCTTCTCGGCCCACAAGTCGGGGCACGCCCTGAATAATTCCTTGGCGCGTGCCTTGCTGGCCAACCAGGATGCCTGGGAATACGTGAGCTTTGAGGACCAGTCGCTTGCGCCGCAGGCGGTATCGCGCTGGCTGGCGCTGCCGGCGCTTTGAAAAGCCTCGCCTGACGGGGAGTTCGAGGCGTTTGCCGCCTCGGCTTCTAGTCGTTATTCCCGGATCAGCGCGCGCGTCAGCAGGGTTTCAAGCGCTGCGCGCAGCGGCGAGTCGGGTAGCGTGCCGGCCAGACCGGCGAGTACTTCGCCGGTCTGGTGACTCAGCGGTTTTTGCGTCGAAGTGCGGGATTGGCTTTTGATTTCATGGGCTTGCACTTTGACCTGAACCTCGCTACACTCAAAACCCCGTTTTGAGAATTCGTTGGCCAGTGTCGGTGCCAGCTGGCGCAGTTTGGCAGCGACCGCCCCGCTCACGGCGTGAATAACAATAATTCCCGACTTGTAATTGGCCACGCAGCTTGCCTGGCCCAGATGGGTCGGCGCCATTCCCTGGTAGAAGTGCGTCAGTTTCATGAGCAGTCTGGCGTGCGCCAATACGCTGCCGGCGCCTTCGCTTGCTTCTAGATAGTTTTCAACCAGATTTTGCATCGGGAACTTCGAGGAGGGATAACTTGCATATTATTCTTGTATCCAATCGACTGGCAACCGCCAGGACGCTGACCATTACGCCAAGGCTGCTGCTGGCGGCCGTTTCCGGCTTCGTCGTGCTTGTTTTTTCGGCATCTTTTCTCTTTTCCTGGCTGGGCGTTCGTTTCAACCTGCCGTTTGCCGAACGTCTCGTCGTGTCGGTGCAGCAGGCGCAGGCGCAGAAGACGCAGGATTTTGTTCGCGACAACCTGAATGTCATGGCGGTGAAGCTGGGCGGGATGCAGGCCCAGTTGCTGCGCCTCGATTCGCTCAGCGAGCGCGTTTCGGCCCTCTCCGGCGTCAAGGCGCCTGAGCGGGCGAGCGACGGCAAGGGCGGGCAGGGCGGGCCGTTGATCGTCCCGGCGCAGGTCTTGTCTGCGCTTGAGTTGCAGCAGGAAATCGACCGTCTGGCGCAGATCGTCGAGGAGCGCAACGACCGCTTTACCGCGCTCGAATCGCAATTGATGGAGCGGCGGATCAAGGTCAGCCTGTTGCCGACGCTGTTGCCGATTTCGGTCAGCAATATCGGCTCCGGTTTCGGCGGGCGGGTCGATCCGATTGCCGGCGTGCGCGCGATGCACGAAGGGATCGATTTCATTGCCGAAACGGGAACGCGTGTGATTTCGGCGGCGGGCGGCGTTGTGACCAGCGCAGAGTTTCATCCGGAGTACGGCAATCTGGTCGAAATCGATCACGGCAACGACTTTTCATCGCGCTACGCACATCTTGCCAAGATACAGGTCAAGCCCGGACAGGTGGTCAAGCGGGCCCAGGAAATCGGCGCGAGCGGCAACACCGGTCGGTCGACCGGGCCGCATCTGCATTTCGAAGTGCGCTACAAGGGCGCCGCCCAGAACCCGGAGCGCTTCCTTAAGCAGAACGTCGAAAACGCCTACGCTCAGCGCTTTGCCCGGGCCGGCGCAGACAGATCCGTTCTCCGTAAATAGGCCCGCTTCCGGCCATCGCCGCGTTGGCGTGCTGCAGCGTGATAGAATCGTATTTTTTCGGCATCCCCTCTCCCCAGAATGATTTCCGGCCTACTCAAGAAGATTTTCGGCAGCCGCAATGATCGGCTGATCAAGCAGTATTCGCAGACCGTACGCCAGATCAATGCCCTCGAGGCGGGGATCAGCGCATTGTCCGACGAGGCGCTGCGCGGCAAGACGGACGAGTTCAAGGCGCGCGTCGCGCAGGGCGAAACACTCGATGCCTTGCTGCCCGAGGCCTTTGCCGTTGTCCGCGAAGCCGGCAAGCGGGCGCTCGGCATGCGCCACTTCGACATGCAACTGGTCGGCGGCATGGTCCTGCACTACGGCAAGATTGCCGAAATGCGCACCGGTGAGGGGAAAACGCTGGTCGCCACGCTGCCCTCCTATCTCAACGCACTGGCCGGCAACGGCGTGCATGTGGTGACGGTCAACGATTACCTGGCGAGCCGCGATGCCGAGTGGATGGGGCGCCTGCATCGCTTCCTCGGGCTTTCCGTCGGCGTGAATCTCTCGCAGATGGATCACGAGGCCAAGCAGGCGGCGTATGCGTCCGATATCACCTATGGCACCAACAACGAGTTCGGCTTCGACTACCTGCGCGACAACATGGTGTACGGCGCCAATGAGCGGGTGCAGCGCAAGCTCAACTATGCCATCGTCGACGAGGTTGATTCGATCCTGATCGACGAGGCGCGCACGCCGCTGATCATCTCCGGCCAAGCCGAGGATCACACCGATCTCTACATCCGCATGAATCAGGTGGCGCCGATGCTTGAGCGCTGCGTGGAAGAGAACGGTCCTGGCGACTACTGGGTCGACGAAAAAGGCCATCAGGTGCTGATGAGCGAAGCCGGCCACGAGCGCGCTGAGGAAGTTCTCGCCGAAGTCGGCCTGCTGCCGGAAGGCACCAGCCTTTACGATGCCGGCAACATCCTGCTGATTCATCACCTCTACGCCGCGCTGCGCGCCCACAACCTGTTCCACAAGGATCAGCACTACGTCGTGCAGAACGGCGAAGTCGTCATCGTCGACGAGTTTACCGGCCGCCTGATGTCGGGTCGGCGCTGGTCGGACGGGCTGCATCAGGCCGTCGAAGCCAAGGAGAGCGTCAGGATCCAGAACGAGAACCAGACGCTGGCCTCGATCACCTTCCAGAACTATTTCCGCATGTACGCCAAGCTCGGCGGCATGACCGGCACGGCCGATACCGAAGCCTACGAATTCCAGCAGATCTACGGTCTTGAAACGGTGGTCATTCCGACCAACCGGCCGATGCAGCGCATCGACAACAACGACCAGATTTTCCGCACCGCCAAGGAAAAACACGACGCCATCGTCGCCGACATCCGCGCCTGCCGCGAGCGCGGCCAGCCGGTGCTGGTCGGTACGACCTCGATCGAGAACTCCGAACTCCTTTCGGCGCTGCTCGATCACGAAAAGATCCCGCACCAGGTCCTCAACGCCAAGCAGCATGCCCGCGAAGCCGAGATCGTCATCCAGGCCGGTCGTCCCGGCGTGGTGACCATCGCCACCAACATGGCCGGTCGCGGTACCGACATCGTTTTGGGCGGCAGCATCGAGAAGCAGATCGCGCTGGTTCGCGATGACGAAACGCTCGCCGACGCCGATCGCGATGCGCGGATTGCCGAAATCCGCAGCGAGTGGCAGAAGGTGCACGACCAGGTGGTCGCTTCCGGCGGCTTGCACATCATCGGCTCCGAGCGGCACGAATCGCGCCGCATCGACAACCAGTTGCGCGGTCGCTCCGGTCGTCAGGGCGACCCCGGATCCTCACGTTTCTACCTGTCGCTCGATGACTCCCTGCTGCGCATTTTTGCCGGCGACCGCCTGAAGGCGATCATGGAGCGCCTGAAAATGCCGGAAGGCGAGGCGATCGAGCATCCGCTCGTTTCCCGCTCGCTCGAATCGGCACAGCGCAAGGTCGAGGCGCGCAACTTCGACATCCGCAAGCAACTGCTGGAATACGACGACGTCTCGAACGACCAGCGCAAGGTGATTTACGCGCAGCGCAACGAACTGCTGGAAACCGACGACATTTCCGAGACGATCACGGCGATGCGCCAGGGCGTGCTGCACGACACCTTCCGCGTCTATGTCCCGGCCGAGAGCGTCGAGGAACAGTGGGACCTGCCTGCACTCGAAAAGGCGCTCTCGGCCGAGTTGCAACTGCATCTGCCGGTCGGCGAGTGGTTTGCCGCCGAGCCGACGCTTGGCGACGAGGCGATGCTCCAGCGCATCGTCGAGGCGGCTGATGCGGCCTACGCCGAAAAACTCGGTCAGGTCGGGGCGGAAAACTTCCACCAGTTCGAACGCAATGTCATGCTGCAGAGTCTCGATACGCACTGGCGCGAGCATCTGGCGGCACTCGATCACCTGCGGCAGGGCATCCACCTGCGCGGTTATGCGCAGAAGAACCCGAAGCAGGAATACAAGCGCGAAGCCTTCGAGCTGTTCGAGGCGCTGCTCGACAGCGTGCGCGTCGATGTCACCCGCCTGCTGATGACGGTCCAGGTGCGCGCCGAGGATGTCGAGGAAACCGCGCCGCACGCCGATCTGCAGAACGTCCAGTACCATCACGCCGATTTTGACGAAGTGATCGGTCAGGGCGATGAAGCGGGCAGCGAAGCCGGCGCCGAGCCGGGCAGCCGGCCCACGCACGTCGATCCGAAGGTCGGCCGCAACGATCCGTGCCCCTGCGGCTCGGGCAAGAAGTACAAGCACTGTCACGGAAAATTGAGTTAAAAACCAAACGCATTCAACGCAGAGGGCGCAGGGATACGGAGATCGCGCAGATTTCTTTGTTTTCTCTGCGCCCTTTGCGTTAAACGAGGTCAATAGTCATGCCTGTAAACTACGCCACCCCCGCTCCCGAAGCCCTTTTTCCCATTGCCGGCGTCCGCCTCGGCATCGCCGAAGCCGGTATCCGCAAGGCCAATCGGCGCGACCTGACGCTGCTGGCGCTCGATCCCGGCTGCCAGGTGGCCGGCGTGTTCACGCAGAACCGCTTCTGCGCCGCGCCGGTACAGCTTTGCCGGCGGCACCTGGAGCTGGGCAGCGAGATTCGGGCGCTGGTCATCAATACCGGCATCGCCAACGCGGGCACCGGCGATGCCGGTGTGCAGGCTGCGTGGCAGACCTGTACCGGCGTCGGCCAGCTGCTTGGCATCGAGGAGCGGCAGGTGCTGCCGTTTTCGACCGGGGTGATTCTCGAACCGCTGCCGGTCGAGCGTCTGGTCGACGGTTTGCCGCGTTGCGTGGATGACCTGCGCGCCGATCACTGGCATGCCGCCGCGCACGGCATCATGACCACCGACACGATCGCGAAGGCGGCTTCCCGCCGGGTGCAGATCGATGGCCGGACGGTGACCATCACCGGCATCAGCAAAGGCGCCGGCATGATCAAGCCGAACATGGCGACGATGCTCGGCTTCATGGCCACCGATGCCGGCATTGCGGCGCCGCTGCTGCAGCAACTGGTGCGCGAAGCGGCTGACGAATCGTTCAATTGCATCACCGTCGATGGCGATACCTCGACCAACGACTCCTTCATCCTGATCGCCACCGGTCAGGCCGGCGTCGAGTTTTCCGACGCCGCCGCTCCCGCCTACGCGCTCTTGCGCGACGCGGTAATCGGCGTGGCCGTCGAGCTGGCGCAAGCGATCATCCGTGACGGCGAAGGCGCCACCAAGTTCATGACGATTGCCGTCGAGGGCGGCAACGATCGCGACGAATGCCGCAAGGTCGGCTACGCGATCGGCCATTCGCCGCTGGTGAAGACCGCATTTTTCGCCTCCGACCCCAATCTTGGCCGCATCCTCGCTGCCATCGGCTACGCCGGCATCGCTGACCTCGATGTCGATGGCGTTCGTGTCTGGCTGTCGAGCGCCGGTGAGGAAATCCTGGTTGCCGAGAACGGTGGGCGTGCCGCCGCGTATTGCGAAGCGGATGGCTCGCGCGTCATGCAGCAGCCGGAGATCACGGTGCGTGTCGATCTCGGCCGGGGTCCGGCCAAGGCCCGCATCTATACCTGCGATTTTTCCTACGATTACGTCAAGATCAACGCCGACTACCGGAGTTGATCAGACGCGCCGCAGCCGTATCAGCCTGAACCAGCCGGACGCAAGTGCCGGCTGGTCGCTTTCGAGCAGCAGTTCCGGTATTTCGCCGAGCACCTCTTCGAAGACCACGTCGAGTCGCGTCGCCACGCGGCGCAGCAGCGGATTGATCAGGCGTCGCAAGGGCGCGTGCTGCCGTGGCCGAAGAAACTTGTCGAAAATCAGCACGCTGCCGCCTGGCGCAACGACGCGTGCCGTTTCGGCCAGGCAGGCCACCGGGTCGGGAACGACTGCAAGAATCAGGTGCAGGACGGCGTGATCGAAGCTGCCATCGGCAAAAGGCAGGCTTTGCGCGTCACCCTGCACGCAGCAAAAGTCGAGCGCTCTCCCACGTGCGACGCTGCGGCGCAGCATGGCGTGCGTCAGGTCGATCCCGGTGTAGCGGTGGTGAGCCGGCAGGTGGGGCAGATCGAGGCCGGTGCCGACACCGTTGAGCAGCACGTGCGCCGGATCGAGGGGGAGTGCGGCAAGGCTTCTGATGCGCTGATTGCGGGTTGCCGCCGCAAGCACCGCGTCGTAAAAGGGCGCAATCAGCGCGTAGCTATGCTTGAGGTTCAAGCGGATGCTCAGTGCAGAACGCGCGGGATGGCCAGCGTGAATTGCGGAATCGCTGCTTCGAACTGCTTGCCGTCGTCGGCGGTCATCTGGTATGCACCGCGCATGGTGCCGACCGGCGTGCCAAGCTGGCAGCCGCTCGTGTATTCGAATTTCTCGCCCGGTTTGAGCAGGGGTTGCTGGCCGACCACGCCGAGGCCGCGCACTTCCTGCACCTCTTCGCTTGCGTCGGTGATGATCCAGTGCCGAGAAATCAGCTGTGCCGGGACATTGCCGATATTCTCGATGGTGATCGTATAGGCAAAGACGTAGCGCTCGTTTTCCGGATCGGACTGCTCGGGGAGGTATTGCGGTACGGCGCTCACCGCAATTTCGTATTTTTTGCTTTCAGCCATGTCTGCTCGGTCGGGATGGGATGCGTGCGGACATTGCACACGAAACTACGGTCTATGACAAGCAAAGCCGCTTTTTGGTTCGCTTCTGGCGTATCCCGGGTTTCACTGTAAAATCCGGATTTTCCTGTCTGGACCCCGTCATGTACGTCATCGCTCCCAGCATCCTGTCCGCCAACTTTGCCAAACTCGGCGAGGAGGTCGTCAATGTGATCGGTGCCGGTGCCGACTGGATTCACTTCGACGTGATGGACAATCACTACGTGCCCAACCTGACGATCGGTCCGCTGATCTGCGAGGCGATCCGTCCGCTGACGCAGGCGCCGATCGACGTGCATCTGATGGTCAAGCCGGTTGACCGCATCGTTCCCGACTTCGCCAAGGCCGGCGCCAACATCATTACCTTTCACCCGGAAGGTTCCGAGCACGTTGACCGCACGCTGTCGCTGATCCGTGAGAACGGCTGTCAGGCCGGCCTCGTATTCAACCCGGCAACGCCGCTCGACCATATGGACTACGTGCTGGACAAGCTCGACGTCGTGCTGTTGATGAGCGTGAACCCCGGTTTCGGTGGGCAGAAGTTCATCCCGGCGACGCTCGCCAAACTCAGGGCGGCACGGGCGAAGCTCGATGCCTACGAGCGCGAAACCGGCCGGCGTATCCGGCTGGAAATCGACGGCGGCGTCAAGGTCGACAACATCGCCGAAATCGCGCGGGCGGGCGCCGACGCCTTCGTCGCCGGCTCGGCGATCTACGGCACGCCCGACTACAAGGCGACCATCGCCTCCATGCGGGCCGAGTTGGCGAAAGTTTGATGCAATTTCGCTCCGTCACGATCGACCTCGACGGCACCCTGCTCGACACCATCGTCGACCTTGCCGATGCCTGCAACGCGATGCTTGCCGAACTCGGCCAGCCGCTGCGCGACCTTGAGCAGATTCACGGCTTTGTCGGCAAAGGCATGGCCGTGCTCGTCGAGCGCTGCCTGACCTACGGTGTGCCGCCCGAAGAGCAACTGCTGGATGACGGCGTCAAGGCTTTTCGTCGCCATTACGCACGGATCAACGGTCGCTCGGCGCGTCTTTATCCCGGCGTGATCGAGGGGCTGGATGCGCTGTGCAAGCAGGGGCTGCTGCTCGCCTGCGTGACCAACAAGCCGTCGGCCTTTACCGCTCCCTTGCTCGAGCACACCGGCCTGGCCGGCTACTTTCCGGTGGTCGTTTCCGGCGATACCTTGCCGCACAAGAAGCCGCGCCCCGAGCCGATCTTGCATGCCTGCATGCTGATGCGCTCGGCGCCGGCAAGTAATTTGCATATCGGCGACTCGGTCAACGACATCGAAGCGGCACGCGCCGCCGGCAGTCCGGTGCTTTGCGTTCCCTATGGCTACAACGAGGGGCGGGCAGTGGACAGTGCCGATTGCGATGCGCTAGTATCGAGCCTCCTTGAGGCCGCCGAGTGGATCAAAACCGTCTCGGCATCCGCCACCTGACCACCGAATAGAGTTTATTGTGACTGGCAAGAACACGGCTCAATTGAAGGAGAACGTTGCAGCCCGTGCCTCGCGAATTGACCAAACAGTCGATTCCCGGCGCGGCTGGCGCACATGGCGCCAGTAGTTCTGCACGTCCGTATTTTCCTTTTTGGCTGCACTGTTTTTGTGAGATTGCAATGAACGAAACCGAATTCAATGCGCTGGCCGCACAAGGCTATAACCGCATCCCCGTCACGCTCGAGACCTTTGCCGACCTCGACACGCCGCTCTCGATCTACCTCAAGCTCGCCAACGGTCCCTATACCTACCTGCTCGAATCGGTGCAGGGCGGCGAACGCTTTGGCCGCTACTCGATCATCGGCCTGACCAGCCCGACCCGTATCGTCGTCAATGCCCACCAGGTGCTGGTGCTGACCGGCAACCGCATCGCCGAGCGCGAGGACGACACCAATCCGCTCGACTTCATCGGCAAGTACATGAAGCGTTTTCGTGCCGCGCCGTCGGCCGGCCTGCCGCGTTTTTGCGGCGGCCTCGTCGGCTGCTTCGGCTACGACACCGTGCGCTACGTCGAAACGCGGCTGACGCGCACGCAGAAGGAGGACGGCCTCGGTACGCCCGACATCATCCTGCTGCTTTCCGAGGAAATCGCCGTTGTCGATAACCTTTCGGGCAAGCTGATGCTGGTCGTCTATGCCGAGCCGGGGGTTCCGGGTGCCTTCCAGAAAGCGCAGGTGCGTTTGAAGGAACTGCTCGCCCAGCTGCGCGAACCGGCGCGGATTCCCGTCGAGACGCCGAAAAATTCGCAGCCGGCCGTCTCGGTATTCGGCGAGGCCCAGTTCCGGCAGGCGGTGTTGAAAGCCAAGCACTACATCACCGAGGGCGACGTCATGCAGGTCGTCCTCTCGCAGCGCATGAGCAAGCCGCTCGGCGCCAGTCCGATGGCGCTCTACCGCTCGCTGCGCTCGCTCAATCCGTCGCCCTACATGTTCTACTTCGATTTCGAGGATTTTCACGTCGTCGGCGCTTCGCCGGAAATTCTCGTGCGGCTCGAAGGCGATACCGTCACCGTGCGGCCGATCGCCGGGACGCGCAAGCGCGGCGCCTCGTTCGAGGAAGATCAGGCGCTGGCCGCCGAACTGCTGGCCGACGAGAAGGAGCGCGCCGAACACGTGCAACTCCTTGACCTGGGTCGCAACGACGCCGGTCGCGTCGCAAAGGTCGGCAGCGTCAAGCTGACCGAAAACATGATGATCGAGCGCTATTCGCATGTGATGCACATCGTTTCCAACGTCGAGGGCAAGCTGCAGCCGGGACTCGATGCGCTGGATGTGCTGAAAGCCACTTTTCCTGCCGGTACGGTTTCCGGTGCGCCGAAAGTGCGGGCGATGGAAATCATCGACGAGCTGGAGCCGGTCAAGCGCGGCATCTACGCCGGCGCCGTCGGCTACCTCGGTTTCCACGGCGACATGGATCTGGCGATTGCCATCCGTACGGCAGTCGTCAAGGATGGCCAGCTGCACGTGCAGGCCGGCGCCGGCATCGTTGCCGACTCCGACCCGGCGTCCGAATGGGCCGAGACGCAGAACAAGGCGCGTGCCGTCCTGCGCGCGGCCGAGCTGGCCGAGAACGGCCTCGATACCCGCTTTGAATGAGAGGCCGAACATGCTCCTGATGATCGACAACTACGACTCCTTTACCTACAACATCGTCCAGTACTTTGGTGAGTTGGGGCAGGAGGTCCAGGTTTTTCGCAACGATGCCATATCGCTGGCCGAGATCGGTTGCCTGAATCCCGCCTATCTGGTGATCTCGCCCGGCCCGTGTGCGCCGGCGCAGGCCGGCATTTCGCTGGCGGCGATTCGCGAATTCGCCGGCAAGATTCCGCTGCTCGGCGTCTGCCTTGGTCACCAGTCGATCGGCGAAGCCTTCGGCGGGCGCATCGTGCACGCCAAGCGCCTGATGCACGGCAAGGTCTCGCCGGTCCGTCACACGGACAAGGGCGTCTTCCGTGGCCTGCCCGATCCGCTGATCTGCACGCGCTATCACTCGCTGGCTATCGAGCGCGAGTCACTGCCCGACTGCCTTGAGATCACCGCGTGGACCGACGACGGCGAGATCATGGGCGTTCGCCACAAGACGCTGGCGGTCGAAGGCGTGCAGTTCCATCCCGAATCGATTCTGACCGAGCGCGGCCACGACCTGCTCGACAACTTCCTCAAGGAGCACGCCAAATGAAGCCGCAGGAGGCACTGGCGCGGGTCATCGAACACCGCGAAATCTTTCACGACGAAATGGTCTCGCTGATGCGTCAGATCATGGGCGGCGAAGTGTCGCCGGTGATGATTGCGGCGATCCTGACCGGCCTGCGCGTCAAGAAGGAAACGGTTGGCGAGATCGCTGCCGCGGCGCAGGTCATGCGCGAACTGTCGACGCGCATCGAAGTGGCCGACAATAGCCGCTTCGTCGATATCGTTGGCACCGGCGGCGATGGGGCGCATACCTTCAATATCTCCACTTCCTCGATGTTCGTCGCCGCAGCGGCGGGTGCGAAAGTGGCCAAGCACGGTGGCCGCAGCGTTTCGTCAAGCTCGGGCAGCGCCGACGTGCTCGAAGCGCTTGGCGCCAATATTCAGCTGATGCCGGCGCAGGTCGGCGAATGCCTTGCGGCGACCGGGATCGGCTTCATGTTCGCACCAAGCCATCACTCGGCGATGAAAAACGTCGCCCCGGTGCGCCGCGAAATGGGTGTTCGCACCATTTTCAATATCCTCGGCCCGTTGACCAATCCGGCCGGTTCGCCGAATACCCTGCTCGGCGTCTTTCATCCGGACCTGGTCGGTATTCTGGTTCGCGTCATGGAGCGCCTTGGCGCCAGGCACGTCATGGTCGTCTATGGCAAGGACGGCATGGACGAAATCTCGCTCGGCGCGGCAACGATGGTCGGCGAGCTGAAGGACGGCAAGATCAGCGAATACGAAATCCATCCGGAAGATTTCGGCCTGCAGATGTCGTCCAATCGCAGCCTGCGGGTGGCCAACGCGCAGGAGTCGAAGGCGATGATTTTCTCGGCACTGGACAATACGGCCGGTACCGCGCGCGAGATCGTTGCCCTCAACGCCGGTACGGCGCTTTACGTCGCCGATGTGGCCAGTTCGATTCCGCACGGCATCGAACTGGCGCGCGAAGCCATTGCCAGCGGTGCAGCGCGTGCCAAGCTCGACGAATTCGTCCGCTTCACGCAGGGATTTGCGGCATGACCAAGTCCGACATCCTGAACAAGATCCTCGCCGTCAAGCACGAGGAAGTGGCTGCCGCTTCGGCAATCACGCCACTTGCCGTGATCCGTGCCGAGGCCGAAGCGCTGCCGCCGCCGCGCGATTTCCTTGCCGCGATACGCGACAAGATCGCTGCCGGGCGCTCTGCCGTGATTGCCGAAATCAAGAAGGCCAGCCCGTCAAAAGGGATCTTGCGCGCTGATTTTCGTCCGGCCGAATTCGCCGCCAGTTACGAGCAGCACGGCGCGGCGTGCTTGTCCGTGCTGACCGACCGACAGTTTTTCCAGGGCGCCCCTGAGTACCTGCAGGCCGCTCGCGCGGCGTGCGTGCTGCCGGTGCTGCGCAAGGATTTCCTGGTCGATGCGTATCAGGTCTACGAAGCTCGCGCGATGGGCGCCGACGCCATTCTGCTGATTGCCGCCGCGCTCGACCTGAAGACGATGCACGAGTTCGAAGCCATCGCCGAAAGTCTGGGGATGTCCGTGCTGGTCGAAGTGCATGACGGCGACGAACTCGACCTTGCGTTGCAACTCAAAACGCCACTGCTCGGCATCAACAACCGCAATCTGCGGACCTTTGAGGTCAATCTGCAGAACACGCTGGATTTGCTGCCGCGCATCCCGGCTGGGCGTATCGTGGTCACCGAGAGCGCCATTCTTTCTGCCGACGATGTCCGCCTGATGCGTCGCAACAACGTGCATGCCTTCCTGGTTGGTGAAGCCTTTATGCGCGCACCGGTCCCCGGCGAAGCGCTGGCCGAACTGTTTGCCTGACCGGCTGACGCCAGGCATTACCGAAACTTGAGTCCTGGTTGTTGCAAAAACACCACATTACCGCTGCCGATCTGTCCTAATCGCGCTGTCAAGCTTGTTCCGGCGCTTCGACCTTGCCACAATCGCCCCAACTTCTCGTATCTGAGAGGTAAGACCTGGCAGGCAACTGCCGATCTCAAACCTTAAGGAGATTCACAATGCAAAAGAAATTTATCGCTCTGGCTGTTGCTGGTCTGGTTTCCGGTGCCGCTTTCGCACAATCGAACGTCACCGTTTACGGCGTTGCTGACGCAACCTTCGAATTCGCCACTATTTCTGATTCGGTCACCAGCGGCAGCAACGTTGGTACGCAGACCCGTGTTAATTCCAATTCTTCCCTGATCGGTTTCAAGGGCGAAGAAGCGCTGGGCAATGGCCTGAAGGCTATTTTCCAAATCGAAAGCTCGGTTGCTGTTGATGGTACCGCTGGCAACACCTTTGGCGCTACGCGTGACACCTTCGTCGGCCTGAACGGCGGTTTCGGTACGGTCAAGCTGGGTAATGTGACCGGCCCGACCCGCGCTCTGGGTAACGCTGTCGACATGAACGCCGGCGCAACCGGTCCTGGTGCCAACTCGTCGATTATCGGCAAGCCGCAGGGTTTCAACGCAACTGGTGCTCAGTCTGGTTTTGGTACGTTTGACACGCGCCTGGCCAACTCGATCGCCTACGTCTCGCCGAGCTTCGGCGGCGTGAATGTCAGCGCTGTTTACTCGTCCGGTGAGAATCGCACCACCGACGCTACCGCTACTGCATCGCAGATGGACTCCCGCACGTACGATCTGGGCGCTACCTACTCGAATGGCCCGATCTTCGCTGGCCTGACCTACGGCAAGGTGGACAACAAGCGCGAAGGTGCCTTCACCGGTGCCGACGAAGCCAGCATCTGGCGTTTGGCTGGTGCCTACACCCTCCCGGCTGGTCACAAGGTTGCTGCCCTGTACGAGCAGAACCGTCTTGAAACTGGCGTGGCTGGTGTTCGCACCGAAGTCAAGCAGAACACCTGGGGCCTTGGCGGCAAGTTCATGGTTACCCCGGCTGGTGGTCTGATCGCTCAGTACTATCGTGCAAATGACGCATCGGGCACGGCCGCCAACAACAACACCGGCGCCGCTCTGTACGAACTCGGCTACGAGCACTCGCTGTCGAAGCGCACCATGCTGAAGGCTTCCTACACCCAGCTCAACAACAAGTCGGGTGCTGCCTTCGCCTTCGGCAATGGCGCCACTGGTGGCGTTACCGCCGGTGCCGATCTGCGCGTCATCGCTGCTGGTATCCGTCACGCATTCTAATCTCGCCTAAGCGCGAAATTGGTCTCAAAAACGGGCGCTTCGGCGCCCGTTTTTTATTGTCCTGATGCTTGTTGTTTTTGCTCCGTGGCTTGAGGTCTGAGCCCAAAGAAAAGCCCGCAATTGCGGGCTTTTCTTTGGTGGCAGCGGTGCGCTGTTTCAGTTCAGGATCAGGTTGTCGCGGTGGATGATTTCTGCTTCGTCGATGTAGCCGAGGATGTCTTCAATCTCGTTGCTCGGGTGGCGGGCGATGCGGCGCGCTTCGCCGCTGCCGTAGTTGGCGAGGCCACGGGCGATTTCCCGGCCTTCGTCGGAGACGCAGGCCACTGCCGCGCCGCGCTCGAAGTCGCCGAGGACTTCGACAACACCGATTGGCAGCAGGCTTTTCCCTTCCGCGAGTGCGCTGATTGCGCCGGCATCGAGCACGAGTTTTCCATTCAGCTGCAGATGATCGGCCAGCCATTGCTTGCGTGCCGTGAGTGGCGGCGTTTCGGAGGCGAGCAGGGTTCCCACCTGCTCGCCACGCGCCAGGCGCGGCATGATGTCGGCTTCGCGGCCGCTGGCGATCACGGTATGCGCACCGCTACGCGCTGCGCGCTTGGCGGCGACCACCTTGGTGATCATGCCGCCGCGCCCGTATTGCGTTCCCGCGCCGCCAGCCATCGCCTCGAGCGCCGGGTCGCCGGCGCGCGCCTCGGCGATCAGCGTGGCGCTGGCATCCTTGCGCGGGTCGGCGGTAAACAGGCCTTCTTGATCGGTCAGGATGATCAGCGCTTCCGCTTCGACGAGGTTGGCGACCAGCGCGCCGAGCGTGTCGTTGTCGCCGAACTTGATTTCGTCGGTAACGACCGTATCGTTTTCGTTGATGATCGGCACCACGCCAAGCTGGAGCAGCGTGGTCAGCGTCGAGCGGGCGTTGAGATAGCGTTTCCGGTCGGCAAGGTCGTCGTGCGTCAGCAGTATCTGTGCGCTATGCAGGCCGTGGCTGGCGAAAGCGCTCTCGTAGGCCTGGGCCAGTCCCATCTGGCCGACGGCAGCTGCCGCCTGCAGTTCATGGACGGCGTGCGGACGTTTTTTCCAGCCGAGGCGCTGCATGCCGCAGGCGATGGCTCCCGAGGAAACGAGAACGACTTCCTTGCCCGTTCTGCGCAGCTCGGCAATCTGCCGGGCCCATTCGGTGATCGCCGCCAAGTCGAGACCTTCGCCGTTGTTGGTAACCAGTGCGGAGCCGACCTTGATGACGAGACGGCGAGCTGCGGCAATCCGTGTCGTGCTCGTGTTCATTTGGCGGCGACTTCTTCGGTGTTGGCATCGTCGTCGGTAAAGTGTGCGTTGATCGCTTCGTTCGCCAGGGATGCGGTGCTGGGGAGCGGTGCCAGTTGGTCCAGCGCGTCCTGCAGCTTGTAAATCAGTTGCCGGCAGCCGTCGCCGCTGATTGCGCTGATACGGAAGGTCGGTGCCTGCACGCCGTCGCCGTAATAGGCTTGCAGGAAGGCGGCAACGCGCGCTTCGCGCTCGTCTTCGGGAATCAGGTCAAGCTTGTTGAGGACCAGCCAGCGTGGCTTGGCGGCCAGTTCTGGGTCGTATTTTTCGAGTTCGCTGACGATGGCTTTGGCATCGTGTACCGGGTCGGCGTCGGGGTCCGGCGGCGCAAGGTCCACGATATGCAGCAGCACGCGCGTGCGCGCCAGATGTTTCAGGAAGCGGATGCCAAGACCGGCACCGTCGGCGGCCCCTTCGATCAGCCCCGGAACGTCGGCAATGACGAAGCTCTTGTTCTCGCTGACGCGAACGACGCCGAGATTCGGGTGCATCGTCGTGAACGGGTAGTCGGCAACCTTCGGGCGGGCCGCGGAAACCGAGCGGATGAAGGTGCTCTTGCCGGCGTTGGGCAGGCCAAGCAGGCCGACGTCGGCGAGGACGCGCAACTCAAGGCGCAGATCGCGCTCTTCGCCGGGTTCGCCCTTGGTGCATTGGCGCGGTGCGCGATTGACGCTGGACTTGAAGTGGATGTTGCCAAGGCCGCCGCGACCGCCCTGGGCGATCAGCAGCTTCTTGCCATCCGCTTCGAGGTCGGCAATGATCTCGCCGCTGTTGATGTCGGCGATCACCGTGCCGACCGGAACGTGCAGCGTGATGTCCTTGCCGCCCTTGCCGTAGCAGTCGCTGGAACCGCCTTTTTCACCGCTCGGGGCGATGAATTTGCGGGTGTAACGGAACTCGATCAGTGTGTTGAGGTTGCGGTCGGCGACCACATATACGCTGCCGCCCC
>JBAQRB010000253.1:0-2418 GCA_049295655.1 Rhodocyclaceae bacterium
GGTAGTGCGGCGAGAGCTTGGGCTGCTTGAGGATCAGCTCCTCGATCTGCGACGGGAAAACGTTCACGCCGCGGATGATCAGCATGTCGTCCGAGCGGCCGGTGATCTTGCCCATCCGGCGCATAGCGCGCGAGGTCGGCGGCAGCAGGCGGGTGAGGTCGCGCGTGCGGTAGCGGATGACCGGCAGCGCTTCCTTGGTCAGCGAGGTGAACACGAGTTCGCCCGAGCTGCCGTCGGGCAGCACTTCGCCGGTGCTGGGGTCGATGATTTCGGGGTAGAAGTGGTCTTCCCAGAGTACCGGTCCGTCCTTGCTCTCGACGCATTCGCAGGCGACGCCGGGGCCGATCACTTCGGACAGGCCATAGACGTCGACGGCGTCGATGCCGAAGGTGCTTTCGATTTCGAGGCGCATCTGGTCGGTCCACGGTTCGGCGCCGAACATGCCGATGCGCAGCCGGGTCGATGCCGGGTCGATTCCCTGGCGCTTGAATTCGTCGGCGATGTTGAGGATGTACGAGGGCGTCACGAGGATGATGTCGGGCTGGAAATCCATGATCAGCTGGACCTGCTTCTCGGTCTGCCCGCCGGACATCGGGATCACCGTGCAGCCGAGGCGCTCGGCGCCGTAGTGCGCGCCGAGGCCGCCGGTGAACAGGCCGTAGCCGTAGGCGATGTGCGCGATGTCGCCGCGCCGCCCGCCGGCCGCGTGGATCGAGCGCGCCATCAGCGTCGCCCACATCTCGATGTCGTTCTTCGTGTAGCCGACGACGGTCGGCTTGCCGGTCGTTCCGGACGAGGCATGAACGCGAACCACGTCTTCGCGCGGCACGGCGAACATCGAGAACGGATAGTTGTCGCGCAGGTCCTGCTTGGTCGTGAAGGGGAATTTCTTCAGGTCTTCGAGGGACTTCAGGTCGTCGGGGTGCACGCCGTGCGCATCGAATTTTTCCCGGTAGTGCGCCACGTTGTCGTAGGCATGGCGCAAGGACCAGCGCAGTCGATCGAGCTGCAGGGCCGAGATTTCATCGCGGCTGGCGTTCTCGATCGGCTCGTAGGCAGCGGAGGTCTGGGTCGTGTTCATCGTGCGGCGTGTCCGGGAGTGATCTGGAAAGGCCAAACCCTACTGGGCGCAGGGAGATGTTTCCATGATCGGCGTCAAAAAGCCTGCGCGCGGCGCCGAGAAAGTTGCCGCAGGCGCACCGGTCGCGGCGCAAATCGGATAGCCTGTGCCTCCTCTCCGTTTCCTGCCACCGGTTGCCCGATGCTCGTCCGCCAATCCCGCCTGATCCTTGCGCATGCCGCGCCGATGCTGATCGCCCAACTCGCGTCGATGGGCATGATGGTGATCGACACCGCCTTGCTCGGCCATTACGGCACCGAAGACCTGGCGGCGGTGGCGGTCGGCGGCGGCGTCTATATCTCGGTGGTTTTCGCGCTGGTCGGCGTCCTGCAGGCGGTGGCGCCGACCGTCGCGCACCTGAAAGGCGCCGGGCGCGACGACGAGATCGCCGGCGCGCTGCAGCAGGCTTTCTGGCTGGCCCTGCTGCTGGCCGTTCCCGGCGTGCTCTTGCTGCTCAACCCCGACCCGCTGTTCGCCCTGTCGCGTATCGAGCCGGGCGTCGAAGCCAAGGCGCGCGCCTACCTCGGCATGCTGGCCTGGGGCATGCCGGCGGCGCTGCTCTACCGCACCTTCTATTCGTTCTGCAACGCGCTCGGGCGGCCGCGTCCGCTGATGCTGATCAGCCTCGGCGGCACGTTGCTGCACGGTCTGCTCGCCTGGTCGCTGGTCACCGGGAGCTGGGGCTGGGGAGGGGGCGGCGCGGCGCTCGGCGTGGTCGGCTGCGGCATCTCGAACGCGACGGTCGGCTGGTTCGCGCTGCTCTGCGGCGCGGGCTACCTCTTTTTCGGCGACGCCCTGCGCCGCTACCGCCTGCTCGCCGGCTGGCAGCTGCCGCGCGCCAAGCCGCTGCGCGAGCTGCTGCGCCTCGGCCTGCCGATGGGTTTTTCGAGCTTCGTCGAAATCTCGTCATTCACGCTGATCGCGCTGTTCGTCGCGCAGCTCGGCGCGACCGTCGTCGCCGGCCACCGCATCGTCGCCAACTTCGCCGCGATCTGCTACATGCTGCCGCTGGCGCTGTCGATCGCCACCCTGTCGCAGGTCGGCCAGGCCGCCGGGGCGCGCGACTGGCCGCGGGCGAGGGCTTCGATCGGTGCCGGCCTGCTGCTTGCCGGCGGCCTGTCGTCGGCGCTCGGCATCGTCCTGTGGCTGTTCGCCCGGCCGTTGACGGCGGCCTATACCGACGATGCCGCCGTGCAGGCGGTGTCGCTTTCGCTGATCGCTTTCGTTGCGCTTTATCAGGTTTTCGACGCGGTGCAGACGGTCGCCGCCTTCGCGCTGCGCGGCTACAAGATCACCCT
>JBAQRB010000254.1:0-4779 GCA_049295655.1 Rhodocyclaceae bacterium
CACAGGCCGGTGCTCGCCGCGCCGCCGGCCTGCTCGATGATGAAGGCCATCGGATTGGCCTCGTAGAGCAGGCGCAGCTTGCCGCCCTGCGCTGCGATCCGGCTGTCGAGCGGGTACATGAAGATGCCGCCGCGCGTCAGGATACGATGCACGTCGGCGACCATCGATGCCACCCAGCGCATGTTGTAATTCTTGCCGCGCGGCCCCTCCTTGCCCTCCAGCAACTCGTCGATATAGCGCTTTACCGGCTCTTCCCAGTAACGCATGTTCGACATGTTGATGGCGAACTCTTTCGTCTCCGGCGGAATCTGCATGTTTTCCTGCGTCAGCACGAAGGAGCCGAGTTCGCGGTCGAGCGTGAAGCAGACGACGCCGTCGCCGACGGTGAGGACGAGCAGGGTCGTCGGGCCATAGACCGCGTAGCCGGCGGCGAGCTGCTGCGTTCCGGGCTGCAGGAAGGCTTCGCTCTGCGTCGGGTCGGCGCCTTCGGCGCAGCGCAGGACCGAGAAAATGGTGCCGACCGAGACGTTGATGTCGATGTTGCTTGATCCGTCGAGCGGATCGAAGAGCAGCAGGTATTCGCCTTGCGGATAGCGGTTCGGGATGGCGTGCGGCAGCTCCATTTCCTCGGATGCCATGCCGGCGAGGTGGCCGCCCCATTCGTTGGCCTCGAGGAAGATTTCGTTGGACAGGACGTCGAGCTTCTTCTGCGCTTCGCCCTGCACGTTGTCGCTGCCGGCTTCGCCGAGGATGCCGCCTTCGCCGCCCAGCCCGCCCTTGCCGATGGCGATGGCGATGCTCTTGCAGGCGCGCGCGACCACTTCAATCAGCAGGCGAAGGTCGGCGTTGATCTTGCCCTTTTCGCGTTGTTCTTCGATCAGGTAGCGGCTCAGCGTAATGCGACGCATGGGTGAATCTCCGGAAAATTCGATGTTTGCTGTGCAACGGGCACGGCGCGACGGGAACAATGCCGGGCATTTTACCCTGCACCGATCCGGCGGGCGTATTTGCCGCTCCGCCTTGCCCTGCAAGTGCCGCATTTATTGATCCATGCCCTTGTTTTCGAATCGGGTTGTCGGTTATTTTTCATGCTGCTGGATTTTTAGTCATTTTTGATCCGGATTTCTGCCGAAAAACCGGGCGGAATCATCAGTGGCACTACAGGGGGTAACCCGGATGCGCATCAGAACCTTCATTTTTGCGGCCTCGGCTGCGGTCGCCGTGCTTTTCCTGGGCGGCAGCTACCTGGCGGTCGGCAAGATTTTTGGCGGTGCGGTGCGCGACAACGCGTTGAAGACTTCCGAGGCCGTCGCGCGCATTACCTTCGGTGCGATGTACGAGCTGATGAACTCGGGCTGGCGGCGTGAGCAGGCCGAATCTTTCCTGGCCGCCACGCACGAGGCGAGCAGCAATTCGATGATGAAGATCCAGATTTACCGTGGCGCGCTGGTCGAAGACAAGTTCGGCGAAATCGAGCAGCCGGCCGTCGATGCCGATCTTGCCGGCGCGCTGAAGGATGGCAGCCGGCGGCGGGTCGACACCGCGGATACCGTGCGCTACATCTATCCGTTGGTCGCCGAGGAAAAGTGTCTGCGTTGCCACCGCAACGCGGAGGTAGGCAACGTGCTGGGTGCGGTCGATGTCGTTCAGGACATGGCGCAACTGGAGCAGCGGGCGCAGCACGATCTGTTGATGACCCTGCTGGCGGTTTTGCCCTTCCTGCTGGGCTTGCCGATGCTTGGCGTGTGGTGGGTGACGCGCCGCCTCGAGCGCTCGGTCAGCGCGGTGACGCAAAGTTTCGAGAGCGTCAATGCCGTTCGTGATCTGCAGTACGTGGCGCTTGATCGGCACGACCTAGGTTTTGATGAGCTGAACGACATCCTCGGCGGCCTGCATGAGCTCGTCGGCAAGCTGCGCACGATTGCCGTCGACAAGGACATCCTGAAATTCGAGGTCGGCCTGCTCGAAAAATTCGTCATTACCTCGGATGTCGTCAAGGACTGGCGCGAATACGTCAAGCAGCTGATCTCCGATATCAATCAGGTGATCAGTACGCACGTCCTTTTCTCGGTGTTCAAGATCGACGACGAATTGTTCGACCTGGAGATTTTCTGGCTCAATCCGCCGAGTGCGGCCACCAAGGAAATGCTCGAGCGCCATATCCGCGAGGTGCTGGTGACCCATTCGCGCTTCGGCGAATTTGCCACCTGCAACCTGCGGCATAACGTCGTCCATGTCGATGCCGACGAGGTGAGCTTGCCGGAGAGCGAAATCGACCTGCGCGTGAAATCGTTCTTCGTCGAAGCGCCGAAAATCGGCGGCATCGTCGGCATCGGCGTGCATTCCGAGGATGTCGAGGACGAGACGCGCACGCTGGTGATGGACAGCGTGCTGTCGACGCTGCTCAACGTGGTCGGGTCGGTCAAGGCGATCTACAAGTACACCCGCGACCTGGAGTATTACGCGACGCGCGATCCGCTGACCGACCTCTTCAACCAGCGCGTTTTCTGGGAAATGCTGAACTACGAAATCGGACGCGCCGAACGGCATGGCTATCAGTTCGGCCTGCTGCTGATCGACCTCGATAACTTCAAGGTGATCAACGACAGCTACGGGCACCCGGTTGGCGACCTCTACCTGCAGCAGTTTTCCCGCTGCGTCCAGGAAGCGCTGCGCGGCGGCGATATTTTTGCCCGTTACGGTGGCGACGAGTTCGTCGTGGTCCTGCCGGAAACCGGCAACGAGGAGGCGGCGCTGGTGGCCAATCGCGTGCTCAGTGCGGTCAGTGCGATGCGGATCGATGCCGACGGGCGGACGATCACGGGAACCTGTTCGATCGGGCTGGCCGTCTTCCCCGACCATGCGGTCGAGGCCAAGGACCTTTTCCTGTTTGCCGACAACATGATGTACAAGGCCAAGGCCGGCGGCAAGGACATGATCGCTGCGCCGAGTGCCGAGGATGTGGTCGAGGTGCTGCGCGACATCACCGAAAAGAGCGTGCTGATCCTCGATGCGATCGAGAACAAGCGCATCACGCCGTTCTTCCAGCCGATCGTCGATGTCCGCACGCGCCGCGTGGTGGCCTACGAGGTGCTGTCGCGCATCGAACTGGGCGATGAGGTGATGCGGGCCGACGAGTTCATCGAGATTGCCGAAAAGATCGGCGTCATCCACCGGCTCGACCTGCTGGTCATCGAACTCGCGCTCAATTCGCTGCAGGCACAGGGCCACGACGGCTACATCTTCATCAATCTTTCACCGCGCGCCCTGGTGCTGGGCGATTTTGCGCGCAGCATGAAGCAGATCATCGCCGACAGCGGTATCGAGCGTGGGCGTGTCGTTTTTGAGATCACCGAGCGCGATACGGTGAAGAATCTCAGCCTGCTCGAGAGCTTCCTGAACGATCTGAAGCTCGAAGGCTACATGCTGGCGATCGACGACTTCGGTTCGGGATTCTCTTCATTCCACTATCTGCGGCGCTTCCCGATCGACTTCCTGAAGATCGAGGGCGAATTCATCGCCAACATGCTGAGCAGCAGCAAGGATCTGGCTTTCGTCAACAGCATCCGCTCGCTGGCACTCGATCTTGGCATCACGATGGTCGCCGAGTACGTCGAAAACGAGGACGTGCTCGACAAGCTCGGCGAGCTCGGCGTCCATCTGGCGCAGGGCTATCACATCGGCCGTCCGGCGCGCACGATACTGCCGCTTCCGCCGGTTGCCAGCTAGTCAGCCTTCAGTCCCGCCACTTGATCGAACAGCCGATGCTGGCCGTCTGTTCGCGCGGTCCTTGACCGCTGGCGGCGACTTCGCGCATGGCCTCGAACAGCTCGCGCCGGGCCTCGGGCGCGGCCGGGCTGCGCCCGCTGGCATCGAGGCGGCCGCGATACTGCAGTTCGAGGTCGCGGTTGAAGCCGAAGAAGTCTGGCGTGCATACGGCGCCGTAGCGGCGCGCAATTTCCTGCGTCGCGTCGTGCAGGTAAGGGAAGGAAAAATCGAGTTCGCGCGCCAGTCGGCGCATGTTGTCGAGCGAGTCTTCCGGGTACTGCGCCGCATCGTTGCTCATGATCGCCGCCACGCCGATGCCGAGTGCCTGCAATTCGCGGGCATCGCGACAGAGACGGTCGATGACGGCCTTGACGTAGGGGCAGTGGTTGCAGATGAACATCAGCAGCAGACCGTTCGGTCCGCGCAGCGTGTCCAGCGTGTACCGTCTGCCGTCGCTGCCGTCGCTGCCGTCGACCGCGAAGTCGACAGCCTGCCAGCCGAAATCGCAAAGCGGGGTTTCCATTGCCATGATTTTCTGCTGCGCTGCAGCCCTCCAGAGCACGACGCTCAAGCGTTGATGACCCTATAATATCACCCATGAGTTCCCCCCGATTTTATTGCCCATTGCCGCTGTCCACCGGCCAGTCCGTCGAATTGCCCGAAGGCGCTGCGCGCCATGCCGTGAAGGCCTTGCGCCTGCGCATCGACGACGCGCTGACGCTGTTCGACGGCAGCGGCGGCGAGCATGCGGCACGGATCGCCAGCATCGAGCGCGAGCGCGTTACCGTCGAGGTGCTGGCGTGGCACGACGTCGAGCGCGAATCGCCGCTTGCGGTCACGCTGATCCAGGCTTTGCAGTCCGGCGAGAAAATGGATTTGACCGTGCAGAAGGCCGTCGAACTGGGGGTTGCGGGGATTGTTCCGGTGATTTCGCGGCGCAGCGTGGTGCGCCTCGAAGGCGAGCGCGCCTTGCGCCGGGTGGCGCACTGGCGCGGCGTGACCGTTTCGGCT
>JBAQRB010000255.1:0-17071 GCA_049295655.1 Rhodocyclaceae bacterium
GCACGCCCTGCTTGCGCGCCGCCTCGGTCAGTTCGGCGCGAAAGTTCGGGTGCGCGATGCCGATCAGTTCCTGCGCGCGCTGCTTGGCCGATTTGCCGCGCAACTGCGCGACGCCGAACTCGGTCACCACGTAATTGACGTCGTTCTTGCTCGTCGTCACGTGCGTGCCGCTGCTCAGCGCCGGAACGATACGTGAAATGGTGTCGTCCTTGGCGGTCGACGGCAGAACGATGAAAGCCTTGCCGCCCTGCGAACGGTTTGCCGAACGAACGAAGTCGGCCTGCCCGCCAGTGCCCGAATAGGGTTTTGCGCCGAGGCTCTCCGAACCGCACTGGCCGAGCAGGTCGATCTGCAGCGTGGCGTTGATCGCCATCAGGTTGTCGTTCTGACCGGCCAGACAAGGATCGTTGGTGAAATCGACCGGGTGCATTTCGAGCATCGGATTCATGTGCATGAAGCGATAGAGCTTCTGCGAACCCAGCGCAAAGGTGGCAACCATCTTGCCGGGCAGGTAGTTTTTCTTGCGATTGGTCACCGCGCCGCTTTCGAGCAACGTCAGGATGCCGTCGCCGATCATTTCGGTGTGGATGCCGAGGTCGTGCTTGTGCGTCAGCTGCATGACCACCGCGTCGGGAATGCCGCCATAGCCGATCTGCAAGGTCGAGCCGTCGTCGATCAGGTCGGCGACGTACTTGCCGATCGCTTCCTGCACCGGACCGATCTTCGGCAGGCCGACTTCGAGCACCGGCTCGCTGCTCTCGCACAGGGCGGCGACCTGCGAGATATGGACGTGGCAGTTGCCGAAGGCAAACGGCACGTTCGGATTGACTTCGAGCACGATGGCCCGCGCCTTCTTGACGGCGGCCATCGTGTAATCGGGACCGAGCGACAGCGAGAAATAGCCGTGCTCGTTCATCGGCGAGGCCAGCGAAAAAACCACGTCGGAAGGAATCTGCCCGCGCGAGATCAGCGCCGGCATTTCGGAGAAATAGCTGGGGATGAAGTCTACCCAGCCTTCGCTGCCGCCCGCCCGCGTCGCACCGCTGTAGAAAAAAGCGACGTGCCGGACGTTCTCGACGGTTTCCGGGTCGATATAGCCGAATTTGCGCACCGCCAGGATCTGCGCCACCTTAACGTCGCGAAAGCGCCGACGCTGATCGGACAAGGCCGTCAGCAGCGATGGCGGCTCGGCCACGGCCGTCGGCACGATGATGAAATCACCGTTGTGCACCTGCCCGATCGCTTCTTCCGCGCTCATGCGCTTTTGCTGGTAGAGATTCTCGACTGACATCCTGACGCCCCTCATCTTGTGTTCTTGCATGAAAAAAGCCCCGGGACCACGGCCCCGAGGCATAGCTTACTCAGACTTTGACATTTGCGCTCAGTGCGATGAAGCAGCCGCCGCGCCGAAGCCGGTCTGCGAACGGATGTACTGGTCGGCAAAGGCCGCCCGCTCGCCGGCCGCACGGACGCTCTTGTCGGTCACCGAGAACAGCCAGGTGAAGAAGAAGGCAAGCGGCATCGAGAACAGCGCGGGCTGCTCGTACGGGAAGAGCGGCGCCGGGTTGTTCAGCACCAACACCCAGACGGCCTTCGACAGGACGACGAAGGTCACCGCCGAAACCAGTCCGACGATGCCGCCGATCAGCGCGCCGCGGGTGGTCAGCCCCTTCCAGTACATCGACAGGATCAGCACCGGGAAGTTGGCCGACGCCGCGATACCGAAGGTCAGGCCGACGAGGAAGGCGATGTTCTGCTTCTCGAACATGATGCCGAGCACCACGGCGACGACGCCGAGGAACAGCGAAGCGATCTTCGAGACGCGCATTTCTTCCGGACCGGTGGCCTTGCCCTTGCGGATCACGCGCGAATAGATGTCGTGCGAGATCGCCGAAGCACCGGCCAGCGCGAGGCCCGAGACGACGGCGAGAATGGTCGCGAAGGCAACGGCCGACAGGAAGCCGAGGAACAGGTTGCCGCCGACCGCCTTGGCCAGATGCATGACCGGCATGTTGCCGCCGCCGATGATCTTGCCGGCGATATTGCCGCCCTCGAAGAACTGCGGGTCGGTGCCGACGATGACGATCGCCGACAGGCCGAGCAGGCAGACGATCAGGAAGAAGAGGCCGATGAAGCCGCTGGCGACGAACACCGACTTGCGCGCTTCCTTGGCGTTCGGCACGGTGAAGAAGCGCATCAGGATATGCGGCAGGCCGGCCGTTCCGAAGAGCAGGCCGAGCGACAGCGAGACGGCGGAGACCGGATCGGCGAGCAGCGCGCCGGGACCCATGATCTTCACGCCGTCCTTATGCACCGCAGCCGCCTTGACGGCCAGCGTTTCCAGACTGAAGCCGAACTGGCTCATCGCCATGATCAGCAGCATCGAGCCGCCGATCAGCAACAGCACCGCCTTGATGATCTGCACCCAGGTCGTGGCGATCATGCCGCCGAAGGTCACGTACACGACCATCAGCACGCCGACGACGATCACCGCGACGTTGTACTCGAGGCCGAAGAGCAGCTTGATCAGCTGGCCGGCACCGACCATCTGCACGATCAGGTAGAAACAGACGACGGTCAGCGAACCCATCGCCGCGAAGATGCGGATACGCGACTCGTCGAGACGATACGAAGCGATGTCGGCGAAGGTGAAGCGCCCGAGATTGCGCAGGCGTTCGGCCATCAGGAAGAGGATGATCGGCCAGCCGACGAAGAAGCTGATGATGTAGATGAAGCCGTCAAAGCCCTTCGAATAGACCAGTGCAGAAAGACCGAGCAAGGTGGCCGCCGACATGTAGTCGCCGGCGATCGCCAGCCCGTTCTGGAACCCGGTGATGCCGCCGCCGGCGGTGTAGAAGTCGGCCGTCGATTTGGTGCGGTTGGCCGCCCAGAAGGTGATGCCCAGCGTGCTCAGCACGAAGACGAAGAACATCGCGATCGCCGTCATATTGACCGGCTGCTTTTCGACCAGTGCGACGTCGGCCGGAATGGCCAGGGCGATTTCGCTGGCGGCGAGCAGCGCGCCGAGCCAGAGTGATTGCATCAGACGAGTCATTGCCCGGCCTCCTTCAGTACTTCCGCGTTGATCTTGTCGAAATCGCTGTTCGCGCGATAGACGTAGAGGCCGGTCAGCAGCCAGGAAACGATGATGATGCCGGCGCCGATCGGCATCCCGACGGTCAGCACCGAGCCTTCGGACAGCACCTGGCGCAACAATTCCGGCTTGAAGGCGACGGCCATCATGAAGCCGTAATAGGCGACGAGGACGATGGCCGAGAGCAGCGCAGCGAAGCGGCCCCGTCGTTTCACCATGTCCTGGAACTTCGGATTCTCGCGAATCCGCTGGTAAGTGGAAGTGTTCATTTTCCCTCCGGTTGATGTGTCAGTTGTTCTTGTTGTCAAGGTAGCGCGACTCCCCGAATTTCGTGCCGGCGCAGTGCAGGCGCACTTCGGGCAGGTACCGGAGACGAAGATTCGCAGAGGATGTTTGCCGAACTTTTGTCCGAATGTAACGAATGTTTGCAAGCGCACTACCGGACACGGCGTGCAGGCTAGAATCGGCGCATTCCGCAGTGGAGCAAACGGCATGACGCAGGCAAAAAACGTGGGAGAAGGGGCCGCGCCGGACATCCCGGTCGCCGAGCAGCAGCACGACGACATGCTGAACGCCGGACTCGATGAGCTCGACCAAGGCTTCACGGTCTTCGATGCCGAGTTGCGCATGGTCGCGTGGAACCGCAGCTTTCTGCGACTGCTCGATTTCCCCGAATCGATGGCCCATGTCGGCGCCCCCTTTGCCAACTTCATCCGCTACAACGCCCTGCGCGGCGAGTACGGCCCCGGCGATCCGGAAGCACTGATCGAGGAAATCGTCGGGCTGGCCGGCAACTTCGCCAGCCATTATTCCGAGCGCCACCGCCCGAATGGCCGCATCATTGCCGTGCGCGGCGCCCCCCTGCCGCATTTCGGATTCATCACGCTGTACACCGATGTCACCGAACAGCGCCGTTACCAGGCATTGATCGAAGAACAGAACAGCAAACTCGAAAACCGCGTGCGCGAGCGCACCGCCGAGCTCGAATCGGCCAACCTGCGACTGACCAAAGTCAACGCCGCCAACCTGGAAATCGCCGCGTCGTTGCGGCGCAGCGAAGAGCGGCTGCGCCTGATCACCGACCGCGTGCCGGCCAATATCGGCTACTTCGACAACCAGCTGATCTTCCGCTACGCCAACCAGGGCTATTCGAACTGGTTCAGCCGGCCGATCGACGAAATCGTCGGCCACAGCACCGAATCGGTGCTCGGCACGGCCGTCTGGCTGACCGTGCGCGACAACGTACTGCTCGGACTGAGCGGCAAACAGGTCAGCTACGAATACTCGCTGACCCGCCCGGACGGCCGGCCGGTCTTCGCACGCAGCACGCTGGTCCCCGAGTTTGCGCCGGACGGCACGGTGCTCGGCTGTTTCGTTCTCGCGCTCGACATCACCGAGCAGAAACGGACCCAAGCGGCGCTCGCCCAGGCGCAGAAGATGGAAGCCATCGGCCAGCTGACCGGCGGCATCGCCCATGACTTCAACAACATGCTGACCGTGGTGATCGGCAACCTCGCCGTCCTGCGCGAGCAATGCGGGCGCAACAGCGGCCTCGACGAACACCTGGATGCGGCGCTGCAGGCCTCGCGCCGTGGCGTCGACCTCGTCAAGCGACTGCTCGCCTTCTCGCGCCAGCAGCCGCTGGCGCCAAAAACCGTCGATATCGCGCAACTGGTCCAAGAAATGGCCAAGCTGATCCGCCGCTCGCTGCCGGAAAGCATCGCACTGACGACGCGGAGCAGCCAGAAGAACCTGCTCGCACGGATCGATCCGAACCAGCTCGACAACGCGCTGCTCAATCTCGTCTTGAATGCGCGCGATGCCATGCCGCACAGCGGGCAGATCCGGATCGAGATCAGCTCGACCAGCGTCAGCGCCGACAGCGCACCAAATCAGGACCTGCAGCCCGGCGACTACATCAGCATCACGGTCAGCGACGACGGGCTGGGAATGGACAGCGCGACGCTGGCCCGGGTTTTCGAACCGTTTTTCACGACCAAGGCGTTTGGCAAGGGCAGCGGACTCGGGATGTCCATGGTTTATGGCTTCGTCAAGCAATCGGGCGGCACGGCGCGCATCAGCAGCGTTCCCGGCCGGGGCACCACCGTCACCCTGCTGGTGCCGGGGGTCGAGGAAGCCACCGAGATCATCGACGCGGCCGAAGTGCTGATCGAGCGCAACGACAACAGCGAACGACTCATCCTGCTGGTCGAGGATGACGCGGAAGTCCGCCGGATCGTCCGCCGGCAACTGACCAGCCTCGGCTACCCGGTCCTCGAAGCGGAAAACGGACCGGAAGCGGTCAACATCATCGAAAACGTCCCGGGCATCACGACCATCCTTTCCGACATCGTCATGCCCGGCGGCATCGACGGCTGGGAACTGGCTCGATTCGTGAAAAAAAACCGCCCAAAAATGCGCATCGTCCTGATGAGCGGCTATGCTTACGGGCATTCCGAAGAAGACATCGAAGACCCCGAGCTGCCCATGCTGAGCAAACCATTCGACAAGTCGCAGCTGGCCAACGTCCTGCAATCACCGGACGAATGAATCAGGCCGGCCACGCCAGCCACCCGCCCGCAGGCGAGAGGTTGGGCACCATCTATCTGGTCGAGGACGAGCCCGGGGTCGCCCGCATCGTCGCAAAGGTACTCGGCGACTTCGGCTACACATCGGAATGGTTCCGTACCGGCTCCGACCTGCTGCGCCGCCTGAAGACAAAAACCCCCGACCTGTGCATCGTCGACCTTGGCCTGCCCGACATCGACGGCATGGAGTTGATCCGCCAGTTGCGCGGACAATACCGCTGCGGCGTCCTCATCCTCACCGGGCGCGGCTACACGGCCGACCGGGTGATGGGCCTCGAACTGGGCGCCGACGACTACATCGTCAAGCCCTTCGAGCCGCGCGAACTGATCGCCCGCATCCGCAGCATCCTGCGCCGTTGCGAGCAGCACGCACGCGGACCGGCCAGCGACACGCGGAGCATCGCCGAATTCTCGGGCTGGCGCTTCGACGCGGCGACCAATGCGCTCTACGCGCCAAACGCCGAAAAATTCTGCCTGAGCACCGCCGAAGCCCAGTTGCTGAACCTTTTCCTCGAATGCCCGAACCGCATCCTGACGCGCGAGCAACTGCTCGGCGGGCGCGACATCTCGCCCTTCGACCGCAGCATCGACGTGCGCATCTCGCGACTGCGGCGCAAGATCGACGCCGACCCGCACAACCCGAAAATAATCAAGACGGTCTACGGCGCCGGCTACCTGTTCGCAACCACCGTCACCTGGGAAACATCGACGCGCTGATGAGCGACGCCGCCGCCAGCCCAGGCAAAGCCGGCTGCGCACAGGGCATCGTCGCCCAAATGAGAAAAGCATGCGCCCCCGGTATTCACTGCGCCGAGTAGCGGGACCGCATGCAGGTATTGCTCAGGCAGGAACTCAGGCAGAAACGTTGATGCGCGAACCGATCGTCTGGCCCTCGAGATTGACCATCGGAGCCGCAGTCGAGACTTGCGCCGCGACACTGACCGCGGGAGCATCGCTCCCCCCTTCGCTTCTTGCCACACGCCCCGCCCGCTGCACCTCGTCGGATTCGGCTCGTGACCGATTGACCGGCGCATAGGTGTTGTTGGAACTCACAGCACTGACTGTCATAACAGACTCCTGTTGGAGAAAACAGGCGTAGAGAACACGCCCGTGTCGACTAACGGCCATATGCATCCGTTCTTGAGCCCACATCCACCCCCAGCGCGACCAACGCCGTCCGGCCCAGCGGCGACAGCGGGCCCCTAACCATCCCGATTGCGCTTCCTGTCATCGCGAACCGGCAAAAAAATCTGCTCCATTCGGGCCATTGCCATTCATGGCGTCGCGAGCCGACAATCGAATGCCATCCACCCGGGCCATTGTCATGAAACTCATCGTTGCTTTTCTGCCGCTCATCCTGAGCGCCTGCGCACCGCTGGCACTGACCGCAGTCGGTATTGGCGGCGGCGTCGCGGCGCAGCATCAGCTCGGCGGCTATGCCTACCGGACGTTCAGCGAACCCTTGCCGAAAGTGCGCACGGCGGCGCTCAGGGCGCTCAAGCGGATGGCGATCAAGCCGGGGACGAACGAAAAGATCGAGCTGGGCGAACGGATCAGCGCCAAGGCGGGCGATCGCAACATCGACATCGAACTTGAAGCCTTGACGTCCGGCACGACCCGGGTCAGCGCAGTAGCGAAAAAGGACGGGCAACTGATCGTAGACGCCTCGACGGCAATCGAAATCATCACGCAAATTGAACGAGCCGTCGCCAGCAATTGATTAACTTCAGGAGGGCGCATCATGAAAACGGGAAAGCCACTGATCCTGGCCTCGGCACTCGCCGTTTTGAGCAGCGTCGGGCTGGCGACGGCGCAAAATGCCGGAATGCCGATGAGCGCTGCACCGCGTCCGGCAAACCCATCGACGGCGAGCGGCAAGCTGGCCGACAGCTTCAGCGGTTTTGCCGGCTCGCAGGAAAATGCTGAAGCTCTGGTCAACGGACTACGCACCGGCGGCAGCATTACGCTGAGCAGCCCGCCAGCGATCAGCGTTCCCGGAACGCCGCCGATCGCCGGAACGACGACCTTCACGCCGCCGACCCGGCCGATGGGCTACGGCAGTGTGCGCATCGCACTCTCGCTGGCGCGCGCTGAACTGGTCAGCCAGGGAATCACCAACCCGACGCCGCAGCAACTGCAGGGCACGCTGGTCGGCAGCAGTGCGCTGGTGAACGGAACGGGCACGCAAAGCACGGGCATCCTGCAAATGCGTGCCGACGGCATGGGCTGGGGGAAAATCGCCAATACGCTGGGCTTCAGGCTCGGCCCGCTGATGAGCGGAAAAGCGCCGATCGGCATCCCGACGACCCAGGTCGCCAACGCGAGCGGCGGCACGATAACGACGGGTGGCCGCAGCGCCCGAGTGGTCACCGGGGCGTCCGGCGCAACAACGGGTTCGCATGGCAGCAAGGGCATCGTCACCGGCTCGGGCGCCAGCGTCGGCAGTCATGGCGGCACAATGAGCGGCAGCATGGGGCACGGCGCCGGCGGACACAGCGGCATCGTCAGCGGAGCCGGGCACGGCAATTCGGCGGGCGGCGCCGGCAAACGCTGAGCGGCACGGCAGCAAGAAAACGGACCCGCCATCAACCGGCAAGCCCGCAAGACCATTGTCAGCACGGCGCAGACGCTGCAAATACTTAAGCGCTATACTCGCTTGCAGGCTGAAATTTTGTGGGGAACCTTGGGTAATGCCAGTCGCCTTTCGCTTTAACGGTATTCGCTTCCACTTTTTCTCAAACGAAGGGGACCCGCGAGAGCCGATCCACATCCACGCCCAGCGCGGAGAGTGTCTGGCAAAAATCTGGCTCCAACCCGAACCCAGGTTAGCTGAGAACTTCGGATTCTCTCCGACCGATTTACGGGTGATTCTGGAACAGGTCAGCAAGCATTCGGAAAAAATTGAAAGGGGCTGGAATGAGCACTTTAGCTAAATCGGTAGCATTCGACGATTCGATGATGTGGGTCAGCCTGACCGATGGCCGCCAACTCGGCGTTCCTCTGGCTTTTTTCCCACGCCTGTTGCGAGCAGCGCCGGAACAGCGTGCCGCCTACGTGATCAGCGGTGGTGGCGGCGGACTGCACTGGGACGAATTGGACGAGGACATTTCAGTGTCTGGCTTGCTGGCCGGCAAGGGAGATATGACATCGGGCCAGCAGTTGGCTGCATAGCTTTACAGCACCGAATAGGATCGTGAGCCGGTCACCCCGTGATGAACTCGACGATAGATTCAACATCATTAACAGCCGTCCTGACCCCTCGCGGCCAATAGTTCAGGATAAAAAACGGGCTCGCCATTTCCGGAGAGTCCGCGCCTGAAAAGCAGCACCAAAAACTACATGCTGCGCCGGTACTGCCCGCCCACTTCATAAAGCGCGCTCGTGATCTGCCCGAGCGAGCAGACGCGAACCGCGTCGACCAGCACGGCGAAGACGTTGACGTTGCCGTTGTCGATCACCGTCTGCTTCAGCCGTTCGGCCATGGCGCCGGATTCGGCGGCATTGCGGCTCTGAAAATCGCGCAGGCGGGTGATCTGCGACTGCTTTTCTTCCTCGGTCGAACGCGCCAGTTCGATCTCGATCTGCGCGTCGCCCTTCGGGTTGCGGAAGGTGTTCACGCCGATGATCGGGTACGAACCGTCGTGCTTCTTGTGCTCGTAGTAGAGCGACTCTTCCTGGATCTTGCCGCGCTGCTAGCCGGTTTCCATCGCGCCGAGCACGCCTACATGCTCATCCCGGAATGGCCAGCCAGCGGCCTGGGTGGTGCTTTCCAGAAGCGCATGATGGCTTGGCGGCGCATGGCTCGACGCCAGCCCCGCATGATGGCTGGAGAATGGCGTATTCATTGGCTCTCCGGGCAGCGCTTGCGGCCGAAAAACGGTTACGAGGCGTCGTGCTGGCGATGCTCGAAATAAGGCGATTCCTCCGGGATCCTGCCGCGATTGACGATCCGGCGGATAGCCGCTACCGTCTGGCCGGCAGTGACGTTGGAATATCGGGAACAGCCCGGCCAACGCCGTGCCAAAACCCTACGAAAGCTGCCCGCCATGTCCACGCTCTTCCTCTCGCACAGCTCGCACGATGACGCCTTCGTGCGCGAACTTCGCCAGGCGCTAGCCGATCTCGGCCAGGGCGTGTGGATCGACTCGCGCCAGTTGAAAGGCGGCGATCCGCTCTGGTCAGAAATCGCTAAAGCCATTGACGATTCGGCCGCCTATGCGGTGCTGGTCAGCCCCGCCGCCTTGCAGTCGAAATGGGTCGGCAAGGAACTGCGCTACGCGCTCGACCTGCAGAAGCAGCGCGGCAGCGACAAGTTCCCGGCCATCCCGCTCTCGCTCGACGGCACGCAGCTTGGCGTAATGGAATCGTTCTTCGACGACGAGCCGATCTACATCGCGGTCAGCAGCGGCGCGGGTGGCGTCGATGCCGCGCTGAGTGCGATCCTCGTCGCGCTGGGCAAGCGCCTGCCGGCCGACGTCGCACCGACGCCGCAACCGAAGGCCGAGCCGCTCGAAGAACTGGTTCTCGAACTCTCGGACCTCAAGTTCGTCGAGCTGGACGGCGTACGCCGCGCTTCGGCGCGCGCCCGGCTGGTTTACGAGCCGGCGAAGCCGGGCCAGCCGGATGTGCACAGCGCGCAGAGCTGGCGCCTCATCGCCCCGATCGGCCCGATCGAAGCCGGCGAATTGCGCTGGTACCTGGAGCAATACGCGATCTGGCCGAGCGGCGTCGCGGTTATCCAGGACCGTGCGCGCAAGGTCGAAGACAACCTCGCCCGCTGGGGGCAACTGCTGCACACGGCAGCGCTGCCGCCGGCGCACACCGCCAACGTCCTGCAAGCCTGGGCGCGCGTCGACGCTCACGCCGGCCGCCGGTTTTCCGTCCACTTGGATGCAGCGCTTGAAGCCGGCGCGCCCGACGCTGAGGCGAAGGATGCACAGGAAGCCGCCACTTTGTTGCTCGGCCTGCCGTGGGAACTCTTGCACGACGGCGACGCCTTCCTGTTCCAGGGCGCCGCGCCGACCCGCGTGCGCCGCCGCCTGCCCAACACGCGGGCGCTCGACGTGCCGGTGCTCGCCCCACCGATCCGCATCCTGCTCGCCAGCGCCCGACCGGAAGACGACGCCTGCGGCTACCTCGACCACCGCGCCAGCGCGCTGCCGCTGGTCGAGGCGATGGAAGATCTCGGTGGCCTCGTTCGCCTGCACGTGCTCAGCCCGCCCACCCTGCCCGCTCTGCGCGACGAGCTCGAACGCGCCCGCCGCAACCGCGCGCCCTATCACGTCGTGCATTTCGACGGCCACGGCGTCTATGACCAGCGCGTCGGCCTCGGCGGCCTGTGCTTCGAGCACCCGGAGGACAGCGCCAAACTCGAAGGCCGGCGCCATCTGACGATCCATACCGACGAACTCGGCCCGCTGCTCAAGGACCACCGCATCCCGCTCGTTTTCCTCGAAGCCTGCCAGAGCGCGCAGGCCGGGCCGGCCAGCGAATCGGTTGCCTCGGAGCTGCTGAAAACCGGCGTCGCCTCGGTGGTGGCGATGAGCCACAGCGTGCTGGTCGAGACCGCGCGCCGCTTCGTCAAAACCTTCTACACCGCACTGGCCTGCGGCGCCCGCGTCGGCGATGCGATGCTCGCCGGCCAGCGCCAACTCAAGGACGACAGTTGCCGCGGCCGCATCTTCGGCGCCGAGGAACTGCACTTGGCCGACTGGTTCGTCCCGGTACTCTTCCAGGAGAAGGACGACCCGCAACTCTTCCGCGCCACGCCGGCGCAGCAGACGCAGGCGGACTTGCGCAGCGCGCTCGCGGCCCGCCTCGGCGAACTGCCTGCAGCGCCGGCAACCGGCTTCGTCGGCCGCAGCCGCGAGTTGCTCACGCTGGAGCGCCTGTTGCGGCCGGCCGGCAAGGATGCTGCGCGCTACGCCGTACTGCGCGGCCAAGGCGGCGAAGGCAAGACCGCGCTCGCCGCCGAGTTCGCGCGCTGGATGCTCCGCTCGCAGCAGATCCGCCGCGCCGCCTTCGTCTCGGTCGAAACGCACAGCCACTGTGCTGCGGTGCTCGATGCCATCGGCCGCCAGCTCGTTCCGGGCTACTCGGTCACCACCTTCGCCGACCTCGAACACGCCATCCTGCCGGTCGAACGCGCGCTCGCCGAGCAGGTCACCTTGCTCGTCGTCGACAACATGGAAAGCATCCTGCTGCCGCCTTTCCTGGCCGACGAAACGCCGGAAGCGCTCGCCGACAACGCGCGCGGCGAAGCAGACGCCATCCTCGCGCTGTGCGCGCGGCTCAATGCGCAGGGCGAGACGCGGCTCGTATTCACCAGCCGCGAGAACCTGCCGGCGCCGTTCGCCGGCGAGCGGCAGCGGCGCGAACTGCAGCGCCTCGAGCGCGACGATGCGGTAAAACTCGTCGAGCGCGTGCTGAACGCGGCGGGCGGTGGCGCAGCGACGGCCGATACGGCGCGCGAGGAGATCGTGCAACTGGTCGACGCCGTGCATTGCCACGCGCGCAGCCTGGCGCTGCTCGCCCCGGCGCTGCAGCGCGACGGCGTCGCGGCAACCCGCGCAGCGCTGGTCGAACTGATGGCGGAGATGGAGAAGAAGTTTCCCGGCAGCCGCGAGCAGTCGCTGTTCGCCAGCGTCGAGCTGTCGCTGCGCCGGATGTCGCCAGCCAACCGCGAGCGGGCGCGGGTGCTCGGTGTTTTTCACGGCGGCGTGAATCTGGCCGTACTGCGCCAGATGATGGTGTGGGAAGCATCAGACGTCACGGCACTGGCCGGCGAGCTGATCGAAACCGGACTGGCGACGGCCAATCGCTATAACCACCTGACGCTCAATCCCGCGCTGTGCCCCTATTTACGCGGGCAGATCGACGCAGCTGAAAGCGCGGCGCTGACAGCGCGCTGGGCCGAGGCGATAGGCGAGTACACAAATAGTCTCTTACACCAGCAGCAGCATAGAAACGCCGAAATCGCGGCGACACTGACACTGCTCGAACTACCGAACCTGTTCGCGCTGCTCGACCACGTGCAGCGAGTAGGGGATGCCGAGGCGATAATAGCGCTAGCCACTTCGCTCTGTAGCTTGCTGAAAGACGCAGGCAAACCGCGGCTGCTTGAGCGCGTCGCGCAGGTGCGCGACGCAGCGGTAGCTGCGCTCGGCGAAGCGTGGAATCACGCGCGCTTCCAGGCGGAACGTACCCGTATCGAGCAGTTGTTCAACAGGCAGCTGCTCGATGCGCTGGCCGGCGCGCAGGCTTTACTCGACCGCGCCCGTGCAGCGGGCGAACAGGCCTACCCTAACGCCGATTACGATCTGGCGGGAGCTTGCTGGCTACTGGCACAAGCATTGCGGCTGGCCCGTGGCGCGGAACAGGCCTTGCTGCTCTTCCAAGAGTCCCGCCAACGCTTCGAAGTTATCGCGATCACACAGTCGGATGAAGATGCGAAAGGAATGGTGTCGGTTTGCCTCATGGGACGAGGCGACTGCCTTACCCAACTAGATCGACTCACCGAGGCGGCAGCTGCCTACGAAGAGGCCATCCGCCGCGACGAGAAGCGCGGCGCCGAACGCAGTGTCGCCATAAACCAAGGCCAGCTCGGCTACGTCCGTCTGAAACAAGCTCGCTACGCGGAGGCGCTGGCGGCGTATACCAAGGCGCGCGAATACTTCATGCAGATAAAGGAACATAACAGCGTCGCCGCAAGTTGGCACATGGCCGGAATGGTGAACGAGGAGTCAGGAGAGCGCGAAGCGGCTGAGGACGCGTACCGTAAATCGCTGACGATCGAAGTGCAGCTCGGCAACATCTCCGGGCAGGCGGGAACGCTCAATCAGCTGGGGAGTTTGTATGGCGGCGACCTCAACCGCCAGAACGACGCGGCCGACTTTTACCGGCAAGCCGCCGACAAGTTCTTCGAGGTCGGCGAGACTGCAAACGAAGGCCGCGCGCGGAACAACCTCGGCGCCACGCTGCGCAAGCTGCGCCGCCTAAACGAAGCACGGCAGGAAATCCGCCGGGCGATCGAATGCGGCCAGCAATTCAGCCACGCGGCCGAGCCGTGGAAGACCTGGGCCGTCCTCGCTGACATCGAGAACGACGCTGGCCAGCCCGAAACCGCAGCGCGAGCCAATGACGAAGCCATCATCAGTTATCTTGCCCACCGCTGCGACGGCGGCGAGAACCGGCATACCGATGGCCGCATCGCCCTCGCCGTGGCCCAGTCACTGCTCGCCGGCGACGCAGCCACGGCTGCGGACCTCACCCAGCAAGTCGCCGCAGACCCTGATCTTCCCGACCAGCTGCGCGCCTTCGTCCACGCCCTCGCAGCCATCGTCGCCGGCAGCCGCGACCGCCAGCTCGCCGAGTCGCCGGACTTGGTCTATACGTCAGCCGCCGAAATCATCTTGCTGATCGAGACGCTCGACCAGGCCGCACCGCCCGGCAACGGCGCGTAAGTCACCAGCGGGCGACCTCTTCATCAACCGGATAAGCCTCAAAAAAACACGCTTCCCTGAGAACGGCGTATTTATTGCCTCACAGGCCAACATGCCCGGAGAATGGCGTCAACATCGCCTCGCCGGGCAGCGGCCGCGCAGATCGCCAACCGGCGCACATCCGTTGCTTTTGCAACATACAAAGCTATAATAAAAACACAAACCCAAAGGAGAAAACCATGTCCGCCGCCGGAACGGCCGTTACTCCCGCCATCGATCGCAAGGCCATTGCCGGCATGCTGATCAAGCTATTCGACCACTGGCAGCTGAGCACCGAGGAACAGCTCGACGCCCTTGGTTTTTCGACGACGAACAGGGCCGTGCTCGCGCGCTATCGGCGTGGGGAGCCGATAGCGGCCAGCCGGGACACGATGGAGCGGGCCGGTCATTTGTTGGGCATTCACAAGAACCTGCGCCTGCTGTTCCCGCACAACCGGGATCTCGCTTACCTCTGGATGAAAACGCGGAATCAGGCGTTCCAGAATCGAACACCGATCGAGGTCATCCGGGAGTTCGGTTTCGCCGGTCTGCTGATGGTACTGGCCTATCTTGACCGGGCTCGCGGCCAGTGATCAAGGATGTCTTCGCCCGGATCGGGCTGGCGGAAACCCATGCCGACCTCGCGCGCAACATCGTCTCGATTCGCGTCTCGCAGGATCTTTTCGACGACCTGAGCGACGCCCCCGGCGACTGGCAGGCGGCAATCGATCTTGAACTGCTCACGAAACCGCGCCTGTTTGCGTCGCCGCTACCGATCATCGATCGGCCATTCGAGGAAGCGCTCTGGAACGATGCGATCAACTACCCGTTCAAGAACTGGATGCGCAGTCGTTACTCGGATGGCGCCTACGGTGTCTGGTACGGTGCGGATAGCATCGCGACGACCGTACACGAGACGGTCCATCACTGGCGAACGGGGTTCCTGCAGGACGCCGGATTTACCCAGCCGGGGATCAGGATCGAGCGCAAGCTCTACCATGCTCGCTGCGACGCCGCCTTGCTTGATCTCAGGCCGCTTGTCGTGCGCTTTCCGGCCCTGGTCGATCCGACGGATTACACACTGACTCATCAGGTCGGCGCCAAGCTCCATCGCGAAGGACATCCCGGCCTGGTCTCGCAGTCGGCCAGGTGCGACGGCAGCGTTTACACCGTTCTCAACTCAAAAGTACTTTCGAACCCAAGTCAATTGGGCTTGCTGACTTACGTGACGACCGCCAGTGGCGTCGCCGTGGAACGCGAGCAAGGTATCGTCTGGATGGAAATCTGATACCCGAAAAGCCAAGGGCGGGGTCAGGCCCCGCCCTTGGCTTTTTTGCGTCGCGCTGAACTGCAGCGCATCCGTACTTCCTCTGGCGCTTGAGTCTACATGCTGCGCCGATACTGCCCGCCCACTTCATAAAGCGCGCTGGTGATCTGCCCGAGCGAGCAGACGCGAACCGCGTCGACCAGCACGGCGAAGACGTTGCCGTTGTCGATCACCGTCTGCTTCAGGCGTTCGGCCATGGCGCCGGATTCGGCGGCGTTGCGGCTCTGGAAGTCGCGCAGGCGGGTGATCTGCGACTGTTTCTCCTCCTCGGTCGAGCGCGCCAGCTCGATCTCGATCTGCGCGTCGCCCTTCGGGTTGCGGAAGGTGTTCACGCCGATGATCGGGTACGAGCCGTCGTGCTTCTTGTGCTCGTAGTAGAGCGACTCTTCCTGGATCTTGCCGCGCTGGTAGCCGGTTTCCATCGCGCCGAGAACGCCGCCGCGCGCGGCGATGGCTTCGAATTCCTTGAGCACGGCTTCTTCGACGAGGTCGGTCAGCTCGTCGATGATGAAGGCGCCCTGGTTCGGGTTCTCGTTCATCGCGAGGCCCCACTCGCGGTTGATCACCAGCTGGATGGCCATCGCGCGGCGCACGCTCTCTTCGGTCGGCGTCGTGATCGCTTCGTCGTAGGCGTTGGTGTGCAGGCTGTTGCAGTTGTCGTAGACGGCGATCAGGGCCTGCAGCGTCGTGCGGATGTCGTTGAAAGCCATTTCCTGCGCGTGCAGCGAGCGGCCGGAAGTCTGGATGTGGTATTTGAGCTTCTGGCTGCGCTCGTTGGCGCCGTATTTGTCTTTCATGGCCACGGCCCAGATGCGCCGCGCGACCCGGCCCATCACGGTGTATTCGGGGTCCATGCCGTTGCTGAAGAAGAAGCTCAGGTTGGGCGCGAAGTCGTCGATGTGCATGCCGCGCGCCAGATAGGCTTCGACAAAAGTGAAACCGTTGCTCAGCGTAAACGCCAGCTGGCTGATCGGGTTGGCACCGGCTTCGGCGATGTGGTAACCGCTGATCGACACGCTGTAGAAGTTGCGCACGTTGTGGTGCACAAAATAGCTGGCGATGTCGCCCATCACCTTGAGGCTGAATTCGGTGCTGAAGATGCAGGTGTTCTGGCCCTGGTCTTCTTTCAGAATGTCGGCTTGCACCGTGCCGCGCACGTTGGCCAGCACCCATTCACGAATTTTCAGCGCTTCGGTGTCGGTGGGGTCGCGGCCGTTGTCGGTGGCGAACTTTTCCAGGTTTTGGTCAATCGCCGCATTCATGAACATGGCCAGAATGCTGGGCGCCGGGCCGTTGATGGTCATGCTCACGCTGGTGGCCGGGTTGCACAAGTCAAAGCCGCCGTAGAGCACTTTCAGGTCGTCAATGGTGGCAATGCTCACGCCGCTGTTGCCCACTTTGCCGTAGATGTCCGGGCGCGGATCGGGGTCGTTGCCATACAGCGTGACCGAGTCAAACGCGGTGCTCAGGCGTTTGGCCGCCATGCCCGAGCTGAGCAGCTTGAAGCGTTTGTTGGTTCTGAAAGCGTCGCCTTCACCGGCAAACATGCGGGTTGGGTCTTCGCCCTCACGTTTGAAGGCGA
>JBAQRB010000256.1:0-5223 GCA_049295655.1 Rhodocyclaceae bacterium
ACCTCGCGCAGTTCGGAACGGTTCGGCGTGATGATCGTCGCGCCGGCGTACTTCGAATAATCGTCGCCCTTCGGGTCGACCAGCACCTTCTTGCCGGCTTCGCGCGCCATGCGGATCATCTCGCCGATGTGCGCGAGCCCGCCCTTGCCGTAGTCGGAAAGGATCACGGCGTCGCAGGCCGGCAGGCGCGTCTCGAACTCGGCGAGCTTGGCGCGCAGCACCTCGTGCGACGGCGCCGTCTCGAAATCGATGCGCAGCAGCTGCTGCTGGCGGCCGATCACGCGCAGCTTGACGGTGGTGCTGATCGCCGGGTCGATCTGCAGGCCGGCATCGACGCTGCCCTCCTCGATCAGGCGCGTCAGCGTCGCGCCCGGCTCGTCGTCGCCGACCACCGAGAGCAGACCGACCTGCGCGCCGAGCGCCGCCGCGTTGCGCGCAACGTTGGCTGCGCCGCCCGGCCGGTCTTCGGTGCGCTCGACCTTGACGACCGGAACCGGCGCTTCGGGCGAGATGCGCGCGACATCGCCGAACCAGTAGCGATCGAGCATCACGTCGCCGACGATCAGCAGGCGCGTGCCGGAAAGATCAGCCAGCCGCATTATTGCCGCCCGATGGCGTGGTATTCGAGACCGAAGCTGCGCGGCGTTTTCGGCTCGTAGAGGTTGCGCCCGTCGAAGATCACCGGCTGCCTGAGCTTGGCCTTCACCGCGTCGAAATCGGGACTGCGGAATTCCTTCCACTCGGTGACGATGATCAGCGCGTCGGCACCGTCGAGCGCGGCCATCGGATTTTCGGCGTAGGCCAGACGCGATTCGCCGACGAAAACCCGCTGCGCTTCGTGCATGGCGACCGGGTCGTAGGCGCTGACCGTCGCGCCGGCGGCGAACAGGTCGGCGAGCAGGTAGCGACTCGGCGCCTCGCGCATGTCGTCGGTATTGGGCTTGAAGGCCAGGCCCCAGACGGCGAATTTTCGCCCGCTCAGGTCATTGCCGAAACGCGCCTTGACCTTGGCGGAGAGCACGCGCTTCTGGTCGTCGTTGGCTTCCTCGACGGCGTTGAGCACCTTCAGCTCGATTCCTGCGTCGAGGCGTGCGGTGCGCTGCAGCGCCTGCACGTCCTTCGGGAAGCACGAGCCGCCGTAGCCGCAGCCCGGATAGAGGAAGTGATAGCCGATGCGCGGGTCGGAACCGATGCCGTGCCGCACGTGCTCGATGTCGGCGCCGAGCTTTTCGGCCAGGTTGGCCAGTTCGTTCATGAAGCTGATGCGCGTCGCCAGCATGGCGTTGGCGGCGTACTTGGTCAGTTCGGCCGAGCGCACGTCCATCACGATCAGGCGTTCGTGGTTGCGCTGGAAAGGCGCGTAGAGCGCGCGCATCAGTTCGACCGCGCGCTCGTCGTCGGCGCCGATCACGATGCGGTCGGGGCGCATGAAATCCTCGACGGCAGCGCCTTCCTTGAGGAATTCCGGGTTCGAGACGACGCTGAACTCGGTCGCCGCGCCGCGTGCGGCGAGCTCCTCGGCGATCGCCGCACGAACCTTGTCGGCGGTGCCGACCGGCACCGTCGATTTATCGACGATTACCTTGAAACCGGTCATGTGCCGGCCGATGCTGCGTGCGGCGGCGGTCACGTACTGCAGGTCGGCCGAACCGTCCTCGTCGGGCGGCGTGCCGACGGCGATGAACTGGATGGCGCCGTGCGCCACCGCGTCGGCGACGTCGGTGGTGAAGCGCAGGCGGCCGGCAGCGACGTTGCGCTTGACCATGTCGAGCAGGCCCGGTTCGAAGATCGGGATGCCGCCGTCCTGCAGGATGCGGATTTTTTCGGGATCGACATCAAGACAGAGGACGTCGTTGCCGACTTCGGCAAGACAGGTGCCGCTGACCAGGCCGACGTAGCCGGTACCTACTACGGTAACTTTCAAAGGAAGCTCCTAAGGCGTCAAATCGAATTCTTCGGTGCGCTTCGGCGAATAGCTTTCCCATCCGCCGCAAGCCGGGCAGCGCCAGTAGAACTGGCGCGCCTTGAAACCGCAATTATCGCACCGATAACGGGCCAGGCGGCGCGTGTAGCCCTGCACGATGCTCTTCGCCAGATCGAGATCCGGACGGTTTTCCGGCGAGGCGACGAGCAGGCGCGCTTCGAGCAGCTTGTCGAAACCGAGCAGCGTCGGGTTGCGCTTGAGTTCGTCGCGCACCAGGCGGTAAGCCGCATCGGGCCCTTCGCTCTCGAGCTCGAGCTGGAAAACGACGTCGAGCAGATCGAGCGAGGGATAGCGCTCGAGATAGCCGCGCAGCAGCTGCAAGCCCTCCTCGCGCCGGTCGATCTTGCGGTAGGCATCGAGCAGGCGTTGGGCGACCAGCGCGAGATAGGTCGGGTCCTGCTGCTCGATGCGCTGCCAGCATTCGATCGCCTGCAGCGGCCGATCCTGCTGTGCATCGATATCGCCCTGCAGCAGGCTGGCGCGCACGCATTTGCGGTTGTGCTCGAGCGCCGTCTGCAGATGTTCGGTCGCCGCATCGTGGCGCGAACGGATCAACTCGGCGGCGGCCAGTTCGCAGTAGTACTCGGCAATCTCCTTGTGCGACGCGACATCCGGCAGTTCGGCGGCGATCGCGATCGCCTTTTCCCAGTCCTTTTCGAGCTGGTAGATTTCCAGCAGATTGCGCTTGGCCTCATCCGCGCGGGCCGAATCGCGCAGGCGGTCGAAAATCTCTTCGGCACGGTCGAGCAGGCCGGCCTTCAGGTAGTCCTGCCCGAGCTCGGCGAGCGCCTGCAGCTTCAGATCGGCGGGCAGGTCCTCGCGCTCGACGAGTCCCTGGTGCATGCGGATGGCGCGCTCGGTCTCGCCGCGCCGGCGGAACAGGCTACCGAGGGCAAAGTGCAGTTCGACGGTCTGCGGGTCGAGCTTGACGGCGTCGACGAAGGCTTCGATGGCGCGATCCGGCTGCTCGTTGAGCAGGAAGTTGAGGCCCTGGAAGTAGGAGCGCGGCAGCGAGCGCGACTCCTTGACCAGATGGCGGATATCGACCCGCGCGGCAGCCCAGCCCAGCCCGAAAAACAGGGGAAAAAGGAGCAGCTGCCAGTATTGGAATTCAATCATCAGGGAATATTCGTTGGCGGGAACGCCGGCTGATGGGCGGGGGTCGCGGCCTGCAACTGTTTCAGTTCGCGGCGCAGTCGGCCCGCCTCGCGGCGCAGGGCGAAAAGGGTGCCGAGCAGGGAAAGCGCACCGAGCAGCGCACCAACGGCAAAAAAGGCCAGCACGACGATCACCAGCGGCGCCTGCCAGGCTGCGTCGAAAAAGAAGCGGACGCTGACCGGATCGGTGTTCTTGAGCGCGAAAGCGAACAGGAACAGAAAAACAAGGATTCGGGAAGCCCACAACAAGGCACGCATCGCTGACCCTCCGACAATAAAAAAGGCGGCAACTCTCGTTGCCGCCCGAAGTATTTCACTCTACCACAGCTCTTGCCAATCAGGCCGCTTGCAGCGCGCTATCGACGCGCTCGCGCAATTCCTTACCCGCCTTGAAGTGCGGAACCCATTTTTCCGGGACGCTGACTTTATCTCCCGATTTCGGGTTTCTGCCGACACGCGGCGGACGATAGTTCAGCGCAAAACTGCCAAACCCGCGAATCTCGATACGATCGCCCTTGGCCAAAGCCTCGGACATCGCATCGAGAATCATCTTGACCGCAAAATCGGCATCCTTCGCGACCAACTGGGAAAAACGCTCCGCCAGTCGGGCAATCAGCTCGGACTTGGTCATGCTCTTGCCTTATTGCGGATTGTTCAGCTTGGCTTTCAGCAAGGCACCAAGGTTGGTCGTTCCCGAGCTGGCGTTGCTGTCAGCAGAGAACTTCTGCATCGCTTCCTGCTGCTCGGCCTGATCCTTGGCCTTGATCGACAGGTTGATCGAGCGCGTCTTGCGGTCGACGTTGATGATCATCGCTTCGATCTCGTCGCCTTCCTTGTAGACCTTGCTCAAATCCTCGATGCGATCGCGCGAAGCTTCCGAAGCGCGCAGATAGCCGTCCATGTCGCCGTCCAGCGTGACCACGGCACCGCGGGCATCGACCGACTTGATCGTGCCGCGCACGATGGCGTTCTTCTCGTGCGTCGCGATGTAGCTGGTGTAAGGATCGCCTTCGAGCTGCTTGATACCGAGCGAGATACGCTCCTTGTCGGTATCGATCGCCAGAACGGCGGCTTCGACTTCGTCGCCCTTCTTGAAGTTGCGGATCGCTTCTTCGCCCGGAACGGACCACGACAGGTCGGACAGGTGAACCAGACCGTCGATGCCGCCCGGCAGGCCGATGAAGACGCCGAAGTCGGTGATCGACTTGATGGCGCCACGGACCTTGTCGCCCTTCTTGTGGTTCATCGAGAAGTCATCCCACGGATTGGCAGCGCACTGCTTCATGCCGAGGGAGATACGGCGGCGGTCTTCGTCGATTTCGAGGATCATGACTTCGACTTCGTCGCCGAGCTGGACAACCTTGGACGGATGGACGTTCTTGTTGGTCCAGTCCATTTCGGAGACGTGCACCAGGCCTTCGATACCCTGTTCGATTTCGACGAACGCGCCGTAGTCGGTCAGGTTGGTGACCTTGCCGAACAGACGGGTGTTCTGCGGGTAACGGCGCGAGATGCCGACCCACGGATCTTCGCCGAGCTGCTTGAGACCCAGCGAGACGCGGTTCTTTTCCTGGTCGAACTTGAGGATCTTGGCTTGCACTTCGTCGCCAACGGCCAGAACTTCGGACGGGTGACGAACGCGGCGCCAAGCCAGATCGGTGATGTGCAGCAGGCCATCGATACCGCCGAGGTCGACGAACGCGCCGTAGTCGGTGATGTTCTTGACGATGCCCTTGACGACGCTGCCTTCCTTGAGGTTTTCCAGCAGCGACTGACGCTCTTCACCCAGGTTGGCTTCCATCACGGCGCGGCGCGACATGACGACGTTGTTGCGCTTGCGGTCGAGCTTGATGACCTTGAATTCGAATTCCTTGCCTTCGAAAGGCGTGGTGTCCTTGACCGGACGGATGTCGACCAGCGAGCCGGGCAGGAAGGCGCGGATGCCATTGACCATGACGGTCAGGCCGCCCTTCACCTTGCCGGTGATGGTGCCGGTGACGAGGGTGCCTTCGTTCAGCGCCTGTTCGAGCGAGTTCCATGCAGCGACGCGCTTGGCGCGATCGCGCGAGAGGCGGGTTTCGC